>NZ_NPDR01000011.1 GCF_002811765.1 Leptospira saintgironsiae | reverse complement strand
GGTGGGGGAAATCCTTGCGGAGGATAATTCCCTTTATCCTTTCTGCCGTAATTTTTGCGGCTGCCTTCTTCTTATTATTTTGTAAGGAAGAAGGGTTTCACCAACGGCATTGGGCATTCCCCCTCGAATCCCAAGGCTCGCTTACAGTTGATCCGAACCCGGCCTCTTGCGGGAGTTGCCATTTACAACAGTTCGGTTCCTGGAAGTCGACTCTTCACTCCCGGGCCATTGGCCCGGGCTTTCTTTGGCAATTACCTCGGATTGGAAAACATGGATCCGAAAATTGTATGAACTGCCATAGTCCAAACCCAGAAACCAAAAATTTATTACTCACACGTTTAGGTTGGGGAGAAGTCTCCGACTCCGCTTGGAAATCAGGCTCTGAAGAAAATGGAGTCCAATGTGCAAGTTGCCATCTTAGAAAAGGGAAAGTATACGGACCATTTCCAAAGGACGGTAATAAAAATAGAATATTTCAAAATTCGAATATTCCACACGAGGGTTTTATCCCGCAAAAAGAATTCGAAGAATCAGAATTTTGTAAAAATTGCCATCAATCTCCGGAGACTGCAAAACAGGTAAACGGAAAATTTCTGATGGATACATACGGACAATGGAGAAGGTCCGAATTTGCAAAATCAAATGTTCAATGCCAGAACTGTCATATGCCTGATAGAAAACATGAATGGAAAGGTATCTCTGACCCAGAAATGGTAAAACAAGGAGTCCAAACTTCTTTGCAAGTTTTAGCAAAAGAAGAAGGAGCCGAAATTATTTCTGAACTCAAAAACTCTGGAGTAGGACATCTATTCCCAAGTTATTCTGTTCCAAAAGTATACTTAGAAGTTTGGACTGAGTTTGTTACTGGAGAAAGAAAGAAGATCTCGGAAAAAACTTTAGGTTGGATGTTGGACCTGGAATTACAGAAAGAAATCTTTGATACAAGACTTTCTCCTGGAGAATCTGTCCTTCTTCGTGAAAGTTTATCCAAAGAAGAATTTTCAAAACTCAAACGAGTCGAGTTTATAGTAACAGTAGATCCAAAGGAATATTATAAAAGAATGTTCCAAGACAATTGGAATTATAAAGACACTTTCCTAGAGGATACAAAACCTTGGGTTTTGCCTTATCTTAAAGCGGCTCTCGCAGAGGCAAATTCCGCGAAGTATGAGCTGGTCCGTTTAGAATGGAGAAGGTAGGCACAAAAGACACAAAGGGTTTTTAGATTCTGTTGGAGTTCATACATCCTCCGTGGCTTTGTGTCTCTGTGTGAAAACATCCCTGTGTCTCTTTTAAACTCTGTGCCTCTGTGCGAAAAAAACAATTTCCGAATAAGCGGACCTTCTTAATAATTATCCGAGTATGGGATCGCTATTAGAAGAACCGGAATTTCCTAAATTGATAAGCGCTTATAGAGAAGCCATCCAAAGAAGATATTCTAAAAACAATCTTTCAAGGTATCCAAAGTTTGAATCTATTCCAGAGGAAAAGGTAGAACTTCTTGTACATTACTTTCTGGAACTATTATATCCGGAATACGAGGGCAGAAAAAAATTAGACGGTGCATTTGAATCCCTGGCTGGATTTGTTCATTCTCCTCCAAAAGTATTTGGTCTTTTGGGATCATTGAGTATGGCAGTATTCAAACTGGGCCGCCATTTAAGATCAGCATTCCAAGCAGGATTTGCAGCGTTACATTCTTATGTAACTGCTCATAGATTCGAAGAGATCATGTTTTCCAAAGCAAAAGAATTATTAAAAGAAGGGAAGGACCTACAAAACAAATCTATCTTCAATCAAGTGCTTGCTTCCGTTTCTAAAAAAGATGCGGACGAATTCAGAGAAGACATCTTAAAATTATTCACAACACTTTCGGATAAGGAACTTCTTTCTAAGATCAAACAACTCATGGACGCTGTTGTTAAAACAATGAAGTCCAAGCCAAAAACTTATACTCAGGAAGAAGTAGAAGGTATTATGCTCGGTGCAGGTATTCTCACGAAAGGAGAAGAACTGTTTTCTGGAATGACTAGAGAAGAAATGAATTTGATCTTAGAAGCAATTGATCAAGTAGAGAAGGATACGTTTGAAGAAGCGATTGCTTCTGTAGGTAAATAACCCTGCCGACGGTCGGAGTCGAACCGACACGAGGTTGCCCTCGCTGGATTTTGAATCCAGTGCGTCTACCAATTCCACCACATCGGCGGGTTTTATAATTCCGTATTGGATCAGGAATCGAGTTCGATGTATTTGCCCTTACCGCGGGCAACGATTTTACCGATCTCGTTCTCAATTTCGGCTCTGTTTTCGATCACTTTTTTGTTCTTTTTGACGAACCAGCCACGTAAATGCAAAGGTTGATTTACTTGCGCTGGTTGTAAGAAACGGATCGTTAACTCGCCAGTTGTTGTTTTAAAATTCATCGCCTCATTGATTTTGGCCATGATTTCGTCCAAAATAGTAGCGATGATTCCGGGATGGATCACGTCTGGAGACCCTTGGAACTTTTCAGGAACCGTATAGTCACCGTAAGCGGTTTTTGTGTCCTCATCAAAGGTGATCTTTAATTGAAGACCGTCCGGATTGTCAGGACTGGACCCGAAGCTCAGGTTTTCCCGAACCGTTGATTTCATATATGTCAAGTTATTACTTAACATTCATGGTGTCAATCCGAAAAAGCTACTGATTGCTGTTTAAGAACGACGTAATACTCTGTCGAAAATAATAGATAAGAATCTTCTAGATGACTGCACTTCTTTTATTATTAGGACTTCTTTCTGCGGGAGCAGGAGCATACACTTTATTCAGAGATCCGAATAGATCTTCCGGAAGTTCTGCGCCTTCTCCGGGTGGTGGAAGTTCAGGTGGAGGCGGCGGTCCTGGGTCGGGCGGCTCCGGTGGAGGAGGTCCTTCTCCCGCCGACAGAGGAAAATTAGTCAACGTAGGTGACCAAGATTCTGGTCCTTCTTCCTCTTCTTCTCCGCAACAAAGAGGCAGCGGGCAACCTGAAGCCCAGAAGCCAGACCAAGAATGGAGTCCTCCTCCAGCTGGTGGAGAAAAACCTAATTATCCAGGACTAAAGAAGAAGGATAAATTACAACTTCCTCATGCAACCGATGATATCATTCGGAATAACTCTCGGTATGCACATCATAGAAGACCACTTTTACATTCAGAAGCATTAGTAGATAAAGAAAATTTCTTAGGTGCGTTGGAGATCTTAAAGAGGACTAACGCTAGAATTCCTGATTCGGATATTAATGAAAAAATTGATAATAATATCCAAGCAATAGAAGATCATATCAACACTCCTCCAGAGGAAGAGACCTATACTCCTGATGATCCTAATTATTCAGGACCTCCTATTCCGATGGGAGATCTTGTTAAAGCGATCAAGGATATTAGCCAGGCTTTAGGTGGCAGTCTCTCCCAAGGATTTGCAAATCCTATCCAGATCCAGGCTCCTCCAGGAACAGAGGCGCCAAAACTTCCTGCTGAATTACCACCAGGGCCGGTATCTTATCAAATTATTTCTTATGCTCCTTCTTCAGGGCCGATGCCACCGCCACCACCTGGAGCTCCTATTTCTTATTCTGCAGGAGCTCCTTCATCTCCAGGGGGATTTCCTCCTGGTCCAGGAGCTTCTCCTCCAAGTGATGGAGCAGGCCCTGTAGGTCCGCAAGATTTTGCACCTTCGGAACCTTCTCCGAAGCCCAAGGACCCAGAACACCTTGATCCGAATGAGATGGATCTTCCTGAAGATACATTCTTCTCGGATGAATGGGATAAATTTAAAGACCTTCCTCTTGTTGATAGAAGGACAGGAGAAGATCGTCGCTCTCAAGGAGAGAGAAGAGAAGGAGACGGCTCTCGCAAAGATAGAAGGGGAGAAGACGATAGAAGAAAAGAAGATCTTTTCCAAGAGAGAGATGATTATCTAAAGAAGAAGGCGGAAGAAAAACGCCAAGAAAGAGAAGAGCAAGGATTAGAAGAACCTTTACCTCAGGATTGGCCAAGACCTGAATACCCTCTTTCAGATCAGATCCCAGGTTATGCTGCACCTGTTCTTCCTCAATTAGATTTAGTTCCGATCCGTTTACCTGATCCGGAAGATAAAGTTCTCCGAGGTGAACCTGAAGGAACTCCTCAAGCTCCAGCTCCAAGTGGAGAAGCTGCTCCTGCGCCAGGTCCGATTGAATTACCTAAGATCGATCTTCCTGATCCTGTTGATGAAACTAAACACGAAGAATTCACACCTGATATTCCTCCACTTGCAGGACCGGGTGCCGCGCCGGCGCCTGCTGGATCAGCACCTTCTCCTGTTCCAAATGCTGAAGAAGCTCCTGAAATAGAAGTACTGGATGGAGGTCTCGAACCTCTAGACCAAGATAGGCCGGAAAGCCAGAGCGGAGGCGGGGACGACGAGCCTAAAATGATCCATGGTATTCTGGAGTTAAAACCTCCGGAAGTGGATGATGCTCCCTTCTTAACCTTGACCTATGATTTTGGAAAGATACCCCACTCATTCAAACTTTCTAAGAATTACAGTATTATGGAATACTCATATTATAAGTATAAACCAATGCTGATCAAGGCACAGGAATTTGCCCGCCGCAAAATGTTGAAGAATGCTTTGAACTATTATCGCGTGATCAAATCGCAAAATATTCCTCCTGAACTCAGAAAGATGATCAATCGGAACATCAAGGATATCACTGAGTTTATGGAGAAATACTTAATGGCCAAAGGCTGAAAATTTGGCAGAGAAGTTTCTCTGGAAAAAAATTCTCTTATTTCCTAAAAAAGAAAAACTGCTTTCCATCCTGGCTGTCTAAATTTAGAATGATTCTAAATAGGAGAGAGCAAAATGCCTCAAGTTACTTCACTCGCACCGGACTTTAAAGCAGAAGCCGTTATTGGCCAGCAAATCAAGGAAATCAAACTTTCCGACTATAAAGGAAAGTGGGTTGTTCTATTCTTCTGGCCCCTCGACTTCACTTTCGTTTGTCCTACTGAAATCATCGAGTATGATGCAAAACTAGACGACTTCAAAAAAATCGGAGCGGAAGTTCTGGGAGTTTCCGTAGACAGCGCTTTTACTCACCTTGCATGGAAGAACACTCCTCGTAAACAAGGCGGATTAGGAGATATCAAGTATCCTCTAGTTGCTGACATAACAAAGTCAATCGCAAGAGATTACGGAGTTCTTTTAGAAGGCGGAATGGCTTTGAGAGGAACCTTCATCATCGATCCAGCTGGAGTAATCCGTCAGTCTACCATCAACGATCTTCCTGTAGGAAGAAACATTGATGAAGCAATCCGTTTGGTAAAAGCTTTCCAATACGTTGAAAAACACGGCGAAGTTTGCCCTGCAAACTGGGACGAAGGAAAGAAAACAATGAAAGCGGATCCAGAAAAATCCAAAGAATACTTCTCTGCGGTAAACTAATCCATTCTTACGGAAATCCGGTCTTAGGGCCGGATTCTCCTTTCTAATTTCTCCTGGTCACCTACCGGTACCCCTAAAATCTTGTTATATGGCCCTGATTCGGGCAAAACTCGCACTTAAGACTTCGGAAAGTATTGCATCTTTTCTTTTAAAAGTCTAAGATATGGGAGAAGAATATTATGGCACAAGCACTTGAGATCATTTCCGACGAAGATAGATATTATCGTGCGGATAATTTTCCCAAAGGACTTACACGCAAAGTAGTAGAGTCCATCTCCCACATTAAAAATGAGCCAGCTTGGCTGACTGAATTCCGTCTAGAGGCATTTAAAGTTTATGAAAGTAAACCTATGCCTAGTTGGGGATTTTTTCCTAACTTCAACGTGGATATAGACGAGTATGTGCATTATATAGGCGCGAATCATAAAAAGAAAAAATCCTGGGACGAAGTAGATCCTGAAGTATTAAAAAGTTTTGAAAGACTTGGGATCCCTGAACACGAAAGAAAATACCTGGCTGGGATCGAAGCTATGGAAGATTCTGAAACTGTTTACGCTAACGTTAAAAAAGAACTTACTGATCTAGGAATTATTTTCTGTGATATCGATACTGCGATCCGTGAATATCCAGATATCGTTCGCAAATATATCGGATCTGTTGTTTCTATCGGGGACAATAAATTTTCCGCATTAAACTCTGCAGTATTTTCGGGAGGATCTTTCGCTTACGTTCCGAAAGGTGTTAAAACTCCTATGCCTTTGCAGGCTTATTTTAAAGTAAGCGCTGCTTCTTCTGGCCAATATGAAAGAACTCTTTTGATCGCAGAAGATGGAGCAGAGTTAGAATATTCGGAAGGATGTTCTTCTGTGCAAGACAAGGGCACAAATTTCCATACTGCAGTGGTGGAGCTGATCGCTCATAAGAATTCTAAAATATTCTACACTACTATCCAGAACTGGAAAAAGAATATGTATAACTGGACCGTCAAACGTGGTCTTTGTCATGAAGCCGCTCATATCACTTGGACAGATGTGAATATTGGCGCTAACACTATCAAGTATCCTGGTATCGTTTTACAAGGTGATAATTCTACAGGTGATATTCTATCCTTGGCTTTTGCTGGCTCTAGTCAGATCCAAGATACAGGTGCAAGGATCATCCATGTAGGTAAAAACACTCGTAGTAATATTCTTGCAAAAGGTGTTTCTTTAGATGGTGGGATCAACTCTTATAGAGGTTTGGTAAAATTCACCACAGGTTCTTCTAACGCATATAGCCATGTAAAATGTGATGGTCTTATGATGGATGATCGTTCTCAGTCACATGCTTATCCTTATAATGATGTGAGTGGGCAGAATGGAACCTTGAACTACGAGGCGACTGTTTCTCGTATAGATGAGGAGCAATTATTCTATCTTCAATCCAGAGGACTTTCAGAGGACGATGCAAAACTTCTGATCATAAATGGTTTCTGTGAGGGTGTGACTAAACACTTAAACGTGGAATATTCTGTGGAGATGACTAGACTGATCAGAATGATCTTGGAAGACGGGAAAGTTATTTCCGAACATTCGGATTCTGCTGTTTCCTAACCGGAAAAAAGCTGGTATTCCTTTTAAAATCCGGTCATACAAATCATATGCAGAAAGTATTGGGTATTTTCCTGGTCGTTGGTTTGATTCTGGCTGGATTTCAGATCTTTTCTCCAGAGACTGTTTCTTCTGAAGAACCTGAAAAAACAAGTTCTACTGTAAAACCAGAAGAACAGGAAGTAAAAACTGAAACTCCTAATGCGGTGTTTTTTTGGATCACAGCTACTATCAGTTCTTTTCTGGACCAATTGGAGAAGGAATCAGCAAGTCGTAATTCTCCTACTGAAACTCTTACTGACCAAGAATTGAAGGAATTATTCCAACAAGGTTTAGATTCTTATAATGCTGCTGAGTATGATAATGCAATTTCCCAATATGATCGTTATCTTGCAGTGAATCCTAAAAATTCTTCCGCATTTTATAATCGGGCTTTGAGCAAATATTATCTGAATAGATACGCTGAGTCAGAGACGGATTTTGATTCTGCATATTCTCTGGACGAAACCAATTTAGATGCATTATTTTACAGAGGATTGAGCCGTTTTGGTTTGGAAAGAAAGGAAGAAGGTTTAGAAGATATGAACCTCGCCATAGATTCTGGCCTGAACAAATCTTATGCATTTGCAGAAAGAGCGATCCAGTTGAGTATATTAGGAAAACCGAAAGAAGGTCTGGTGGACGCTAAAAAATCCGTGGATTTGGCTCCTAAATATATGAGAGCTGTTTTTGCTTTAGCTTTTGCAAATTACGCATCTGGAAGATACAAAGAGAGCGTGGCTTCTTATTCTAAGGTTTTGGAAACTCTGCCAGAAGATTCAGTTTCTTATTTTAATCGTGGTTTGGGATATGCCGCTCTGAAAAGAAAGGCCGAGTCCTGCAAGGATTACAAAAAGGCCTGGGATCTAGGGTATGCGGATGCAGAAAAAGAATATAAGGATTCCTGCAAGTGAACGAAACCATTCCGAATACTGAGATCCAGGAGAATGGGGATGGAAAAATCCCTGTTAAGGGTCATACCTTGGAAGAACTTACTCAGATCATTTCGGAACTGGGTGAAAAACCTTTTAGAGCTAAACAAATTTATAATGGATTATACGCGAATCGTTACGAGTCCTGGGAAGAATTTTCCACGATCGGTAAGGATTTAAAGGAAAAATTAAAAGAGAAGTTTAGCTTATCCTCTATCAGTGTTGCTAAACATTTAAAATCAGTGGATGGAACTCAAAAATTCACATTCGAATCTGTTCCTGGAAGTGGGAAAGAATTCGAATCAGTATGGATCCCATCCGGCGACGGTGGAAGAAAGACGATCTGTATTTCTTCTCAAATAGGTTGTACCTTAAATTGTAAATTCTGTGCCACTGCTAAACTTCCTTATATGGGAAATTTAAAAGCGGGAGAGATCATAGACCAGATCCTTCAGGTAGAAAAGATCGTAGGCGACAGGGCAACGAACATAGTGTTCATGGGAATGGGCGAGCCTATGCATAATTACTTTAATGTAATGCGTGCAGCAAAACTTCTTCATGATGGGGAAGCCTTGGGAATGGGCGCCAAAAGAATTACTATCTCCACTTCTGGGGTAGTGAATGGTATTCGCAGATTTATAGAAAATAAAGAACCTTATAATCTTGCGATCTCTCTCAATCATCCTGATCCGAATGGAAGAAAAGAGATCATGGATATAGAAGAGAAGTTTGCACTTCCTGAACTTATAGATGCTGCCCTAGAGTATACCAAAGTTCTAAAGCGTAGGATCACATTCGAATATGTGATGATCCCTGGTGTGAACATGAGTGCCGAAGACGCTAAAAAATTAGTGAAGATCGCAAGAAGACTGGATTGTAAAATAAACGTAATCCCTTTGAACACTGAGTTCTTCGGCTGGAGAAGACCCACCGATCAGGAGATAGATGAGTTTTTACGCCATTTAGAACCTGCTGGAGTTCCTATCTTGAACAGAAGATCCCCTGGAAAAGACATCAACGGGGCATGCGGAATGCTCGCCGCAAAAAGTTGACCTTAGATCCGTATCGAATAACCTAGCTGGAATGAGGCTGTCCCTTTTTTCGACCTTATTCTTATTTTCTTTTATTACGATCGGGATCACCGATTGTAAAGATCCCTACCAGCAAAAATGCCAAGAGATCTGCGGATTTTTCACCTCTTGTGTGGAGAAACAATTCCAATCCAAGGGACCTATGGAAGCATCTCAGAAAAGTTTCATGCAGATTGAATGTGAATCCGGATGTTTAAGAGAACAAGGATACGCAATGCCTTGTTACGAGTCCGAAAAAACATGTACCGGATTTACCAGATGCCTCATGGAATCCGGACTCATGGATTGATCCTTCGTTTTTCTATTAAGTTTGGAGTATTATAAAAATATGAATTTCGTTCAAGATAGGAAAAACATTCCATTTTTGAAATGGTCTACTCTGTTTCTTTTAGTAGTAGCTGTTCTGCCATTATTTCTGACGTTTCCTTTAGATGTAATTGATATAGATTCTTCCCAATATGCTGAGATCGGAAGAGAAATGACGGATAGCGGAAATTGGTTTTTTATCAGAGACAATGGAAGAAGATACCTGGATAAACCGATCCTCACTTTCTGGAAGATCAGTTCTTCTTTTACGATTTTCGGCCAGAATAATTACGCATTCCGTTTGCCTGCAATCCTGATGACACTTCTATCTCTTTGGGGAGTGTTTACTATCACCAAATTATATTCAGGAAATGTAAAACGTGCCTGGATCTCTGTATTTTTATACGCTTTGTCTCCTGGATTATATGCGATGGTGGTGGATCCTAAAATAGATGTATATGTAACTCCTTATATCATTTTAGTATTCGCATTTTATTATTTGGGAACTAAAAAAAATCCCGCCTATTATTACGCGATGTACCTCGCTATGGGGCTTGGCTTTGTAACTAAAGGGCCGATCGCGGTTGTAATCCCTGGTATTGGAATTGGCGGAGATATTCTTTTTAGAAGGGATTGGAAAAGGCTTTTAGGAATGAAACTTTTTCCAGGAGGAATTTTAGCATTACTTCCTCCATTCTTATGGTCCATTCCTTTGTATTTAGAATTTAATACTTACGGGCCTTATTTCTTTCTTTGGGTCCAATCTTTTGGTCGTTTTTACATCAAGATGTACGACCAAAAATTCAATCCTCTATTTTTCTACTCGAACTTCTCTTGGGCATTTGGAATATTCATATTGCCTTTCCTTGCTTGGATAGGATCCAATTTGGTTGGATTTATAAAAGAGAAGGGTAAAAGTTTATTTTCGAATATTCGAAAAAATGAATGGAAAGACGGGGATTTTGTACCTGCTTTCTGGTTATTTTTATTTTTATTCCTGATCAGTTTTTCCAAATACCAATTGCCTCAGTATATTTACTGGTGCTTACCTGCGGGAGCAGTTGTGGGCTCAGGATTTTTACTAAAGCTTATTGAAAGTCCAGAAGGATCTCTTTCTTTTATAGGTAGAATTTTAGTTTATCTGACTAGTTTGGGATTCGTATTTGCTGCGATCTTATTTCCGATCCTGGTTATGGATGTTCCAGTTTCCTATTATGTTTGGGTGGCGATTTATTTAGGAATTGCAGCGATCGTTCTGTTGTATTTCAAAATAGACGCGGTACTTGGGACCTTGGTTGTATCTGTCTCCTTCTTCTTTACTTTGGTAAGTTTGTATGCTTATCCATTGCTAGTTTCTTACCAACCATCCAAAGAAGTAGGGGAGATTATCCAAGAAGCAGAACCTGGAAAAGAAAAGTTTTTGATGTTCGGTGTTCCTGCTTCTAAAAGATCTTATGCGTTTTATTCTAAACGTATCACTAGAACTTTATTCGATCCTGAAGTCCTCTTTGAGGCTTTACAGAAGGATGGAGAAAGAATGATACTTATCTCTGAAAAATATCTGCCTCATTTTGATGAGTTCACTGCGAATCGAGTGGATTTGGACATTTTCGCGGAGTATCAGAGTTATAAGGTGGCCACTCCTGAGTTTGGTTTTTTCTTAAAATCTAAAAGAGATTCTTTAACTACCAAGGTGTATTTAGGAAAGATCAGATTTAAACCTGGAAAAGAAATTTCAGGAAAATAACCTGCTGATTTTTTTAAAAAATATTAAAAAAGTTTAAGGGAAATTTTGTAAACCCACCGAATTCTTAAGTAGGCTTTGTTATGAGCCTGGTTTGGTTTTGGTCCCAGGGTCCTCCTGGGGCTACTTTTCCCTTTTCTTCTAAATTTCTGGACGATTCTTCGCTTATACTTTAGAAATGGCGAATGTTTGTTTCTCGCACATTTCTATTCCTTTGTTCGGTCTTATTCTTATTTCAATGCGTAACATCTCCTATAAAAAACACTCCTCTTAAAGAAGAGAATCATATCCTTTCTTGGGATAAGAGAGAAACAGAGGCGATTAAAATTCTCACAGATCTGATCCGGATCAAATCTGTTCGAGGAAACGAAAAACAAGTCGCAGAATATATTAGATCCATTTTCGAAAGAGAAGGTATTAAGACTAAACTTATCTCCGAGCCAGGATTTCCAGATAGAGTGAATCTGATTGCTGAGCTTGAGCCGAGTGTTCCTAGTTCCGAAAAAGGTTTAATTCTAGGGAATCATTTGGATGTAGTAGAAGCGGACCCTAAAGAATGGGTGGAAGATCCTTTTGCGGGGAATATCAAAGAAGGTAGGATCCACGGACGAGGAGCCTTGGATTGTAAGGGTCTCATTGCAATGCAGATCGTTTCCTTTTTGGAGCTCAAAAGATCTGTGGTCCCACTTAAAAGAAAAATAATGTTCTTAAGTATGGCGGATGAAGAATCCGGAAGTGAAAGGGGAGCCAGATTTTTACTAAAATCTCATCCGGAATTGTTCAAAGGTTATGGATATATGTTGAACGAAGGAAGTTTTGGTACCAAGGATGTTGCCATTCCTGGAAGTACCATCTTCAATATACAATATTCAGAAAAAGGAAATCTTTGGTTGAATGTAAGAGCCAAAGGAGACCAAGGGCACGGTAGTACTCCTAGCCAAAATTATCCTAGTCTCAGGCTTTTAAAATTTTTAACAGAAGTTTTGGAATACGATACGGATATTCGTATCTCTGAGGAAACCCAAGGATTTTTTTATCAATTAGGGAATATTAGTTCCTTTCCTAAATCATTTATATTAAAAAATTCAAATATTCCGGTTTTAAGAAGATTATTATACGGTCCAATTCGAGGCAGTAGACAATTGAGTGCCATTACTAAAAATACAAAGGCAGTTTCAGGTCTAAAAACGGAAGAGGGTAAGGGTCATAATGTACTTTCTTCCTTGGCAGAAGCGAAACTAGATGTGAGACTTCTTCCTGGATTCGATCCTTTAGAATATTTGAAAGAGATCCAAAAGATCGCAGAAAAATATGAAGTGGAAGTGGAACCGGCATCTACAGTTAGTTCTGATAAATCTAAATTGGATTCTATTCTTTTCCAAACGATTGCTGCTGTCGCGACTCATAAAATTCCTGGGAGTGTTGCTGCTCCTTTTATTTCTCCAGGTAAAACGGATAATGCATATTTTCGTCAGATTGGTATGGAATGTTACGGGTTAATTCCAGTTCTTCTGAATGAAAAAGAACTTACTATGCTTCATGCTAAAAATGAAAGTATTAGTTTGGAGAATTTAAAATTGGGAACACAGATTATATTCGAGATTCTATACCAAATGAACTGAGGTCTTTTTGCTTGTCAAAGAACAAGGACCGAGTCCTTATGTTCGAAAAACAAGAATTGGATCTACCTTGGTTCGCTATATTATTCCCTATATCTTTTTATACTTATTTTATCTACCGTTTAGAATTCTTCCTTATCGAGCCTGTTTAGTTTACGGAAGATTTTTGGTACGTCTTCTTTATCCAATCGCTAAAAAACATCGTAAGATCGCTTACGATAATATTTCATATGCGTTTCCTGATTATTCGGAAGAAAAGAAGAAGGAACTCGTATGGAAAAGTTTTCTTCATATAGGTGATCTTCTCGCAGGTACCTTATTTGCTCCTCGTTTAAGTCGTAAATGGATGGATAAGTATCTTGTTTATGATGCAGAGTCTTTGGCTATCGAACAAAAAACGATCCAAGATGGAGTAGGAGTTGTTCTGATCTCGGGGCATTTTGGTACCTGGGAAATTCTTGTACAATTCATGGGAATCAGAATGAAGGGAGGAGGGATCTATAAAAAAGTCCGAAACCCTTATGTGAATAGACTCATTCATAAATTAAGAAGTAAGAATGGGATCAAATTAGTTTCCACAGAAGAATCTAGCCAAGTTACTAAAATGTTAAAACAAGGATATTGGGTAGGATTTGGTTCTGACCAGAATGCAGGTAAGGTCGGGATCTTTGTGGACTTCTTCAATCGAAAAGCTTCTACATACCAAGGTCCTGCGTTGATGGCGTATCTGACTGGCGCAAAAATGTTATTATATTCAGTTTTATGCGGAGAAGGTGGAAAGGTTATGGTCCGAGTCAAGGACCTTGGCTTTGTAGATAAGTCTGCGTTCTCTGATAGAGAAGCTGCAATCCGCCATTACACTGAAGTTTGGACTAAAGCATTAGAAGAAGAAGTGAAGTTGTATCCTGAACAATATTTTTGGGTACATAGAAGATGGAGAACCAAACCGGGGGATTTTCCGGGTCAAATTTAGTCATGGTTCCTGCGATCCCGATTATCTCATTTACGATCTGCGTTTTTTCAGCATTTCTGATCTTTACCAAAAGACCTAGATATTCTTTTGATTCTATTTATTCTGTATTCATAATCTTTCTTTCGGCTCCTCATCTTGGACATTTGCTTGTCCATAGATTTGACTGGGGCCCTGAATTTTTAGATTTTTCTATCCTCTTTCCTTATACCTATGGTCCATTATTATTACTTTATATTCAAAATCTAACAACAGAAGGCAGAAGTTTCATAAAAACGGACCTTCTTCATTTTGTTCCTTTTTTAATCTTACAATGTATACTTTTAGCCAGATTATTCTTCTTTCAACCTCCGGAAGAAGAGTTTTATCCTCATGATTGGCATAGACCAAGTAGAGGATTTCATCCTAATGGCGGGCTGCTCGTCACTTCTATGCTTGTGTATTCTGTTTGGGTATTTCTACTTTTAAACAGACATAGGAAAAATATGGTAAATCATTTTTCTAATATAGACAGTATTAAGGATTTACGATGGATGTATTGGAGTCTCATACTATTTGTAATATCCACAGGAGTTCATTTTTTATTAGAAGGTTTACTGTTAACGGATCTTCCTCCTGAGGCTTACGAACCTAGGTTAATCAGAGGAGCCGCAGTTCTGGTATTTTCTGTGTTCTTTTGTTGGTTTGGTGTTAGGCAAACTGTAGTTTATACTCATAGAGAGTTGCATGCATTTAAGGAAAAAACTTCAAAAGAAGTAGAGGATATAGAAGAAGATCGTAAAAAATATGAAAAGTCTGGACTGAGAGAAGATATGATCCCTGAATATCTTTCTAAGATCCGAAATTATATGGAATCTGAAAAACCATATAAAGATTCAGAGTTTTCTATCGATCTACTTTCCGAAAATACGGATATTCCTAGGTTCTATATAACACAAATATTAAGCGAAACGTTGGAAACAAATTTCTATAATTTTGTAAATGAGTATAGGATCAAAGATATCATCTCTGCTTTGGAAAATATTTCAGAAGAACGTGCTAATTTTTTGAGATTAGCCCTTGAGTATGGGTTCAATTCCAAATCAACTTTTAATACTTCCTTTAAAAAAGTCACAGGAAAGACACCAACCCAGTATCTGGAAGAAATTTCCAAAGTAGGTTCTGCCTAAATTCTTAAAAATATGGTTCGAGCCGATTGGGGCGGTCGAATTCATCCAAAAGATTTCGTAAATTATTCTAAACTAATAAGTTTGGAGTAATTATGCTTCGTTTACGATCTATTCTATTGATTGCTGTTACGGCTTTTGTTTGGAACTGCGATAGCTCCGGAGGAACTGATCTTTCTTCCGCTGCGGTTTTATTATCCGCTTCTCAATGTACGCCTACATCTACCACTACAATGCCTACAACTCTTACGGACAATTCTTCCTGTCCTGGGGCAGTGAATGATGCAACGGATGATCTGGGTTTTGGAGGTCCTACCTGCGTTACTAGTATCGCTGCGGAGGCGCCATGCTGGATGAAAACCAATTTTCATTGTGTTACAGTGACGGTCTCTGGTTCCAATTATGTGATCACAACCAACGATAAACCTCCACATAAAAGTTCTTATTATTCAGTGGCTTCTGGCTATAACGAGGCGATAGACAGTGCGGGCGGCTTCCATACGAATCCAAATACCATTATTTCTCAGAATATTACTATGACGATCCCGACTACCCCAACTGTCACTGATTGTACTCAGTCCAATGCAGGAACTGATTCTGTTGGAATTACAACATTGGGAGTCGTAATCTTCAATAACCAGGCAGCTCCTGGAGATTCTTTTGCAACTGAATATTACACAATGGATCCTTCTCAAGGCCACCCACAGAATACTGGAAAATATCATTATCATACGGAACCCTATAAAATCACAAATGATGATGATAATTTGGTAGGCATCATGCTGGATGGTTTCCCAATTTATGGAAAGAAAAACCAATCTGGTTCTTATCCTACATTGGATTCTACCACTCATACAACTTCTTGTACTACTACCGAATTTGTAGATGCAACATACTGCTATCACGTAGAGAACAATACAGGTTTGAACGGATATATTATTGGAAGTTACTTCAAGGGAACTCCAGGTTCCGTAGACTAATCAGAGGTCAGATTGAAGTTCTATTTACTCTCGATTTGTTTTCTTCTAATCGCTTGCGATCCTGCCCGGGTCGCAAGCACTGATCCTTCTATCACTCGAAATGGAAGGATTGTTTTTTATAGAGGAGAAAAGTTTTACGGACTTTTGGAATCAAAAGCAGAAGAATTGAGAATCGTCCGTGTGACTTCCTATAAGAATGGTTTGCCGGATGGGATTGAAAAAGATGTACATTCTAACGGCCAAGTTTTAGCAGAAAGAGAATTTTCTGCAGGGAAAAAGATCGGAACTCATCTTGGCTGGTTCCCTGATGGTAAAAAACGTTTTCATAATGAATACTCAGAAGGTCAGTTTCACGGTCCTCAATGGGAATGGAGAAACTCAGGTTCATTATATTCATATGCCAAATTCGATCATGGAAAAGTGATCGGGAAAAAGATGTGGAGAGAGAACGGACAGATCTACATGAACTTTGTGATCTACCAGGGAAGAGCTTACGGAATGACTGGCGGAAAATTATGCAGCCAAATCCGAGGAAATGAAGATGGAAATACGATCTTATTCTAAAATTTTATTCTGCAGCTTAGTTATCATTTCTCTTTTCGCTGCTTGTGCTAAAGATCCAAAAGAAGAATATTCAGAAGAGATTACGGACTTCTCCATTCCTCAAAAGGACAAACTTCCTCTGTATTTTGGAAAAGATCTACAGCCCGTCTGGGAAAATAAAGAAACTTCTAAGCCAAGAGAGATTTCCAAATTTATAATGAAGGATCAGGAGAATCAAAATGTCTCCGAAGGTTCCTGTAAGGGAAAAATTACTGTGGTTTCCTTCTTCTTTACTAAATGTGCAGGGATCTGTCCCACAATCACAAACAATTTAAGTTTGGTACAGAAGGAATTCGAATCAGATTCAACTATTCAAATTTTGTCCTTTTCCGCTACGCCTGATCTGGATTCTCCTCATGTCCTAAAAGAATACGGAACTAAACGAAAGATCCGCTACGAAAAATGGAAACTTCTGACTGGAAACCAAAAAGAAATTTATGCTTTGGCAAGAGATTCATTTAATGCGGACACAGCCATCCCAAAAGAGGACGCTAAGAAGAAGTTAACAGAAAATGATTTTCTTCACTCGGACCATGTATATCTTTTAGATCCTCAGCTTAGATTGCGTGGAATTTATAACGGAAAGATGAAGTCTTCTATACAAGAATTGAATTCAGATATAGAAGTTTTGAAAAGGGAACTTTGATTCTGCTACTGAGAAGGTTTTGAGATCCCTATCTATCCAGCAACAGTTCCGCACTCACTGGGCAATGATCGGAAAGACCTTTTTCTGCGCTTGGATTCCCATCGAAATTACCATCATCAGATTCAAACTTGGTTTGGACAAAACTTCCTTGCTGCCAATCCATATTCGTGATCAGATAATCTATAAAACCATCAGTATGTTGCCAGCAGTCTGATCTTTGTTTATAATTCGCTACCTTAAGTTTTAGATTTCTCTGCAGGATTTTCAAAAGATCTACTCTTCTTTCCAAAACCTCATTAAAATCTCCTAATAGAACAAATTTACCTAAAGAGGGTAGGATATCCTTAAGTGCAAGTATCTGCTCCTTTCTTTCCTTCTTATCTTTTGGAGAATGGCCCGCTTTTAAATGAACTACTACAACCGAAATTTTTTTGCCATCGATCGTGAATTCTGCGAGTAACCCTTTTCTGAGGCCTGGACGAATAGAAAGTTGTTCCAATTCACTAATAACCGGTTTGCCCAGTTCCTTCTTCCAACAAAGCCCTAATTCTTGAGAGTAACCTGGAGTAACTGTAGCTGTGCATTCATATTCATTTATTGTAATATGATGAAGTGCGGTTTCATTTTCTATTTCTTGGAATCCAATTATGTCTGGATGATTTGAGAGAATTATCTTTTTGATCTTATTAAAATCTTCTTCTGTTCTATGTTTTCTATCTTTAGGGAATTTATGTGAGTCTCCTATCTCATCATATAAAAAGTATGAATTGAAGCTTGTTACTTTAAGTTTTTTTGTCTGGCCTTTCGCGATAGTGGAGATTGTTATTAGGAAAGCGAAGGGAATTCCCAGAAATAAGATCAGTGCGCGGTGCATCATTCTTTCCAAATTAGATTTTTGAATTCATATTTTAATGATATGAGAAAGTAAAAGCCAGGAATTTTATTATCGTTAAGAACGATCGTTCTGATCATATCTATCATAAACTTAGTTTTGTATTCGAGATCTTTTATCTTCTAAAATAGACCTTATTAAGTAAAAATAGTATCCATTTAATTGATACTAAGTCTCATATAAAAATGCAAGAAATCGCCAAACCAATCGCGTTTTTACGCGTTTACTTGCAATTTTAACCGAAGCCAAAATCCTTGTTCCCAAACCTTATTTTGGAACCCACGGGACTTCTCACGAATGAATAAGAAAGCTTTGAAACTTTCGGTTCCGCTTATTGCTATTGCAGCAGTGGCTTACCTGATTTTTTCTCCCTCCAAATATGTAGGCTACTCTCCGGATCAGCCTATACCTTTTAACCACAAGATTCACGCAGGTGATAATAAGATAGATTGTCGTTATTGTCACACTGGTGTAGAAACAAGCGCGCACGCAACGGTTCCTAATACTTCAACTTGTATGAACTGTCACTCGCTTGTTGCAAAGAACAGCCCAGATATAAAATTTTTGAGCGAAAGTTACACGAACAAGAAACCGATCGAGTGGGTGAAAATCCATGACCTTCCGGATCATGTTCAGTTCAATCACTCTCGCCATATCTCAAGAGGCGTGGATTGTTCGCAATGCCACGGCAATGTAGCTGAAATGGTCAAGGTCAAGCAGGTAGCATCCCTTAACATGGGATACTGTATCAACTGCCACCGGGAGAATAACGCTCCTACCGACTGTTCCACCTGTCACAGATAATCAGGAGATAGCATAACAGATGGATAAAAAGAATTTCCAGAAAGAAAAGAAAGCTCACTGGCTCTCCCTCGAACTGAAAGATAACGAAAAAGAAACGAAGGATCTAGCGCGCTCTGAATTTTTCACTTCTCCGGATCCAGTCATCGCAAGGATTAAGTCAGGGGAATTTGATCGTAAGACCTTCCTTAAATTGATGGGTGCGGGAGTCGCAATGACTTCCTTAAATTGTGTACGCAAGCCTGTCGAAAAAATCGTTCCTTATGTGGATCTGAAAACTGACGAAGGTACTTTCGATTTCGTAAAACACGGACAAGCATACTACTACGCTACCGCATTCAACGGAACCGGTTACTTAGTAAGATCTAAAGATGGCCGTCCTCTAAAATTAGAAGGAAACGAAGATCACCCTGTATCTCAAGGTGCTCTTGGCGCTTCCGGACAAGCTGCTATTTTTGATCTATATGATCCAGATAGAGCACAAGGTCCTGCGGCAGTTTCCGGCGGAAAAGTGGAGAATATCCAATGGGCCGCTTTGGATTCCAAAGTTCAGGAAGCTCTTTCTAAGAACAAAGGTAACACTGTAATTGTAACAAGACCTCTTGATTCTCCTTCCACCAAGGCGATCATCGCTGACTTCTTAAAAGCAGTAGGTGGGGGACAACATTTAGAGATATCTATCACTTCTCCAGAAGATGCGATCTCCAAAGCTCAGGCTGCTTCTTATGGAAAGGCACTTGTTCCTAACTATAATTTCGAATTGGCGAACACTATTCTGTCCATCGATTGCGATTTTATGGGTGGATGGTTGTCTCCTGAAGAACACCAAAAGGATTTTGCTAAACGCAGAAACCTAAGAGATGGAGCAAAAGATCTTAATTACTTCATCGCTGCTGAATCCATTCCTACTATGTCTGGATCTAACGCAGATCTTAGACTTCCTATTCGTCCTGGCGACCAGACCAAACTGGCTCTTGCAATTGCTGCAGGTCTTGGCGAATTAGGGGCAAACACCAAAGATGTTACCGGAGCTTCTACTGTAGAAAGCCTCGCGGGAGATCTTGGAGTTAGTGCAGAAGGTATCCGTAAAACAGCAAAAGCTCTTTGGGCAAACAAAGGTAGATCTCTCGTTGTTGCGGGTGGTCTTTCTGCTTCTACCAAAGAAGCTGTTGATCTTCAGATCATTGTGAACTTCTTAAACTCTACCTTAGACAACGACGGTAAGACTGTTGATTACGCTTCTCCTAAAAAAGAAGGTTTAGCTGATTATTCAGGTAATTTAAACAAACTTACTGAAGCATTAAAACAAACTAAAGTAGGAGTTCTATTCCTCTACGATACTAACTTGGTTTACCAAGCTGGTGATTCTTGGAAGGACCTTCTTCATAGAGCTGCATTGACTGTAAGTCTTGCAGACAGAGCAGATGAGACTGCACTTGCTTCTAACTATCTGGCTTCCACTACTCATTTCTTAGAGTCTTGGGGAGATTCAGAAGGAACTAAGGGAATATTCTCTATCCAACAACCTGCGATCCGTCCTTTATTCAACACTCGTTCTTTCGAGGACAGTTTGATCGCTTTCGCAGGTGGATCTCTTGGTGGAGAAAAATCATTTTACGAATTCGTAAAGAACTCTTGGACCAAAAAACTTGGTTCCAAACAAAAATGGGAAGATCTTCTCAGAGTTGGAACTACTGTAAAAGCTAAGGACCGCAGAAAAACTGCAAGTGCTACTCGCGGCTTCAACAAAGCAGCCCTGAAAAAGCCTGCAGGTTATCCAGCTGGAATCCGTTTAGCTCTTTATGAGACAAGCTCCATCGGAGATGGTAGAGCAGCCAATAACTCTCTATTACAAGAACTTCCGGATCCTGTTACCAAGGTTACTTGGGACAACTACGTTGTTATTTCTCCTGCGTTAGCAAAAGAGAAAGGGATCCAATCCAACGATGTAGTTTCCGTTAAAACTACCAAAGGTTCTATCGAACTTCCTGCTCAGGTTCAACCTGGAGTGCATAAGGATACGATCGGGATTGCGGTTGGTTACGGTAGAACTGCAGCTGGTAAAGTAGGTAACGAAGTAGGTAAGAACGCATACGTTCTGGCAGAAGACGGAGTGTTCTCCGGAATTTCTGTAATATCTCTAGAGAAGACTGGAAAAACCTACAAGCTTGCTTGTACCCAGCATCACCACGTTTTATCTCCAGGTTTCGGATACGAAGATCGTCCTTTGGTTCAATCTACTTCTTTGGAAGAATGGAAAAAGAATCCAGCTTCCGGAGTTAAAGAATCCGAAATTCCTAAAATCAAAAAAGACGGTAAGATGGTCTACGCGACCGGAGCAAATCCGGTGCATGAATACCCTGGTTATAAATGGGGTATGGCTATCGATTTGACTGCTTGTACCGGTTGCGGTTCTTGCGTCATCGCTTGCCAAGTAGAGAACAATATTCCGGTAGTAGGAAGAGACGAAGTTAGAGTGGGTCGCGAGATGCATTGGCTTCGTATTGACCGTTACTATATCGGTGATCCTGAAAAACCGGAAGATCTACAGATCGCTCACCAACCTATGATGTGCCAACAGTGCGATAACGCTCCTTGTGAGACTGTTTGTCCAGTTATGGCAACTGTTCATAGTTCTGAAGGGATCAACGACATGGTTTATAACCGTTGCGTTGGAACTCGTTACTGCTCTAACAACTGTCCTTACAAAGTTCGCCGTTATAACTGGGCTCAACACTGGTATAACGATACCGGAGCCGAAAAAGGATCCAGAACTCCGAGATATCTCGGACTCAATCCTGAAGTTACGGTTCGTGGTAGAGGGGTTATGGAAAAATGTAACTTCTGCGCTCACAAAATCGCAGAGGCTAAAATCCATGCCAAGAACGAAGGCAGAACTCTTAAAGACGGAGAAGTTCGTTGTGCTTGCGAGCAAAGCTGTGCAGCAGATGCGATCAGCTTCGGTAATACCAACGATAAAACTTCTAAGGTTTCCAAACTCAGTGCGGATCCTAGATCTTTCCGAGTTCTCGAGTATTTAAATGTCGGTCCCCAGGTCGCATATCTGACCAGGGTAAGAGCTTAATCCGGAGTAATTAAAGCGCTATGTCTATACCTAACGCAATCAAAGAAGCCCTGGATATCCAACCCTTAGTCACTGGCGGCAAGTCCGTCCGTGACGTTACCGAGGATATCCTAAAGCCGGTCGAAGCTTTCCCCACTTCTCTGTGGTGGAAGGCTTTCCTTCTGGCTCTTACCATTACCGTAATCGATTTAGGTATCATCGGATACTTGGTATACGAAGGTCTTTATATCCTCGGGATTAACAATCCTGTAGGTTGGGGATTTTTCATCGTAAACTTCGTATTCTGGATCGGTATCGGTCACGCTGGAACTCTGATCTCTGCGGTTCTTTATCTGTTCCGCCAAGAGTGGAGAACTGGTATTAACCGTGCTGCAGAAGCGATGACCATCTTCGCGGTATTAACTGCTGCATCTACTTTGATCATCCACATTGGACGTCCTTGGATGGGGTTCTGGTTATTCCCGTATCCGAATGAAAGAGGACCTCTTTGGGTGAACTTCAGATCTCCTCTGATCTGGGATACTTTCGCGGTTTCCACTTACTTGAGTATCTCACTTGTTTTCTGGTATATCGGTTTGATCCCGGATATCGCGGCCGTGAGAGACAGGGCTACTACACCTCTTCGTAGAAAAGTTTATGATATTCTTTCCTTCGGATGGGTTGGATCTAACAAAGCATGGTCTCACTTAGAGACTGTTGCGATGATCCTCGCTGCATTGTCTACACCTCTGGTTCTTTCGGTGCACACGATCGTATCCTTCGACTTCGCGGTTTCCATCGTTCCTGGATGGCACACTACGATCTTCCCTCCTTACTTCGTTGCCGGTGCGATTTTCTCCGGATTCGCGATGGTGGTTACTCTGATGGTAATCGCAAGGGAAGTCTTCCAACTGAAAGATTATATCACCATGAAACACTTGGAAAACATGAACAAAGTGATCATGGTTACAGGTTTGATCGTGGGTCTTGCTTACTCCACTGAGTTCTTCATGGCCTGGTATTCCGGAAACGAATACGAAGGATTTACCTTCGTAAACAGAGCATTCGGACCTTACGGATGGGCATACTTCATCATGTTCAGCTGTAACGTGTTCGCTCCTCAGGTATTCTGGTCTAAAAAACTTAGAAACAGCATTCCTGTGATGTTCATCGTTTCCATCATCGTAAACATCGGAATGTGGTTCGAACGTTTCGTGATCGTAATGACATTACACGCGGACTTCTTACCTTCCAGCTGGGATAAATACATTCCAACAGTTTACGACTTCATGATGTTACTCGGAACCTTCGGTATCTTCTTCACTATGTTCCTTCTCTTCTGTAGATTACTTCCAGTAATCGCAATCGCGGAAGTGAAAACAGTAATGCCTCATAAAGATGGAGGTCATCATTAATGTATACTCCTAAGAAAGAACAATTCCATACTTTCGAAGAAACAGAGCATGGAGTTTTCGGATTATTCGATACTCCTGCTCAGATCATAGACGCGGCTCAAAAAACAAAAGATAAGGGTTATACCAACTTCGATTGTTTTACTCCGTATCCTGTTCACGGACTGGATGACGCAATGGGTCTTCCACGTTCCGGACTTCCTTGGGTAACCTTCTTCATGGGAATTTTTGGATGCACTGTTGGTTTCTCCATGCAGTATTTAACTCATAAATACGATTGGCCGATCAATATCTCCGGAAAAAGTTTCAACGCTTGGTTTGCTTATATTCCGATCACATTCGAGTTTACAGTGTTCATGGCTGGACTTTCCACAGCTGCAGCTTTGTTCTTCCTGGCTAAACTTCCAAGAACCGGTCGTAAGGTTTTACATCCGGACATCACTACCGACAAATTCGCGCTTTGGATCCCTTCCAACTCTGCAAATTATTCAGAAGGTTCAGTGACTGACTTTATCAAAGGCCTCGGCTCTAAACATGTCGAGACGGTGAAATAGGAGAATTTTGATGATTTCACTGCAAAGAATTTTTGCTCTTTCTCTCGCAGGTATCCTACTTTGGAACTGCGAGTCTAAGACTCCTCCTATGGAGTACATGCCGGATATGGCTGACTCTCCAGCAAGAGAGGCTCAGGAAGCGGACTCTAATTTTCCGAACAATACTTCCTTACGTCTTCCTCCTGTAGGAGCAGTTCCTCAGGGATATTTCCCTTACGAGTATGCAGGTTGGACACAATCTCTGGATGCTCTACCAAACAAGGGACTTGCGAATCCTATCAAAGGTGATCTTGCTACTCTTCAAAAAGGGGAGATCAAATACCAAACGTATTGTAGCCCTTGCCACGGTGTTAGAGGACAAGGAAACGGGACTGTAGTAGGTCCTGCTCCACGTTTGAATATGGCTCAGGCTGACGGAAGCCCAATGGCTGCACTTACATCTGCAAGCGCTAAAGGTTATTCCGACGGACAGATCTATCATATCATCACCGAAGGAAAAGGAGCTATGAAAAGTTATGCTTCTCAAGTTCTTCCTGAGGATCGTTGGAAAATCATATTATATGTTCGTAAATTACAAGAATACGACAGAACGGCTGGTAAATAATGGAAGTTAAAGTAGAACAAAACTTAATCAACTTCAAGTTGGATTCCAAAACCAGAAACGCCCTGGTCGGAATGATTCTAGTAGGTTTAGCAAGCATTGGTCTTGCAGCTTTCGGTCTTGGACATCCTGAACTTCGTCATGAAGGTGGACATTCTAACCCGGCTTGGTCTGCATACTTGGTTGGTGTATTCTTCATTTTGGGAATTACACTTGCAGGTATCTTCTTTACCTCTTTGGCACATATCACTGGCGCTCATTGGCCGGTAACTCTTCGTAGAATTTCCGAAACATACGGACTATTTGTTCCAGTTGCAGCGGTACTTCTTCTTGTTCTGATTTTGGGAGCTCATGATCTATATGAGTGGACTCACGCAGAAGCGGTAGAAGCTGATAAACTTCTTAAACACAAAAAACCACTCTTAAACATCGGATTTTTCTCCGTGATGGTGATTGTTTTAGGAGCAGCTTGGTCTACATTCGGATATCTTTTCTATAAAAGATCCGTTACTCAAGATAGCGACAAAGATGTTAAACATACTCAGTTTAGCGCGAAGTTAGCCGGAGGATATATTATATTCTTCGCACTTTCCTTCTCCTTAGTTTCTATCATGTTGGTAATGTCTCTTACTCCACACTGGTTCTCCACTATGTTCGGAGTTTATTGCTTCGCAGGAGCTTATCAGGCAGGACTTTCTTCTTTCATAATCATGGCGTATTATTTGAAGAAAAAAGGATTTTTAGGAAACCTGGTAAACGAAAACCATATCCACGACTTAGGAAAATTCTTGCTCGGTTTCACAGTATTCTGGGCTTATGTTGGTTTCTCTCAGTTCATGTTGATCTGGTATGCTTCCATTCCGGAAGAAACCTTCTTCTACGAGCAAAGACTAACTGGCGGATGGGAATATCTTACATTAGCATTGCCTGCAATTAAGTTTGCAGTTCCTTTCATGCTCTTGTTAAACCGCCCGAACAAAAGAAACATCGATTTCTTAGTGAAAGTTGCTCTTTGGGTTATCTTCACTCAAGCTACTGAAATTTTCTGGCTGGTTTATCCTGCTAATTTCGTGGATTTCTCTTTCGGTGGATACATAGTATCTTTGGGATCAGTAGTAGGTGTGATCGGAATATTCGGTCTGGTAGTTCTTAAAAGATTGGAAAAAGCTCCTTTGATCCCGGTGGGAGATCCGAGATTGGAAGAATCTTTACACCATCACCAATAAGGAAAAGGATCATGAAAAAATTAGCATTAAATATTACGATCCTCGGAATTGCAGCTCTCGCATTGGGAGCTTGCTCCAATACCGCTCAAGTTGTAGGGAATATCAATTGCCCTACATTAGAAAAAGGTAAATTGGATCCTAAAGTCGGAATTCTTTCTGACGACCAGTCTAATCCTGTTCCTGTGGAATTCCTTCCTATTGGAACTGTAGTAAAGGTTTATGATTATAGAAATCATTACTACATCGCGAAAAAATTGGTACGTATCAAAACTGAGAAAAACGAAGGATGGGTGGATCCATCTTGTTTGGTAGTCGCTCAGAATCCTGACGATTCAGTTTTCAAATGGGGATATCGTTCCGATTATAAACCTTTCTTAGACAGAGAGGACAGAGACAGATATAATCATAAAAATGATCCTAATGCAGCACCTGATTCAAAAGGAAGATCTGCGGACGGGTTCGAATATGATATCTACAGAAACCTTCCAAAAGATAAGGTTCCTCTGGCGGATCTAGCACCTGAGCTGAAAAAGTAAAAGAAAAACGTTCTTTTATCCGTTTCAAAATTCACAAAGCCCCCTCCGAATAAATATTCGTTGGGGGATTTTTTTTGCAAAATGAGAAGGGAAATTTATGAATAAAAAGATACTGATCAGAAAGTTCGCCGCAGTTATATTGCTTCTATTTTTTTCCTGCTCCATCATTTTTCATACGATCATCATATCAGGTGCAGTTCCTTTTTCCATTGTATGGGGAGGAAGATTAGAAACCTGGGAACAGATGATCCTATTTGAATCTATTTCCATTCTTCTAAATTCACTCTTTTTAATTGTGATCGCACTCGATTCCAATTATATCAAACTTCCACTTCCTAGGCGGGTTGTTCGGATCGCAATTTGGATCATGATCGCGGTCTTTTCTTTGAATACTTTAGGAAATCTACTCTCTCTGAATTCCAATGAAACTTTAGTGTTCACTCCAGTTACTTTAGTGATCGCTCTATGCTGTTTGGTTTTGGTATTGATCCCTTTTAAAGAAGAAGTTTGAGAATTTAATCCCTAAACTAAGTAAATTTTTTACTGGAATCTTACCAAAAACTCCTTTAGGGTTTCCAAATGCGTTTACTGGTTCTTTCTATCTGCTTTTTATTTTTATCCAACGCCTGTGCTTCCAGATATTCCCTTACACAAACCGGCGATGTCGGAGCTCCTACAAAACAACCTACCAAAAAATTTAGGATCGCTTATTTAGGATTTAACACTTTTAAATCCACTAAATTAAAAAACCCAGATGGAACAGTTGATTTTGAAGCTCTTTCAGATCCATATTCTCGCACGATCAAAGAACCTATTGGAGGAAGTTTTCCTATTCCTGGAGAGAATAAGCCGAACGGAATTAGGAAAGATTTAGCTACGGAGAAGGTTTCTAAATTCGTAAAATCTTTCTTAGAGGTAACAGGTCCTACAGGGATCAGGGAATTAGAAAAGTTTTTAGAGATCTCGAAAACAGGAGAGAATTATACATATTCGTTCAAAAACCTCCCTTATGATTATTATATTGTGGGATTACATTATCCAGTTTTTGAAAAAACAAGGAACGTAGGCCTGAACTTTGTGACCATATTCTCCAGTTTGTTCAGTGTAGCCACTTTAGGGATCTTGCCTTCTTATGAGGCGTATACCGCAAATACAAAAGTTTTAGTATATGATAAAAACTTAAATTTGATTAAAGAATTAGAATACGACAATAGTTATTCAGTTTGGAGAGCATTATGGATCTCTCCGAATCCTAAAGAATGTGGGATCGGAAGTTTAAGTTGTCTTGGAATGTTTAGTCCTACATTGGGAACAAATCCTCCAATGGTATTTGAAGTAAATTCTCCTAAGGTCAGCGCTGATTTAAGTGATTATATAAATACTTTAAAGTAAGAAAAGGTACCCGGGGATGGATGGTCCCCGGGAATAGAAGCTATTTAGCGAGAAGGGATGCGAGGGCATTTTTCTTATCGAGAGTCGAATCGAAAATAGAAGCAGAACAAACTTTATAATTAACAGCAGAAGGACAACTTGCTGTTCCTCCGATCTTACATCCTGACTTCTCACATTTTTTGCGGCTTTCAGAAGTATCGGAACCTGAATAACTACAATAGTCCCGACAATTCGAACTAGACCCTGAGCCACAGATATAACATCCGTCTGCGGAAAGACCTAACTTAGAATGTGCAGAGAGAATCAGAAGAAAAAGTTGGATGATAAGTAATTTTTTCATATATTTCCCAGAACCAAAATCTAATTAATAATTTATTTCCAAATTTCAAACTAGTCAACTGATTAATTTTAAGAACTCCCTAAATCTAGGGATGCGTTAGTCGACCCGTGTTCCCTAATGGATAAGATTCGGTAACAAATTTTTTCCAAAAGATGTCGATTTTCCCCGAAAAAAATCGAAAACGAAAGACATTCCAAGAATAAATTGTGAGTCGGTTAATTCAAAAGAATCAATTCGCTTATTAAAAGAAGTCTAGTCGGATTATGCAATATTTTGAAAAGAATTCCAGAGCCTTAGATTATATAGTTTCCAAGGACCAGAAAAAGCACGTCATTCTGAAGTATCTTCTAGACCAGGAACTATCTCTCAAGATCTATCCTTTTGATCAAAAGGCTGTTATCAAAAAGTATTTAGAAGAGGATGAAAAAGTCCTGATCCGTATGCCAGAGGGTTGGGGAGAAACCGGAGAGAAGAAGGTCTCCTTATTCAAGATCCTTGCTAAGTATATAGAAATTGACTGTCAATTCCTTCAAAAGGCGGAGAAGGACCTTTACTTATTGAAAGTAGAAAGGCTTGCTATTGCAAAATTGAATCGAGAAGGCGCTAGGGTTCCTGTTTTAAACGGCAAAGCAGTCGCTACCAATCTAATTACACCAAAAACAGTGATCGAAGCGAATATGTTCAATATTCCGACTTTGATAAAGGTAAATTTAGAAGATTATAAAAATCGCCTGAAAAAGAATAGTGCAGACAGTATAGTAATAGAGACATTCAAACCTGGACTAGATAGAAAGTTCGAGATTGTAAAACGTTCTCGTAAGTCTTTGTTGTTGGAAGATACACAAAACGTTAATTCTTATTCTGAATCTGGACCGGATCGTTTGGATTATTCCAAAGATATTGACGATGATATAGCAGCGATAATCCGAAAATTTAAGGACCAAAAAATAGTTTCTGAGCTTATTCGTCCTATTATTTACAAAAATCATTCTGATCAACCGATTCCCATTGGTTATATCTGGATACAAAGTAGGGATAAAAAACTCAGTCCAGATTATTTGGCTGAATTAGGAAGACTTTCAGATGAAGTTGTGGGCCGGATCAAAGAATCGAACACTATAAAGACTACTGAAAAATTTACGATCTTAGATGCTTCTCCCAGAGGAATTAAGGTGAAGATACATGATCCAAATCTTATTGATTCTTTGCCTAAACAAGAGGGCTTTATATTAGATGTTTTATTCAAAATGCAGGCTCCATTGACTGTGTCTGCTGCGATCCGTTGGTGGGGAAAGGACGAGGATGGAAATTTGATTTTAGGTTTGGAATTTAAGAGTAAATCAGATCATCCTGGAGAAAGAGACAGATATATTAAAAATTTAGAATTGATGCAAAAGGGTGCACTTTAATCTAAAAATCGAACCTTCCCTGAGGATCTATAAGAGAATCAAAATCCTTGAAGGATGCAAATTCTGCCCAAACTTCTCTAAAAACCCCAACTAACATTTTTCTATAATATTCTTTGTCGAAACTTGTTCTTTTGATCTTGTTCGGATGGAGTTGTAGTTCTTCCTCCGGCATGTATCTTCTGTCTTTCGATTTTGACTTTTGATTTAATACTAGATATTTTATTTTTTCTCCTGCCTGCACATCCATTCCAAAATCCTTAAGTTTCATCATAGAAAGTGCTGTAGCTCCCATTACTTCATATTCTTCCAATTCTTTGGAACTGGATTTGAGAAGTAGAAGATCTTCAGGGGGAATATGATTTTGTCGGATGATAGAATCGTATTTATGATAGATGGATAAAATTTCGGATTCAGAGTTTTTTAGATCTTGGATAGTGACCTTGGTTTTCATCCATTCCAACATTTCATGTTGAGCACTTGTGATAAAATTGGGTAGGTCCTTTCTTCTGGCTCCTATCCCTCTGCACTTTAATTTTCCAGATTGGAATCTTCCCATGTATCTATTTGCAACAGGCATTTCGGAATCTTGGCTGGAAGGAGGAAAAAGTAACCAAGTGTAAACTCCATCTACTTCCATTTTAATGCCGGTCCGCTTTTGTATTTCTAAACATAAAGAATCCAATTCGGATTCGCTTAGTGGAGAAGAGTCATCGTGTTTGATAAATATACTGTCAGTGATTGCATGAACGAATTCATAACCGAATTCTTCCGCAGTTTCTTTTGCGATTAGAAGTTTTTGTCTTCCGAATGCGTTTACACTTTCGTGGCTTTCTAATCTTCCGAATTTTGCATTTCTATAACCCAAATATCCAAAAGAAGTAACTAACATCCATTTTAAACTAGCTTGTTTTGCTTGGTAGTCTTCCAAGAGTTTTCCGGATACAATTTTGGATTGTTGTTTATAGTAAGCCCTTCTTTCCAACACATGTTCTAAAGCTTCTGAAACGACTCCTTTACGTTTATCGCATATACGATATCCTATATCTGGAGCTTTTGGAACTGTATCGTCGTTTACACAGCATAGGCAGTTCACGCATTCAGGAGAAATATTATGCATTGCCATGATGCTGGGATACATCTGAGCAAAATCCAATTGTGCGACATTCTCCGCTGTTTTTCCATGGCTAACATCTGGTTGGAAAACTAAACCTCCTTTGTCTGCCTCAAGTAATTGGAGAGCTGTTTTAGGGGCTTCTACCGCGCTTTTTTGCCAAGGAACTAAGTAACCTCTTCTTAATGCAACGTCAGTTTCTATATAAGTGAGTGCCTTTCCTGTGGATGCTCTTGCCATCTTCTGCATAGGAAGTCTGGAGAGTCTTGCGAGTTCCAAGACTCCCATTAGATCCGCTTCCTTATATACGAAACTGTTTTTAGAATCTATATGCCATCTTCCAAATAAAGGATATGAAGGTGCACGAAATACAATATTTCCATAAGTAAAGTAGCTGGTTCCCTTTGTGCTGATATTCCTTCGGATCGGAGTAGTCCTGTCCCTGTCTAACGCAGGTAAAAATCCATGTCTTTGAGATTGGTAAAATAGATAGGGTAGAATGACCTGATCTCCATATCTTGTGAGAAGAATGTCTGGATCTTCTTCTCTTAAAAGTATATCTAGTTTTTCTAATAATCTTCTGGGATTTGTTCCAGATAGTTCATGGTAATCAGTGTCTGTTCGAACTATTAAAGGATTATTTTCTATATTGATCCTATGGCTTTTTTGAAGATCCAAATACATGATCTTGAATTTGGGAACCTCATAATCCATTTCCTTTGGAGAATCTTTGGTTCTAACATTTACGATCCTTTTTGCTCCTGGATCCTCTGTATAATCAATCTCCATTTTACATAATGGAAATAGGCCTTTCTGGAACATATAACTAGTAGGAAGATCCAGATCAGAATGATAGATCTCGAATTTTCCATATAGAGCGAATAATTTACGGCTGATCTTAGGTAGGATAGAAGGTCTGGTGATTATGATTTTTAATACTGGGACAGTTTTATTTTCATAGAATAGATTTCTGTTTTCGTAAACAGGAATATCAACAATTGCATCTAACTCGAAAAGACGTTTTACTAATTTTTTAAGTAGATCAGATTCTCCTCTTGCGTAAATGATCGGATTAAATTTATCCAAGAAGAGAAGGGATTCACCTTCTTCATTTTTTAGCCAAAGATATACCATGTCCTCCGCATGATAAACGTCGAACAAATATCCCTTGGCAGTTTGGAGGTTCATTCTTGGTTCCGAAGAGTTTCCGTTTCTTTTTTTAATCTGAGGATTTCTTTTTTTAGATCGATCATCATCGTAAGAAGCATGATATCTATCGGATAAGGAGAAGAGGCCATCACTCCTGCTTGCACTTGTAGTTTTGCAGTTCGGATCAATTCATCAAAAATTTCTTGGTCTGGTTTACGAAGTCCTCTTCTGTATTGCCCAAGACTGGATTCAATATACTGCATCTGTCTGGAATATGGAATAACTGTCCTACCCATAAATAAACTCCTGTTTGGAATTCGGATCCGTTCCGATCTCATGCATAGATTTCGCTTTTCTGATCTTTAGATAAGAATGACCTTCTACCACATTCAATTCCCAAAGATCTTCAGAGAGCTCTACTAACTTTGGAAAAATTTTTTGAAAGGTTGGATGAGTGTATTTTGTCGATTCTACAAGCACGATCGGGATCTGTTTCGCACGCATACGTTCTAATAATAATACTAATTTTTCTAAAAGGAAAAGGCCCTCGTCGTCCTGAACATCTCCATCAAAGAATTGTTTGCAGGGAGCCAAAATAAAATAGATCGTATTTTCTTTTGCAGAAGAATAGATCTCTCGAACGGAATCTAAGATTTGATAAGGAGTGAATGCTCTTTGGACTAATATCTTTTCTAAAAGAGCTTCGGGAGATACTCTTCTTTTTCTGGTCTCTTCTGTAATCGTGAATACATCAAAACGAATTGCGCAGTCCAAATTGAAAACTTGGAATCCGGATACTGCAAATGCATATTGCCATAAAAGCGCCAATTTATAGATTCCCTGTCTTCCTGTTAAGAGTCCGACATTGTCCCTGCTCCAGCCTAGAACAGGTCGAAACAACTGGTCTTGGAAACCCTCCAGGGGACCTAAATACATATATACTATATAAATGATATGTTAAAAAATGTAAAGTGATTTGAGATGCTGAAAGAATCTTTTTTATAGAATTATGTCGGAATTCCAACATGGAAATAAGACAGAAATGAGAGAGCGATTATATTTCATTTTTCAGATTACTGTTTGTCCGGAATTGTATTCTTTTGGATATGGATTATATATTCTTACCAAACAAAAGAGGCCATTTCTGAATCGTTATCTCACTTCTATATGCGTTATCCTATTTTCTTTATTTTCCATATTACGTTGTTCTAATGGGGGTTCTGATTCTGTTGATCCAGTATTATTATGGCTTGTAGGTCCTACAAATTCATGCGCTCAGCCGAGCGTCCCGGAGCTTTCTGATATTAGTTCTCCGATCTATGGATCTTCTGTTGTAAAACCATTCTATTTTTTTAGATTCACTGCAGGTCCGATGGCTTCTGCCAATATGGAAGTGACTTTGCAACCCTCGTTTTCAGGGGATCCAGGGGAATTATATGTCGGGAACCAAAATGTAATATTGGATTTGAATAATTACCGGGATAGTATTGCAGCAGTGAAATATGATGAAGATTCTGGAGATGATGTAGTCGCCACACTTCCAACGTCTGCAGGGAATTTTCGCTGTTTGATAATCCATGCCACAAATGATTTTTCATTTTCCTTTAATCCTACTCCGTAAAATAATATTTCCTTCGTATTCTATTGTATTATGAAAATATAATTTAATACGAAGGCTGAGTTGTGGGCCCAGCCAGAATCAGACTTTTAGAATTTAATGTGCATGGTTGTGTTCGTAAATATCTCCACCTGCGGAGAATTCTATGAACACACAGGCCTCGTCGCCCACAGACCAAGCATCATGTCCGGGAGGAAGTAACATTATATCATTCGGACCAAATTCATCTTCACTTCCATCGTCCATTACCACATGTAATTTACCTGATTGGACATAGATTTTCACCTTCTACTAAGATTCAAACTCCTCTTCTTTGTATATTTTAAAGAAAGGGATTTGATTTCCGTATTCCGGTATAAGTTTAGGAAGAAAAGAATTTGTCTGCTATTACATGTATAATGTATGCTATATGGAGTGATGGCTTGGACACAGTTTAAACGGGTCAAACAAGATTACCGGCGTTAAGATCCAAAATTGAAAAGCCGAATTTAGAATTTATGTTTGTCTTAAAAAATTTCCCAAAATCCATGGAAGTATATGGAATCAGATCATTTCAAAACGGTCCGCGCACGCTCTGCGGTAGATTATCTTTTTAGGACCGTTCACCAACATCATTCTCAACTCAGCCAGATGGCCGACCAAAAGGCGAATATTCTGATCGCTGCATCCTTTGTAATACTTTCGCTTTCCTTAGGTTATGTCCAGAGACCTACTTACAGAACAGGTCTACTGACCCTGATGGTATTTATTGTAATTGCGGCAAGCTTGGCTATACTTGCAGTGATGCCTACATTCAAACAGAAGAAGAATGGCAAAGATAATCCTTTGTTTTTCGGACATTTCGCTCCTTTAAGCGAAAAAGAATTTATGACTAAGATGGAAGGGATTGCTTCCGAAGATTCTTCTTTGTATGAAGCTCTGACTCGAGATCTATATCAGTTGGGAAAATCTCTCTACTTTACAAAATATAGATATTTAAGATGGAGTTATCGCTGCCTTTTAGTGGGTGTTACTTCTTCTATGATATTAATATTCCTGGAAATTAAAGGAATTATCCAATAAACTTTTTTAAGGGTAGGTCCCTTAGTTAGGGACCATTGCCTCGTTTTTCTTTTTTTTCATTCTTTTGACTATATAATCTCTAAGAGCTAAGAAAGGTCTTTCGGTTATGTAGAAGATAGGGATGCAAATTAGAAAACACACTAAAATAGTGAAACTTTCCGCTAAAAGGAAATTTATCCAGCTATATGGAGTTGTTTTTCCTCCAAACATAATCCCTGTTGCGATTTGAATACCTAGGCCATGCCATAAATACATAGTATAACTTATCCTTGCGGAAGGCCTGAAAATAGAGAGGCTGAAGAATTGATTAGCTAAACTTTTTTCAAATAAACATAATATAAATAAAGCAGAATATCCAATATGGAAATAAGTAAAATTTAATATCGCTCCAATTCCGGTCCTATCTGTAAGAAATCCTAAACTTAGAAAAATTATGGAAATGAAACCAATCAGGTAGGAAAGAGAAACTTTTCGATTTTCTATTTTGAAAAATTCAGGTTTCCAGGATACTAATTCTGCGATTAACATTCCGCTTACTATCGTATCGAATCTAGTTTCAGTATGAAGTCCAATTGATCTATCGTCTATTCCGAATAGTACATAAGAAATTCTTAATAAAAATGGAATTGCAAATATTCCTAATACGGCAAGCCTGCGAATATTATCTTTTAGTTTGAAAAGTAAAAGTAAACATAAGCTAGGAATTACTAAATAAAATTGTTCTTCGACAGATAGAGACCAGCCATGCTGAAATAATCTATGATAAAAAAAATTGGAGATGTATAAGGCATCAGTCCAGGAGCCAGCAATATCATTCGAAAGCCGGCTCATCACAGCTAGTTGTTCTTCCGTAGGATTGGGCACATGGCTATAAAGATTCAGATGAGCTTTTGCGTAAAATAATGAGAACAATAAAAAAATATAATACCCAGGCATAATTCTTAGGGTTCTTTTTATATAAAAAAGTTTTAGATCTATTGTGCCTGATTTTTTGTTCTCATTTAATAGACCTCCATAGATCAAAAAGCCGCTCAGGATAAAGAAAAGATCCACTCCACTTCTGCAGCTGGAAAGAAATTGATAGATGAACTGGCTTGGATAGTTAAGTAGATGGAATTTTTCAGCTCCTTGCCAAAAATGAAAAATGATCACTAAGAATATAGAAATGGATCTAAGACCGTTTAATGCAGGTATTTCTGATTCGTTTTTGGAGAATAAAAATTTCAACGGAGATTTCCTTGGATCGATTTAATCTAAAATCATAGGAAAAAGTAATTTGGTATTGTGGAAACTATTTTCCTAGCAGATTTCAGGATTCTTTTAAGGAGTCTGGTCTTAAGAGTGAAAGAATAATCGCTACTTGATTTGGATTGGAACAAATCGGTTCAAAATTTCCCTTACTACTCGGTTGAGTCTGGGTTTTCCTTCTGCTTCGAGAAGGATCCAATAAGCATAGTCAATACTAAACATATCTTTGATATTCTTTCCGACCTTTACCCATTGTTGTTCTATTCTCTTTTTGGCTTCCACAGTTAGGTTTGGGTTCTTTTGGAAATTTTCCAAATAAGAATAATATTCTGATGTTAGGGAAGCAGGGATTGGGTCTTTCCACTTTCTGCCTCTTACGGTTCTTTCTGTTTCCCAGCGGAATTCACCCAAAGTTTTTGTAACTACTAACGTAGCATTCTCAGTCATGACTACCGGAAATAATAATCTGCTATAATCTTGGTTACCTACACTTGTTTCCTGCCAGAGAACTCCTCTGTTTCCGCTATAAGGTAGAAGGATACAATCCGCAAAAAATTCTTTTCTATACTGATCTGTCTTGCTTGGGTCTGTGCTGGAGACTACACTTACTTCTCTATGGAAGATGCTTGTATCTATTTTTGAAACCCTTTCTGCATTTGATAGAACCTTACTTGGAAAAGTGAGATTAGATTCTGTTGCTCCGTAGAATTGATCTTCGGATAGGATTGGATATGCGAAATTTGGATTTAAAGAAATTCCTAAAAGTCCCATATAAAGGATATTTTCTAATTCCCAGTCCAGAATATGCAAAAGATATTCTTTATGCATTATATTCTTTTCTTCTGCTTCTTGGTTCCAGCGTAGATTTGATTTTTGGACCTGATCGTAAGTTTGGCCCAAATGATTTTGAGAAGGATTTTTTTTGCCAGCCAGGATCAAATTTAACCAATCAGGAAGAAGGTGAATGGAAAGTTTTACTTCCTGGTATTGGCGATCATTGACCGAGGATTTTAATGTAGTGATCGCAAGTTCCAGATCTTGCAATCTTTTTGCAGATACTAACCCTTCGTCCAAAAAGAAGAAGTGTATCAATAGTAATACTGGTTTAGGGATATTTGCGGTTTGAGAACGGAATTTTATAAAACAAACTTTGTATAATCGTATTAATATTTTATAATCTTCTTGTCTATGCCTTCTTCTTATTAGCCCAGGATGTTCTTTGTATGCGGTTACAAGTCGAGTGATCTCTTCGCAAACACCCGGATTCAGTCCGGAATATTCTAATATTTGAGTAAGACTGTTTAGATATTCATCTGGTACAGCGCCAGGATGAGCCGGTCCAACCGGACTTGTTTTGGGAGTTTCGATCCATTCTTCATTTTTTTTCTCATCAATTTCTGGAGCCGTTTTGATTTGTAAGGTAAGATTTGTACCTTCTTGTGAGATGAGTATTGCTTCGGACTTGAGCCATTTTTTGTTCTCGTCTGGAACTAATATCTGCATTCTTTCGTATCTTGTGAGAGAGAATGTGGCTCCTACTTTTTTGGTATAGATCCTGGCTCGTATTGCTCTGTTTAAGGAATTCTCATCCAGCTCTTGGATCCCTAATAAAGCGGGAAATCTTTCCTCGGAATCTGTTTCTAAAATTGCAGTGATAAAGTTTTTAGCAGTGGTCTTATGATCTTCTATCAAATGATCTAAAGTATGTACGATCAATATATCTTTCCATGCGGGAAGATTACTTTGTTCTGCAAGAAACTGTAAAAACTCAGGAAGAAAATATTTTCGATACCAGGAAGGGTCTTCTGCCAATCGTTTTAGATCTGAATTATCAACCTGATCCAAGAAAGTGTGGAATAGGTTTGTATCTTTGGAATTAAAATGATGGAGCTGTAGTTTTGAGACTATTTTAGCTCTATGTTCTAACGCGAGATTATTTTGTCTGCGCAGATAACGTTGTAATAGATAGATTACGGTGAATAGAAGCGCTAAAAAGATCGCTCCGCTGATAATTGGAGTCCAAGAGAACTCTGGCCAAATCAGGATAGGGTTTCCGGAATCCTGACCTAATATGAACATGCAAAAATATTAAATAGAATTATAAACTAGTCAAGATGTTTACTTGGTTTAGAAGGGGAGAAGAGGAGGAATTCTAAGAAGGAGCGTTGACTTCTCCGGAAAAAATCCCGGAGAAGTTCTGAAAGTTTTAATCCAATCTAAAATTGGTCATTGGGAATTGTTGGGTGATCTCTTTCACACCTTGTCTAACTTTTTCCTTGGTTTTTTCGTCGTCCGGATTGTCCAAGAAATCGCAGATTAGATTTCCTACTTTTTCAATATCAGCAGGTTTAAGGCCTCTAGTAGTGAGCGCAGGAGTTCCTAAACGAATTCCGGAAGCAACAGCTGGAGGATTTTTGTCAAATGGGATTGCGTTTTTGTTCACTGTGACCCCAACTTCGTCCAATCCGTCTGCTGCTTTTGCCCCGGTTAGGCCTTTTACGGAAACATCAAGTAGGACTAAGTGGTTGTCAGTTCCGCCACTAACTACTCTGAACCCTCTCTTTACAAAAACTTCTGCCAAAACTTTTGCGTTTGCGAGTACTGTTTCAATGTATTTTTTATAATCAGGAGTTAAAGCTTCTCCGAATGCTACCGCTTTTGCAGCGATCACATGCATTAAAGGCCCACCTTGGATCCCAGGGAATACTCTGGAGTTTAATACTTTCTCATTTTCTAATTTAGAAAGAATTAATCCTCCTCTTGGTCCTCTAAGGGTTTTATGAGTGGTAGTAGTAACATAATCAAAGCTATCGATTGGAGAAGGATGATAACCTGTAGCGACTAATCCGGAGATATGCGCGATATCTGCCATCAGTTTTGCGCCTACTGATTTTGCGATCTCTGCGAACTTATCAAAATCGATTGTTCTGGAATATGCAGAAGCACCAGCCACGATCAATTTAGGCTTATGTTCTTTTGCAAGAGATGCAAGAGCATCATAATCGATTGTTTCTGTTTTAGGATCTACGCCGTAAGGGATTGGTTTATAATATTTTCCACTGATGTTTACAGGAGAACCATGAGTTAAATGTCCTCCATGAGCCAGATTCATTCCTAAGAAAGAATCTCCAGGTTCCATGGTAGCTAAGAAGACTGCCATATTTGCCTGAGCTCCGGAGTGAGGCTGAACGTTTGCATATTCTGCTTTGAAGATCTTTTTGGCTCTCTCGATTGCCAGGGACTCCACTGCGTCAGCGTTTACACATCCATTATAATATCTTTTTCCAGGATATCCTTCCGCATATTTATTGGTAAGTGTAGAAGTATAAGCTTCCAGAACTGGTCTGGACACGAAGTTTTCGGAAGCGATCATTTCCAGGTTTTGTTCCTGTCTTTGGTCTTCTGCTTGTAATGCTTTGAAAATTTCGGGGTCTTGTTGGGGAAGGTATTTCATTTTTTCCTCTGTAGTCTCTGCGAGAATCATTCTCCCAGAATATAGCCTAGATCTGAATATTTTTCCTGGAACAGCCGATCTGCCACTTTGCGAACGTTTCGAAAGAAGGAAGGATCTGCTTCGGTACCTAGGATTTCAACCCCCAGATAATCCGCAAATAAAAGGGAAAGGTCTTGTTTGAATTTTCCTGGCGAAAAGGAGGCAGGTAAGGAGGTCACAAATTCCTCATGAGCTCTACCTTTTCTATACTCGGGCTCTTCCGGAGGATGGGGTAGGAGGTCCGACACTAAGGGGATCAGTCTGGAGTCCAGAATCAAGGTCCCATGTTGTACGATGCAGTTCTTCTTTCTGAACTGAGCATTTCCCGAAATTTTTTTCCAAACATCTGGAGAAAGCTCCAAGGCAAGGTCCGACTTACCCTTACATTTTGTTTTGAGACCTTGTTTATTCAAAGCAGAAGATATCAGACCTAAGAATATATTATAAGAGTTAGAGACAGGATATAGCTCAGGTTTTGTTTCCAAAGAAACAAAAAGACTGAAGTTCAGATTCCATCCAGGCTCATGGACAACAGTTCCGCCACCGCTTGCTCTTCTGGCCAAATACACTGGATCTGTTGTAGAGGGTTTTTTAGGAGCTTGTCTTTTTCGGAATGTTGTCAGGAAGTTTTCTATATTTTCTTTTCCTGCACTTAGTTCCGGTTTTTCAGAGAGACCCATTATGATGGACCTGGGGCCTTCCCAAAAGCGAACCCCTCCAGAATATCCTCCAGATACTAATTGGACTGCGAAAGCTTCTTCCAAAGCTAGATTATAATAAGGTGTCCTGATAGATTTTTGATCTATTATAAAAGTATACACTTCAAGACCAGAGTCTATTGGGCTGTAGTTTTCGTCCATGGGTTTTACTACGGACTGTGGTCTTAATCGATCTATGTGAACACCAGTCTTAAACCTATTTCTATTTTCTCACTCAGGGAATAATTTTTAACACCTTGTATTAAAACAAATGAACCGCGTTCCATTTATATTATAAAAATATAATATTAAAGTGCACTTTAAGTTTAGTTGAACTTCGGTCACCGTTACGCGATTTTTAGGAAAATTGGAACATTCTTCTTTCTTCCCTTGTCCTAATTTATAGAGCATTATGAAAAATGAATATAATTTATTTACAAAAGAAGTTAGGACTTCTTTCTTTCCTCTCGAAAGCCGGGGGAGTTTTTAATCGGTTTTCAGTTTTTGTTTTGGCCATGTCTCTTTTATTAGGGGCGTGTGTCATAGATCAAGATACTCAGTCCAAAAGATCCAAATTATACAAACCTAGCTTTGCTCTTTTCGGGGATAGTATCTCTGCTTTTTGGCCTGTCGAAGAACAGTTCCCTGAATTCGAGACTTATAAGAAAGCGTTTCCGGGTAGAAGGACCTACGAGATCCAAGAGGCCGCTAAAAATGAAACAGGAAGATACAGATCCTGTATGTTGAACGGCGGAGTAAATGATTTCCTCAATCAGCCAGAACCTAGTTGGGAAGAGGTCGATGCGACAGTTCAACGTCAACTTCAGACATTGGAAATATTAAACGACCATTGTGACTATATTATCGTTCTGAATGTGTGGACCGTGCAAGTTCCTTGGCCCGTGAAGGCTGCGTCTATGATCAACTTGGAAATGAAGAAGAAGGTCACCTTCTTACCTAGGATCGATCCTGAGGATCTAATCCATAGTGAGATGTTATTGGACGGTGGTCACCTCACAGACGAAGGATACGGGGTTCTTTCCCAAAGAGTGAGAGAATATTTAAGAGCTAGTTTACCTGAATTCTGGTTACAATATCTATGAAGTATCGATTCTTGTTCCTTCTAATATTCCTAAACCCTCTCGCGGAAATTTTAGGGTCCGATAAAACCGTGATCCCTTATCCTGTATGGGGTCAGTCTGTTGGGGTATATAATATTTTTGTAATCAGTGCAGACGCGAAAGAATACAGGAATTCTAAGGATTATGACCGGAATAGAAATATTTCTCTGGATGGGGAATTGAAATTAGGGGATCATTTTTCTGTTTCTGCGGGTTACGGATATGTAGATCAATATGCTACCCAAGCTACGCCATGGAGTGGCTGGGATAGATGGAAGGCTGGCTTAAAAACATTTTTCACTTTCGGGATATTTTCAATAGGAGGAGGTGTAAACGTTTACGGACCTTCTACATCTGAACCTTGGATCGGAGAAAGGAATCCTGATCTAATGTTGGTTCGCCCTCATCTTGGTTTTGTCTTAGATTTTGGTAGAACTAAGTTCCAAGCATTCGGTTTATACGAAAGAGAAACTGATTCCAGATTTAGAGATCCTGTCCAAGATAAATATTATCGGTATATGGAAGCGGGAGCAACTTTGTCTTACGAAACAAATTCGAACTGGATCCTCCTTCTGGAGACTACCTATCGTATGGCAGTAGAGGATACGATTGCAACTCCTCGTTCTGATTCATTCAATCTTCATCCAGGAGTTCAATACAAGATCGGAGATGGAGGAAGAGTTTTCTTTAGCGGTTTATACGGAATGAGAAAGGATAATACTTACGACCAAGGATTTAAGATGGGGTATCAGCAGTTGTTTTCTTTCGAGTGAAAGGTGCCAAATTTAATCTTTCGCTTCGTAATATTTACTCGAAGCTTCTTTCAGGAATTTTTTCTCTTTTTTGTTAAGAGAATTCATTCCTTCTTTAGAAATTTTTTCTAAAAGACGATCAACTTCTTCCTTTGCTTCTTCTCTGGTTTTCATCTCTTCTTGCCAGCGAACCATCTTTCTTTTTTGTCTCCATCTGGAAAAAGAGAAGCTTGGGAATTTGATCCCGAATCTATACTTTACTTTAGTATAATATAGAAAGTAAATTGCTCCAGCAGCGAAGCCGCCTATTCCGTTTGCAATTGGAGTTCCTGATTGTAGTCCTAAAAGTACTAGGACGAGTAATATTAAAACTGCCAGATATTTTGCTTTGATCGGGAAAATTCCCCAAAACAAAAGTTCTCTATTCGGCCAAATCAATGCGTAAGCCGTGATAAGTCCGTATAGAACTGCGGAAATCCCAAGCACTGTCCCTTGTTGGAATCCGAATAAAGAGGCGAGTATCGTTGCGACCCCACCTCCGAAGATACAGAACATAAAATAACGTAAAAAATTTCTGGCTCCCCAATGAGATTCAAGTGCTGAGCCGAACATCCAAAATGCGAACATCTCGAATAAGAATCCGATTAACATATTTGGGGAATGGAAGAAGCTGTAAGTCAGTAACTGCCAGCCGAAAAACTTTTCTAGGACGAGTCCTGGAGTCAGTCCGAATAGCCCTAGGATGGCCAAAAGAACAGAAGGGGCGATCAGGCTTAGAAGAAACTCTATCCCGAAAATCGCTATATTTAAGATCAAAAGTTTACGAACGAGGGGAGAGGTTGAGACACCGAATCCGCTAGAGAAAGACGCCATTGCCTTCCTAGTTTTCTTTTTTCCTTTCGAACGACAACCTAAATCCGAATTTTGTTTCCTTTGACAGTTTGGGCGAAATATAGTAAATGTTCCTAAGATGGAAATCTTCTTGTACGGAGTCCGGGGCTCTATTCCTGCCCCCTTATCAAACGAGGAATACAGGGAGAAAGTAATTTCCATATTGAGACTTGTCGCCAAGTCGGAGGGAAAAGCTTTCTCTTCTCCCGAAGAATGGTTCGACGGGTTGCCTGAGCCTTTGAATTATGTGGTCGGCGGAAATACTACCTGCGTTCGGATCATTGGTTCTTCCGGGGTGGAGCTGGTTGTAGATCTCGGAACAGGTGCAAGAGTCCTGGGAGAGGATTTAGTCCGAGAAAAATTCGGGCAAGGAAAGGGAGAAGCTTCCGTATTTTTCACTCATACCCACTGGGATCATATCCATGGGATCCCGTTTTTCAAACCGTTATACATTCCTGGAAATAAGTTTACCTTCTATTCTCCCTTAGAAGATCTTCCCGAAAGATTAAAATACCAACAAGAGCCAAGATTTTTCCCAATCCATTTCGATCATTTTGGTTCAGAAAGAAATTTTCATAGGCTAGAAAAGGGAGAAGTCCTGGAAATCGGCGGAGTTAAGATAGAATGGATCGCTCTTAAACATCCCGGAGGCTCCATCGCTTACAAATTCACCGAAAATGGGAAAAGTTTTATTTTTGCCACTGACGCTGAGTATAATGGTGAGGATTTTCCTTTAATCCAAGAGCAAAAACCATTCTTTAAAGGTGCAGATCTTTTGATTTTGGACGCTCAGTACACTTTGGACGAATCCTTTCAAAAATTCGATTGGGGCCATACTTCTTATACAATGGCGGTTAATTGTGCTTCTTCTTGGGAGGTCAAAAAACTGGCTTTGACCCACCATGAACCTGCCTATTCTGACGAAATTTTAGCCATCATCTTGGATGACGCCAGAACCCATGCTGAAAATCTTGGAGCTAAGGACCTATCCATTGTACTGGCTAGAGAAGGAATGAAATTCAAACTCGTATGAATCTATTTAGCGAAGGAATTCACAGAGCTACAAAAACACTTTTGGTATTAGCCTTACTAGGCGGTCTATTTTTCGGATACATTATCGCAGAAGTGGATGAGGGAGGGGAGCTTGCAATTCTTGCTTCCTACCAGCCAACTACTCCAACTCGTTTATATGATATCAATGGTGTGGTGTATGCAGAGTTGTATCGCCATAAACAACAACTTCTAAAATACCAAGATATTCCTCCTCATGTGATACAAGCATTCCTTTCGGTAGAAGATAATAATTTTTTCAATCACTTTGGGATAGATTTCTCTGCAATCCTTCGCGCGGCAGCAGTCAATGTGATCTCAGGAAGGATCAAACAGGGTGGATCCACTCTTACTCAACAGTTAGCCAAAACTGTTTTAAATAACCGGAAAAAATCTTTTATTCGTAAATTCGTAGAAGCTCTGTTTACTCTTCAGATCGAACAAGAATATTCTAAAGAAGAAATATTAGAAATTTATTTTAACTTAATATACCTAGGACATGGAACGACAGGTCTTGCTTCTGCAGCAGATGTGTATTTTCATAAGGATGTTTCTGACTTAGATGTGGCAGAGGCTGCACTTCTTGCAAGACTCCCTAAGGCTCCTGTAGATTATTCTCCTTATAAAAATCCGGCGGCTTCTAAAAGAGCTCATATAGAAGTTCTTAAACTTATGGCTTCTCAGGGATTTGTTCCGAGTGATAAGGTCCAAAGCATCCATGATGAATTCTGGGAAAAATACTGGCCGATCGTAATTACTCAATCTCCTTCTCAATCTACTTGGGGTACCAAGCTGAACAGGGCTCCCCATTTTACTGAATTTGTAAGACAGAGATTATTAAAGGAATTGGGAGAAGATCGGATTTATAGTGGTGGTCTTAAAATTTACACCACTCTGGATATCCGTAAACAGGAAATCGCTCAAGACGAACTTCGTAAGGCTCTCAAAAAACACGATGACCTGGTTTCAGGTGTAACAGTAAATTATGCTGGTGGTGCGGATCGAGGACTTGTCGGACTTTATAATTTTATTGGTTCCTTATTCCCTGTGGCTCCTACTTTTGTAAGCCGTTTGGATGATAAGGCCAACTTCAGAGTTGCACTCGAAAAAGAACTTATCGATTCAGCAGATGTTCTCAGTTTACTTCTTCCTGCAGATAATGAATCTGCTGCATTCACTGAATTCCAGAAAAGATCGGCGGTATTCGGTAAAAACCTTCACGTAGAAGGTGCTGCTATCACAATAGATCATACCAATGGCTATATAGAAACTATGGTCGGAGGTTATGAATTCACTCCTAAAAACCAATTTAACCGCGCAGTCCAAGCGAGAAGACAGACTGGATCTTCTTTCAAACCTTTCGTGTATGGTGCTGCGATTGCGGAAAGAGTCGTCGGGTCCGGAACAGGGATCATGGATGCCCCACTCACTACCTTAACGGAAGAAGGAGAAGGTTGGTCTCCTCAGGATTTCGACGGAGATTTCCAAGGGATGGTTCCTCTTTCTAGAGCTCTTTCCATGTCCTTAAATATCGTTTCCGTTCAGGTTCTTTTGAGAACCGGAGCCGATGCTGTTATAGATTTTGCTTCTCGCTTAACAAAAGCTGATAAGAGCAGATTTATGCCAAGCCCTGCACTTGCTTTAGGAATTGCTGAACTTTCTCCTTACGAAATGGCAGTGGGATATTCTATTATCGCAAATAAGGGAAGAAATGTGATCCCACTTTCTGTTCGATATGTGATCGATCAGTCAGGAAATGTAATTTATAACGAAGAACTAAAAGTTCGAGAAGAATTAGATAAAGAAGCAGAAGACGGTTCTATCCAAATCATCAGCGAAGGAACAGCCTATATTCTTCGTAAAATGTTAACCATGGTTGCTATGGGAGGGACTGCCGCAAACGGACTCCATTCTCCTGACCAAGGAAATTACAAAGGAATTGCTGCTGGAAAAACAGGATCCACTTCTTCTTTTACAAATGCATGGTACTGCGGATTCGATCCAAAATTAACCACTGTCATTTGGCTTGGATTTGATAAGAGTTCTATCTCACTCGGAAGAGGTCAGGCTGCAGGAGTTCTTGCGGTTCCTATTTGGGGAAAAATGTACCGTCGTTTTTATAACGGTGAAAATTATCCTACTTTCGAGGATGAGCATGGTCTGGATCCGCAGCCTGAAGAAGTGCAAGGTGGAGGAACCTGTGCGTATAATGGATTGTCTCCTAAACCGGGAGTATGTCCTGTTACCCAGAACTTGACTTTAAAGCCGATTACAGTGGCTGGTGTGACAAAATCGGTCCAACCGAATCGCCAATGCGACGGAGATCGGGACCATCATAAGTCAATAGATTTTAGAGAATTCCTGCAATTGGAATACCAGATCAGCGACGAAGAGATCGGAAAAACGGAACGTAAATTTAAACCGCAAGCGGACTAAAAAACCTTAGCGTGATTTCGGGAAAATTCATCCAAAACACCGATTTGACAAGAACGACTTTACAGAATTTTTCAGCTTTCCGAAAGTGAAATGGAGGCGGTCCCGGAATGGGACGTATACACCGACCTCCGTAGGATCAAGATGTCGATAGAGATCAAGGTTCCCGAAATGGGTGAATCCATTACGGAAGCAACAATAGCAAACTGGGTAAAAAAAGAAGGCGAACGAGTAGAACAGGACGAGGTCCTGGTAGAATTGGAAACCGACAAGGTGACCATGGAGATACCAGCCCCCTCGGCGGGAGTTCTCCAAAAGATTAACAAGAAATCGGGGGAGACGGTCAAGATCAAAGAAGTGATAGGAATCATAGACCCTTCTGCCTCCGCAAAAAGCACTCCTACTCCAAGCACTCCTTCCACAACAAATACAGCACCAACTAACACGACTAACGCAACGCAGAACGATACACTTCCTCCTGCTGTTCGTAAACTAATAGATGATAACGGATTAAATCCTGCTTCTATCTCTGGCTCCGGTAAGAACGGACAGATCACTAAAGAAGATGTGTTAAACGCAATTTCAAATAAACAGTCAGCACCTGCGGCCGCAGTTTCCGCGGCTCCTGCAGCGGCTAAGTCTGCACCTTCTCCTGAAATTCCTAAAGCGGTTCCTGCTGCTTCTCGTAGTAATCTTCCGAGAGAAAACGTAGTTCCGATGACTAAACTTCGCCAAACAATTGCGAATCGTTTAGTTGCGGCTCAACATAATGCAGCTCTTCTCACTACTTTTAACGAAGTGGATATGAGTGCTGTGATGGATCTTCGCGCTAAGTATAAGGACAAGTTCAAAGACGCGCATAATATCAATTTAGGATTTATGAGCTTCTTTACTAAGGCGGTAATTGGAGCTTTAAAATTTGTTCCTGCAATCAACGCAGAAATTCGCGGTACTGATCTAGTTTATAAAAACTATTTCGATATCGGTGTGGCTGTTGGAGGTCCAAAAGGACTCGTAGTTCCGATTGTTCGTGATGCAGATCTTTTAAGCTTCGCTCAAGTAGAATCCGAAATTGCTCGCCTCGCCAATAAGGTGAAAGATGGAAAAATAGATCTTTCCGATATGGAAGGTGGAACATTCACCATCTCCAACGGAGGGATTTACGGTTCCATGATGTCCACTCCTATCCTGAACCCACCTCAGAGTGGAATTTTAGGACTTCATAATATTGTAAAACGTGCAGTAGTAGTGAACGATCAAATCGTGATCCGACCTATGATGTATGTTGCTCTTTCTTATGACCATAGAGTTGTGGATGGAAAAGAAGCAGTTACCTTCCTCGTAAAAGTAAAAGAAGCGATCGAAGATCCGACCCGCCTTCTTTTGGAAGTTTAAGGAAGTCTAATAAGTATGGCGGAACAATACGACGTATTAGTGATCGGATCGGGACCCGGAGGTTATGTGGGGGCGATCCGAGCGGCCCAACTAGGGCTTAAAACCGGGATCATCGAAAAAAGAAAAACCTTGGGGGGAACCTGCTTGAACGTAGGTTGTATTCCTTCCAAGGCGCTTTTGGATTCTTCTGAAGAATATCATAAAGTTTTACATAAGACTGATATCCATGGGATCGGAGTTGGCAAAGTTACTCTGGACTTAAACAAACTCATGGAACGTAAGAACACTATCGTTAAGGAAGTCACAGACGGTGTAGACTACTTGATGAAAAAGAACAAGATCACTCGTTATGAGGGTTTTGGGAAATTGCTCGGAGGCGGCCAGGTAGAAGTTGCTCTCGCTGACGGCAAAAAAGAAGTTCTTAGTGCAAAACATATCGTTTTGGCAACAGGATCTGTTCCAATAGATATCCCAGGTTTACCTGTGGATGGAAAAACGATCATCACTTCTGACCATGCAATCGATTTAAGATCAGTTCCTAAAAAACTGGTAGTGATCGGTGCTGGGGTCATCGGCTTGGAGTTAGGTTCCGTTTGGGGAAGACTCGGGGCAGAAGTCACAGTGGTGGAACTACTACCAGGGCTTCTTCCTACAGTAGACAGATCTTTTGGTAGCTTGCTGCAAAGAAGTTTAGAGTCCCAAGGTTTTAATTTCTTATTCGAACATAAAGTATTAGGGGCGACTGCTTCTAAATCAGGTGCTAAAGTAAAGATTGCTGCACCTGATGGAAAAGAATCCGAACTGGATGCGGACGTTGTGCTTGTGGCAGTCGGCCGTAAACCATTTATCGATGGGATCGGATTAGAAGCTGCCGGGGTCCAATTAACAGAAAGAAAAAGGATCAAAGTAGATTCTCATTTCCAAACTAGCGCGGCTGGTATCTACGCAATCGGGGACGTAATCGACGGACCTATGCTTGCTCATAAGGCGGAAGAAGAAGGTGTTGCACTTGCTGAATTACTCGCAGGTCAATCCGGACATGTTAATTACGCTGCGGTTCCAAGCATTATCTATACCTGGCCTGAAATGGCTTGGGTTGGAAAAGGTGAAGAAGAACTAAAAGCTGCCGGTGTAGAATACAAAGTTGGTAAGTCATTATTCAAGCCTAATGCAAGAGCTAAGGCTATGAACGAAGCGGAAGGCCAAGTCAAAATTTTAGCAGATAAAAAAACGGATAAGGTATTAGGAGCGTTTGTGTTCGGACCTAGAGCTTCGGATATGATCGCTGAACTTGCGGTTGCAGTAGAGTTCGGTGCTTCTTCAGAAGATATAGCACGTTCTTTCCACGCACATCCTACATTGTCCGAAGTCGTAAAAGAGGCCGCAATGGCCGTAGACAAGTGGGCAATTCACGCTTAGGGGAGATCCGATCATGAAAATCGAACAATTGATGGCATTATACGGAGAGAACGGGGCATTACTCGAAGAACTTTATGAAAAGTTTAAGAAGGACCCGAACTCTTTGGACAAAGAATGGTCTCTGTTCTTCCAAGAAGTAGAGACTAACGGAGTATATTCTCAGAACGGATCCAACGGAAACGGGAATGGTAACGGAAAATCTGCCGTTTCCACTTCTTTTACGGACGCTCAGGCGGGATCCATCCGAGAGATGGGGATTATCAACCTGTTGAATGCGTATCGTAGACAGGGACACTTAGCTGCGAATGTAGATCCTCTTGGGATCTCTCAACCGAACCGCAAGTTCATCGAATCTAAGTTAGGAAATCTAACTGCTGCGGATCTGGATACGGTAGTCGACACACAGAATCCTTCTCTGGGTCGTGCAAAACTGAAAGATGTTGTAGCCTGGTTTGAAAAAGCATATTGCAGCACTGTAGGTTATGAGCAATATTATCTAGTAAACGACGAAGAAAGAGAATGGCTCCAACATCAGATCGAGTCTGCTGAATATCATGCACCTCTTCCTAAAAGTATACGTCTGAGACTTTTCGAAAAATTATTCCAAGCGGATCATTTGGAAACATTCCTCGCAAAGAAATATGTAGGTAAAAAACGTTTCTCCTTAGAAGGAGGAGAAAGTATGATCCCTATGCTCGATACGATCGTAGAAGAAGCCGGACGTTTCAAAATGGACGGACTCGTGATCGGTATGGCGCATAGAGGACGTTTAAACGTACTCGTAAACGTGATCGAAAAACCTGCTTCTTTAGTATTCGCAGAATTCGAAGAGAAGGCAGACAAGAGCGCTGGAAGTTATGCGGACGTTAAGTATCACTTAGGATATTCGAATAGCAAAATGACTTCAAGCGGGAAAGAAGTTAAACTTTCTCTTGCGTTCAACCCAAGTCACTTGGAAGCGGTGAACCCAGTTGTTACTGGATCTGTTCGCGCTCGCCAAGAACAATATGGTGATGCTGATCGTTCTAAATTTATGCCGATCACTATTCACGGAGATGCTGCGTTTGCTGGTCAGGGTGTGGTGGCAGAAACCATCAACTTAATGAACCTGGACGGTTATACAACTGGTGGAACTTTCCATATAGTGATCAATAACCAGATCGGATTTACTACTTTACCTAACGAATCCAGATCCACGTTATACGCAACTGATCTCGCTAAAGGTTATCAAATTCCAATCGTTCACGTAAACGGAGACGATCCGGAAGCAGTATACCGAGTGACTAAACTCGGAATGGAATATCGCCAAAAGTTCAAAAAAGACTTTATCATAGATTTGATCTGTTACCGTAGATTAGGCCATAACGAGACAGACGAACCTGCATTCACTCAGCCTAAGATGTATTCCATCATCAAAAATCATCCTCCTACTGCTCAGCTATATGAGAAAAAACTGATAAACGACGGTGACATTACCGGAGAAGAGTTGGACTTCATTAAGAATGGTTCTGCTCAAGGTTTAGAGGATTCTTTCCAAAGGGCAAAAGAACAAGATATCAAGATGAAAGTTGATACTATGCAAGGTGTTTGGGCGAAATATTCCAAAGAACCTCTGGATAGTGGTACTGCGACTTCTCTACTAGCGGAACAAATTGATCGTATTGTAAAAGCGATCACCACAGTTCCGGATGGTTTCACTCCAAATCCTAAATTAGTAAAACTTCTGCAAAGCCGCAAGGAAATGGCAGAAGGAAAAGCTTCTTTGGATTATGGAATGGCAGAGGCTCTTTCATTCGGTTCGATCTTGGAAAACGGATTTAGAGTTCGTCTTTCAGGTCAGGACAGCCAACGCGGAACATTCTCTCATAGACATGCAGTTCTTGTGGATATCAACTCAGGAGCAAAATACGTAGGTCTAAATCATATATCAGAAAAACAAGCTAGGGCAGAAGTTGTTAACTCTTCCTTATCTGAGTTTTCTGTTTTAGGTTTTGAATACGGTTATTCTCTTTCTGATCCAAGTGCATTAGTTCTTTGGGAAGCTCAGTTCGGTGATTTTGCAAATAATACTCAGGTGATCTTTGACCAATTCCTTTCTAGCTCAGAAGTGAAATGGCAGAGGATGTCCGGTCTTGTGATACTTCTTCCTCATGGATACGAAGGACAGGGACCAGAGCATAGTTCTGGTAGGATCGAAAGATTCTTACAGCTATGTGCGGACAATAATATGCAAGTAGCAAACTGTACGAATGCCGCTCAGTATTTCCATTTACTTCGTAGACAGATACTGCGTAATTTCCGCAAACCTCTGATTATCTTCACTCCAAAATCTTTATTACGTTTCCCAGGAGCACTTTCTCCTATAGACGATCTATTAAAAGGTGCGTTTAGAGAAGTTCTTCCTGACCAAGCTGAGATCAAAGCAGATAAAGTGGAGAAGGTAGTTTTCAGTTTCGGAAAAGTATATTATGATCTTCTAAAATATAGGGAAGAGAATAAGGTGCAAAGCACTGCGCTGATCCGAGTTGAACAGGTTTATCCTTTCCCTGCGAAAGAGATCCAAGAAGTACTTAAAACTTACAAAAACGCTAAAACTTTTGTTTGGTGCCAAGAAGAGCCTAAAAACCAAGGTGCTTGGACATTTGTAAGAGATAGATTCGAGGACCTGCTTCCTAACGGAACAAAACTCATCTACGCTGGAAGAAAAGAATCTGCAAGCCCTGCTGCAGGACATATGAAAGTCCATACTAAAGAACAGGAACAACTAGTTTCAGACGCATACTCGGTCTGAATCTTAGGTGTCGAATAACGTGGGAGAGCCCGTCCTATTAGCATTAGTGTTTGCGGATCGGGTAATCTCGGAGGACAACGGGAAAAAAGGTATTATAGGGACTTTTACTAAGTTCTTTACCGGACAATTTCCCGTAGTTTTTCCTCCCTGGGGAATATACGTATGTGTCACAAATCTTTCCCCAGGAGACCATGAATTTTCTCTAGAGTTAGAACATGCAGATTCTGGCGAAAAAGTAATAGGAGTCGGAGGAAATATCCGAGTTAATAACGGCTCCGAACCTGTTGAAATTGGGATCCCAATTCCCCATGCGGTTTTTCCAAAAGAAGGAAGATATATTCTACTTTTTAAAGTAGGCGCCGAAATTGTAGGAAGCCGTCCTCTTTGGGTGGATAAATTAAACCCCGCTTAATCTGATCCTTTAGAATATCCTAAATCGTTTACGAGTACCTTCGTTTTCTTGTACGAGTGGATAATAATTTTTTTCCAATATTAATCTTTTGAAATCCGCTTGATTTGGAAAATTTTTCCAAGTATTCTACCTGTCTCTAATATACGAATTTCTAATATTATGGCGACTCCTTCTGAAAAAGATAATACATTCGAAAAAGCCTTGAAGGATGCAAAGTTGATCGAGGCTAAATTTAAGGGACTTCTTGAGTCTTTGCCCGATTCCATTGTAATGGTAAACGATTCTGGAAGTATCGTATTTGTTAACGAACAGGGCCTTAAAATGTTCGATTACAAAATAGATGAACTTTTGGGACATCCTGTAGAGATTCTTCTTCCTGATAGATTCAGAAAGAACCATATTTCTCATCGTGATCATTATTTCACACAACCCAGGACAAGATCCATGGGAGCCGGTTCGGAATTATTTGGTAGGAAATCCAATGGAACTGAGTTTCCAGTGGAGATCAGCTTAAGTCCTTATCGAACAGAAGAAACAACATTAGTATTAAGTGCCATCCGCGACATTAGAGAAAGGATCAAAGCAGAAGCAAAGTTCAGAGGACTTTTAGAATCTGCACCGGATGCAGTCATAATCGTTAATCGAGGAGGAGATATAGTTCTAATCAATTCCCAAGCAGAAAAGTTATTCGGATATCCCAGAGAAGAATTATTGCACAAACCTGTAGAAGTATTAGTGCCTGAAAGATTTAGAGCAAATCACCCAAAAAACAGAATAGGCTTTTTCAACGATCCAAAAGTCAGAGGGATGGGAAGTGGGTTGGAACTATACGGACTTAAGAAGAATGGATTAGAATTTCCAGTAGAGATCAGCTTAAGTCCATTGGAAACGGAAGAAGGTATGTTAGTTTCCAGTTCTATTCGCGATATCACAGAAAGGAAGTTACAAGAGGAATTCAGGAGAGCAGCATTAGAAGAACAGAATGAAAGGATGAAGGAGACAGCTAGATTAAAAAGTGAATTTTTGGCAAACATGTCCATGAGTTAAGGACGCCGCTAAATGGTATTATAGGTTTTTCAGAATTACTTTCTGATGAGCGGCCTGGGCCTTTAAACGGAAAACAAAAAGAATACTTAACGGATATCTTAAATAGTGCGAATCATCTTTTAAAATTGATAAATGATGTTCTGGATCTTGCAAAAGTGGAATCCGGAAAGATGGAATTGTTTTTGGAAACATTCTCCTTATCCAACGCGATCAAAGAAGTTTCTTCTATTCTTCGTCCATTATTAAGAAAGAAGGGAATTAATTTTTTAGTAAAAGTGAATGAATCTGTAGATTTAGTGACATTAGATCCGCAAAAGATAAAACAAATATTGTATAATCTATTATCTAATGCTGTCAAGTTCAGTCATGAAGGCGGCAATATCAGAGTGAGTATGGAGGGGGAAGGCGAAGGTTTTATCCGGATGAAATTTGAGGATGAAGGGATAGGTATAGATGAAAAGGACCTTGCAAGGATTTTTGAGGAATTCCAACAGATAGATAGTGGAGCGAATAGACAATTTCAAGGAACTGGGCTCGGGCTTGCTTTAACCAAAAGGATCGTGGAGTTGATGAACGGATCAATAAACGTAGAAAGTGAGTTGGGAAAAGGATCAGTTTTTACTATAATACTTCCTATAAAGATCTCAAACGGTAAATAGAGATGCCTCAAAAGGTTTTGGTAGTAGATGATAATATCGTAAATCTCAAATTGATTTGTGAATTATTGGAGTTAGACGAGTACGAAGTTTTAAAAGCAGGAAATGCGGAAGAAGCACTTCAGATCATTGATAATTTCCCTTTAGATCTCATTCTCATGGATATAGAATTACCTGGAATAGACGGACTTACGCTCACTAGACAGTTAAAAGAAAGAGGGGATACCAAAAATATTCCTATCATTGCTGTTACTGCCTTTGCAATGAAAGGAGACGCACAAAAAGCTTATGGAGCCGGCTGTGATGGATATATCACAAAACCAATCGATACAAGAAAATTTACAGAACAAATAAACGGTTTTATAAAAGGATTAAACCCATGATCCAAGAGATTTTTTTCGTCCCTTATCAATACGTAGTCTCTTTTAAGACTAAAATTTTATGCTCATTCTAGTCGTAGACGACAGTTACCAAAACAGGAAATTAATTTCTGCTCAGTTGGAAAATGGGTCTAGGAAAATTTACACTGCTTCAAACGGTTTGGAAGCTTTGGAAATCCTGGAAAATACTGAAGTAGATTTGATCATCTCGGATATTCTAATGCCTCAAATGGATGGATATCAATTCTGTTCCCAGGTAAGACAAAATGATAAGTTCAAACATATTCCAATTATCATATATACCGCCACCTATACTTCCGATTCTGATGAAAAACTTTCTTTTGATCTGGGGGCGGATGCATTCTTGAAAAAACCTGCAGGCTTAAAATTGCTGGATGAAACAGTAACTAAACTTCTCCAAAATCCCAGATCTAAACGTACTGTAAAAGGATTGGTCTTGGACTCTGCACCTCTTCGCCAATATAATCATAGGCTTGTGGAAAAGTTAGAAGAGAAAAACTTCGAGCTCCAAAGAAGAAGTGAAGAATTAGGTTATGAGATAGAAGAAAGAATAAGGGCAGAAAGATTAAATCGAGAAGGTGAAGAACTATTTAAAGAGCTTACAGATGCGATTCATGAAGTGTTCTGGATGACCAGTCTCTCTAAAAACGAGATTGTCTATATTAGCCAAGGATATGAACAGATCTGGGGGAGATCCAGACAAAGTCTTTTGGAAAATCCAATCTCTTGGATGGAATGTATCCATCCAGATGATAGAGATAGAGTGATGAGTAACGCAAGGACAAGACAGGTAACTGGAGAATATAGAGAAGAATATAGGATCGTCCGTCCTGACGGAGAGATCAGATGGATCAGAGATAAGGCATTTCCTGTTAAGAATGAAAAGGGAGATACGATCCGGGTTGCTGGAGTCGCAGAAGATATTACAGAACATAAATTAAAAGAAGCTCAATTAAAGGAAGTTGAAAAAAAAAGAGCGGAATTAGAGGAACAACTTATCCAGGCACAAAAATTGGAAAGTTTAGGTACTTTGGCTAGTGGTATTGCTCACGATTTTAATAATATACTTTCTATCATCATGGGTCACACTTCTGTTATAGAAATTAACAGGAATAATCCTGAAAAATTTTCTCAACATATAACTGCGCTACATATGGCTACTCAAAGAGGAGCTTCCTTAGTTAAACAACTTCTCACTTTTGCAAGAAAAACAGAATTTAATCTGGAACCTGCACAAATAAACGATATTATATTAGAAGTCAGTAAATTAGTTTCACAGACATTTCCTAAAAGTATAAGACTACTTACAGACTTTCAGGAAAATCTTCCTTTGGTCCAGGTGGATACGAATCAGATCCATCAGGTTTTGCTAAATCTATGCGTGAATGCCCGGGATGCTATGCAAGACGGAGGTCTCTTAACTATAGAGACGTTTCTCACTGATTCTGAAAATCTAAAGAAGGGATATTCTAAAAGTTTAGCGGAAAAATATATAATCCTTCGGATCTCTGATTCTGGAAGTGGAATGAGTGAAAAAACAAAACAAAGAATTTTTGAACCATTTTTCACAACCAAGGATATAGGAAAGGGGACGGTACTTGGGTTGGCATTGGCATATAGTGTGATCGATAACCACAAAGGTTGGATAGAAGTAGATTCTGAATTAGGAAAAGGCACTTCATTCTTCTTATATCTACCGGTAACTAAAGAAAAATCGGAATTAAATATAAAGCCAAATTATTCTCAATCAGAATCTCTAGGAGGTAATGAAAGTATACTTGTAATTGAGGATGAAGAACTTCTGCGGAATATGTTAGCAGATCTTTTGGGATCTAAAGGATACAAAGTGCATTTGGCTGTGGATGGAGAAGATGGTGTGGAGCAATTTCTCCTTAAACATTCTGAAATCCAATTGGTGCTGACTGATTTGGGTCTTCCAAAGTTTGGAGGAGGAGAAGTTATCAAGAGAATAAGAGCGATACACAACTCTGTAAAAATCCTTCTTGCAAGTGGATTTATGGAACCTGAATTAAAACTTTCCTTAAAAGATTTTGGTGTGAGTTACTTTATTCAAAAGCCATATTTGGGTACTGAGATACTTTCCTGCATTCGATCTGCCTTAGATCAAAAGTAAAGTTTATATAGGTTTGTTAGGCGTTTTCTCAAAATGAACATTTCACTTAATTTTATCTTATATTAGAAATAAAATATTGATCTATGTAGCAATCGCTACAGTGTTGGTTTTAATTTAAGTGAAAAAGAGAAACGAAAATGAGCCATGCACGTCTTTTGCCAGTCCTAACCTGGAGGCTGGAGTTATTTACTCATACTGTTCCTGTGCCATTTGCAGTATATTTTTCTGCTGTAACAGGTTCTTTATATTCTTTAGAAGAATATCTTTCCATGGGAGTCGCCGCGATGATAGCCGCCACAGCTATGCTTTTAGGTGCCTTCTATCTTAGATATATAAGATTAAAGAAGGCATCTTATTTAGAGGATAGAAGTTCTGTAGATCCGAATCTTCTTTCTTATGCAAAATCAATTTATATAACTCAACCTATCTATGAATCATTTGTGATTGCTGGTCGTTGGTTTTTCGGAGTGCTACTTGCTCACCTAATCGTCTATTTGATCGTGGGCTATCGACCTAATCTGATTGCTACAATTCCTGCATTGTATTTAGGGATTATTCCAATTTCATTTATTAGTTATTTGTTTATTACTGAATATTCTATTCGCCCAGCTTTGAGTAAAAATAAATTCAGAGAAGTGGAAGCTAAGACCAGATTATTTTTTCCTTATTCCAAGCGACTACTTGTGGTGGTTATGGCGATGATCTCAATGCCATTCAGTCTTTTGGGATATATGTTGTATGCAACTGTGGATGGTAGGATCCGTTTGGAGAATCCACTTCTACATTTGGCGATTATGGCATTCTTATTTTCTGTGCCACTCATCTTTACTGCATGGATAGTGACTGAAGCGATACGATCCAGACTTTCTTCAGTGACAGGTTTTTTGGAAGAAGTAGGAGAAGGTAATTTCGGATTGAAAATTTCTCCCTCTTCCTTGGATGAGTTCGGTAAACAAGAACAAAGGATTGGGAAGGTCGTAGAAAGATTGAGAGGTCTTTATGAGGAGATCCAATCTTTGAACGAAGGTTTGGAATCCAAGGTGGAAGAAAGAACTAAACAGCTAAAGGAAACTGCAGACGAACTTGGGAAAAGTCTGGAAGAGATCCAAAAACTAAAACTCAGCCAGGATGGAGATTATTTTTTAACATCGCTTTTGACTGAACCTCTTCATTCTATTCAATTGCAAGATTCTGAATATTCTTTTCGTTCTTTGACTATTCAGAAGAAAAAATTCAATTATAAACAAAAGGAAAGACAGATCGGCGGTGACATTTCACTCGCGCATTCTATTCGGCTGAGAGGTAAACCTTATATTGCATTCGTGAATGCAGATGCAATGGGTAAATCTTTACAAGGTGCCGTAGGTGCTATCATTTTAGGATCTATCTCCAGATCTATGATAGAAAGAACTCCTGCTTTGTATCGAAATGTTTGGCCTGAGAGATGGCTCAAAAACTGGTTTATAGAATTACAGAAAGTTTTTGAAGCATTCGATGGTTCCTTAATGGCTTCCGCATTTTTGGGATTATTAGATGAGTCAAGAGGAGTTCTATATTATATAAATTGCGAACATCCTTCTCCTGTTTTGTATCGAGACGAAACTACGATCTTTTTAGAACCGAAAGAAAAATATTTTAAGATAGGTCATTCGGGCATCGGGCGTAATGTTCATATAGAAGTATTTCAGTTGAGGCCTGGAGATGTTTTATTCTCTGGATCGGATGGAAGAGATGATCTTTTGATCCATTCTGAAATTGATCCTGATGATTCCAGATTTTTGGAAATTGTAGGGAAAGCAAGAGGAGATCTTGATCGTACTTACGAGTTGATCTTGCAAGAAGGAGAAATTACGGATGATCTTTCTCTTCTTCGGATAGAAGCTCCTAAAAAAAGTTTAACATCTTCTGAAATTCTGCTTAAAGATACAAATTCTGAAAAGAAAAATGAGATCCAGAAAATGATTTCGGTTCAGGAATGTAGAAGACTTGCATTGGAATATTCTTCCGGTAAAAAATATACTAAGGCGGGAGAACTCGGCCTTAAATACGTGCAAAGAAGGCCCACTGACACCGAATTTCTTTTTACCGTGAGTAAACTTCTTCGCAAATCTGGTAAGATCGTATTGTCCATCGACTTAGGGGAAAGATATAGGATGAGAAATCCGATCGATTCTGATAATCTTCTTCATCTTGCTGAAATGTATGCTTCTAAAAGTAGATTAGAAAGATCTTTTCAACTTTTGGCAGAAGCAACCGCGATTACTCCGGAACATCCAAGAGCTAAAAAACTTTCAGAATTTCTAATAGAGAAAACAGGGCAGATCTCTGAGTCCAGCGAAGACAGAAGGATATTGAGATAGAATCTATCTTAGTTTCATCTTACGGATCTCTTCTGCGACAGGAATGTTTTGGTATTCTATTCTTTCTTTTCCATAATAGAGTAATGCTTCGATTGAATTTGCTTTTGGGAAAAATTTTCGGATCTCAGTGAGTGGGATGCGTATTGTATCTGAGTTTGGGTTTTTGTTAAAGAACTCAGTATTTTCTGCTCTTAATATAAGCTCGAGTTCTTTCGGTTCGAAAACTTTGATCTTTTCGGATTTTATAATATTCTCAGATATTTTCTCTTCTTCTTTTTTTCTCGAAATTGTACGGAATGGAATTGTGGTCCATTCGAATAAAGCTCCGATGTCTGCAAACATTCCTAGGATATATCTGTTCCAAGGTTTATCATCGTTGTCCAGTTGTCTGTATCCGTCTGTCTTCTTATAATCGTAGTGAATGATCTTGGTTTCTAAGGTTTTCCTTTTTTCTAATGTTTCTTGGAAGGTTGCGCCTTCTATTCTTAATACTAATTCGAAGTTTTGGAATTCATAGTCTATTCTTCCTTTATTGGAAAGGATCTCTTCTTCTTTTTTATCCAACAAACGAGAGTCGATTGTTTCCTGTTTATATGGAAAAACCGTAAAACAGTTTAGAAAAGCAGAATGGACCAAAACTAAGGCTATAAAATAGCCAAAAGATCGAAATTTATTCACTGAAATAAAGGTACCATTCCGTAAGCGGACTCGAATGCATCTGCTTGTTCTTCGCAGGCCCAAAGTTCCAGGCTTTTATCGTAGTTTTGGTTTGTGACCAAGGTGAAGATTGCCTGATTTTTTCGGACCTGGCATTTTACTGTTTCTATCAGTCCTTGCCTGTTCCGATTGCATGCACTCGCGATCCTTAAAATTGCAGAAAGTTTTTCGACTATTTCTTGTTCTCTTGGACCGACTCTTTGGAATTCTCTATGTTTAGACTTGGGAGAACTTTTGCGATGGTATCTAGCAGTAAGAGCGATGATCTCTATTTCTCCCCAAGTAAAACCGAGCATCGCCTCTGAATTTCGGATCAGATAATAGCTATGTTTGTGATAGGCAGAATGAGAAATGAATAGCCCAACTTCGTGTAGTAAAGAAGAAGCTTCCAGATATTCTCTTTCTTCTTTTCCTAACCTGTGAACTGACTGTAGTTGATCGAATATATCTAGAGAAAGTTTGGCTACATGGCGGGCATATTCTTCGTCCCTTGTATAGGAAACGAGAAGGTTCAAGATAGACTTTTGGCGGATATCATCCAGGTGTTTGGAATGTTCAAAGTCCTGGAAATGTTCCCATTTACGAATAGTATCGTAGATGATCCCTTCTCTGAGAGCAAACTCAGATACTGTCATATCCGGAAGATCCAACAATTGGAATAACTCATCCAGGATTAGCATTCCACCTACAATGATATCAGAACGTTTGGAATCGAATCCTGGGAGCTTACTTCTCTTTTTAGAAGTATCAGCTTCTAAAATCATATTCCTTGCTCTTTTGAATTCTGAGGACTGGAATGTATAATGATTTAAGGGCCTTTCTTCCGTCTCTTCTCCCTCGAATGCTCGAATGATACCCGCAGTCGCCTGGATTGTTCCGGATGAACCAATGATCATTTCTGGTTTCAGATCTCGGATAATCTTTCTAAAAGGAAGAATGATCTCTTCTACATAGAGTTTGCATTTTCGTATCTGAGAAGAATCCAAAGTTTCTGATTTTAGGAATTTTTCGGTGAGTCGGATCGCTCCCAATTTGAAACTTTTAGAGAATAGAATATCGCCTCTATAGCCGACTAAAACTTCGGTGCTTCCTCCACCTATATCCACTAGTAGGACCTTTTTATCAAATACAGGTAGTCCTTGTAGGACCCCGAAATAGATGAGTCGGGCTTCTTCATATCCGCTGATCACATCTATTTTAATACCTGCTTCTTTTAAGGCGGCAGCCTGAAATTCGGCACGATTGGAAGCTTCTCTCATTGCAGATGTAGCAACTGCTCTGATCTCTGCCTTTGAATTATCAGCGAGCATCTTAAAACGCTTTAAACACTCGATTGCACGCTTAAATGCGGGAGGATCGATCTCTCCTCCTTCTTCCAAACCGCTTCCGAGACGAACGTTCTCCTTCTCTCTGGCGATTGCTTCAAAGGTCCCGTTTTCTCGGACCCGGACGATAATCATGTGAAAGGAGTTTGTGCCTAGATCGATGGCAGCTAGGGTGTTTTCCCGGACCATAAGTTCCCCAATATTATGGAGGTAGCAATGGGTTCCAATTTGTTTTTCGTTTTTTTTGTTTTGGAATTGCCCGTAAGGATCGGGCAAGAAATATTGAATTGGATCGCGCCCGTAAAATCCTAGAGATTTTCACCGATCTTGCAGATAATAAATAAGATCAACCAGCCTTCTGGCAGCAAAGGATAGAAATGATATTCGATAAGCTATACGGATTATTTTCCAACGATATGGGAATCGACCTCGGAACCGCAAACACTCTCGTCCATGTAAAAGGGCAAGGTATCGTTCTTTCCGAGCCTTCCGTAGTAGCGGTCCACGCAGCTACGGGCAAAGTGCTCGCAGTAGGCCAGGAAGCTAAGAGAATGTTGGGACGTACTCCCGGCGAGATCGTAGCAATCCGTCCTATGAAAGACGGGGTGATCGCGGACTTTGAAACAGTCGAAAAAATGATCCGCTACTTCATTGCAAAAGTCCATAATAGAACTACTTTCGTAAAACCTAGAATCGTGATTGGAGTTCCTTCCGGGATCACCGAGGTGGAAAGACGTGCGGTCCGTGAATCTGCAGAACAAGCGGGCGCTCGTGAGATCTTCTTGATCGACGAAGCATTAGCAGCTGCGATCGGTGCAAACATTCCGATCAACGAACCTGCTGGTAATATGATCGTGGATATCGGTGGTGGAACTACAGAGATTGCTGTGATCTCTCTTGGTGGTATGGTTATCGCTGAGTCCATCAGAACTGGTGGTGATGAGTTCGATGATGCAATTATCAAATATTTAAGAAACCAATACAACCTGGTTGTTGGGGAAAGAACTGCAGAAGATATTAAACTTACTATCGGTAATGCTTACCCTGAAAAGAAAACCGAGACCATGGAAGTAAAAGGTAGAGATGCAATTTCCGGATTACCTCGTACTCTTGAATTAGAATCTAATGAGATCCGTAAGGCTCTTAAAGAACCAACCGACGAAATTTTAGACGGGATTAAAAGAGTTTTAGAAAGAACTCCTCCTGAACTTGCTTCGGATATCGTAGAAAGAGGGATCGTTCTTACTGGAGGAGGATGTCTTCTTCGCGGATTAGAAACCTATCTTTCTAAAGAAACCGGTGTGCCTGTATTCAGAGCGGAAAACCCTCTGACCTGTGTGGTTCTTGGAACCGGAAAATTCTTGGACGAAGTTAAGTATCTGAAACCAGGGATCCGTTAATTCGGATCTCGGTCTCTGGTTGATCACCATAGTCCGATACGGAATTTTTTATGCTTTGGCTTCAATTTAATAAAAGTAAGGAAACCGTTTCCCTTTTATTCTGTATTGTATTCTCTCTTCTATCCCTGACTTTTAAAAGTAATGTTTTAGTGAGAGGGATTGCAAGTTTCCAGAGAGTGGGGGACTCCGTTTCCGGTTCGATCGACGGAGTTGGGTCCTTCTTTAAAGGAGCTTATACTAAATTAGAATCTTTTGAAGCGGTTCGTCAGGAAAGAGATGCCTGCGTTGCTGCTATAGATGATTATAAACTTCTTCCCCAAGATCTGGAAAGAGTTAGCAGAGAAAACGAAAGTCTCAGAAGAGAATTACGTTTTAATACTAAACAAAAATATTCTACAGTCAAAGCAGAAGTTCTTTCTGTTCGTTTGAATTCTATTTATCGTACTATCATTATAGACAAAGGTTCCGAAGCGGGGATCAAACCTTATATGCCTGTCACTGCAAGAGCTGTGAATCAAAAAGGTGAAATTATAGAAGCTTTAGTCGGAAAGGTGATCGCGGTCACCGGAGGATCCGCAGTGATCCAACCTATTATCAATTCCAATTATAATATGGGTGTTTCCATTCCAGAAAGTAATCTTTGGGCTACTTTATCCGGAAACTCTGGAAGAGGAATGGAAGCATTGATGAATTATATAGATAGTGGTATCATCATTGATCCAAGGATTTTCGGAGATTATCCAATGGGTCCAAGTGAGATGATCCAATACACTGAATCTTTAAGTAAGATAGGAAAACCAGTATATAGTTCTGGTTCTTCCGGAATGTTCCCTCCAGGAATTCCTGTGGGTATAATTACTGAAGAAGGTCCGCGCAACGGAAGTTTTAAAACTGCATTCTTGAAACCTTTTGTTCGTTTTGATATGCTGGAGTCAGTTACTATCTTAATGAAACTTCCTGAAAAATGGGCAGAGACATGGCCGGAAGGACAGAACATTAATATCGAAAATCCTTATTTTGGTGAATTAAATTATCCTAAAGAAGACAGAGAGCCTAAGGCCCCAACTCCTGTTGGAAATAAACCTGCGGAAACTCCTAAACCTCAGAAACCGGAAGGTAATGGTTCCGGATTCTCTGACGAGGAAACAAACTGATGATTTTAGAATATATAGTCATTGGTGCCGGGATTTTGATCTCTCACTTCTTGAACGGAACAAACTTGTTTGAAATTTCTGGATTTAAACCAGACTTTATGGTGATCTTCGTTCTATTCTTTGCTCTCCGTAGGGGAACAATGGCTGGGATTTGGATCGGATTTTTTGGCGGATTACTTTCTGATTCAGGTTTAGGTGGAGAGATCGTAGGAAACGTAGTTACCTATAAAATAGGACTTCACTCGCTTACATTTTGTATTATGGGATATATTGTAGGAAAGTTCGCAAGACCTGCCTATCATGAAAATCAGATTTCCATAATGTTGTATTCTTTGGTTGTGACTTTGATCTCCAGGATTGCATCTTATTTCCTATTCTCTTTATTCTTTCATGAAAATTTAAACTACTCCATCATCAGTACCTCTATTTTTAACGGAGCAATCGCTCCTATATTCTTCTGGGTACTTGGAAAATTGTACAGATTGGAGCAGGCGGAAGGCTAAAATGTTGGGGGGAGGAGGATCTTCTTCAGCCACAGAGTTTAGACTGGAGCGCAGTTTCAGGCTAAGGCTGTACATGTTCTCCGGGCTTGTTGCGTTTGCTTTAATTGCATTCGTAATCCAGTTATTTAATCTTCAGATTGTACAAGGAACGGATAACTCCTTAAAGGCGGAGAAGTTCGTACGAAAAAGTGAAACCATTCCTGCCGCCAGGGGAGAAATGTTTGATAGAAACTTTCTCACTCCTGAAACATCCATGGCGCTTGTTTCTAATTATTCTAGTTTGGATGCAGTATTAAATACTTCTATACTCAAATACGATCCGGTTAGGGTTAAAAATTTCCTACAGGAATTTGCAAGAACTCTCTCTATCCCGATGTCCTATTATGAAGAGGATTTACTCGAGCCTAAATTCTCCAAAAAAATCAAAACTAAAAAACCTTTTGTACTTTTAGAAGCTATCTCTAAGGCTCAGCAGGAACGTATATCAGTTTTTGATAATATATCTAAATATGTTATCTTGGTTCCTTCTCCCAGAAGGATCTATAAGATGGGCCCTGCTCTTGCGCATGTTACTGGTTATATAGGTAAACCAAGTAAAACTGACCTTCTTACCCGTGAGATTAAGTCTTACCAATGGCTTGGAAAAGATGGGTTGGAGCTCCAATACGATTCACGCCTCAGAGGAACTGATGGATTTCGGATCCAAAAAAGAAGTTCCGAAGGGAATATTGAAGAAGAAAGGGTAGTAGAACATTCTACTCCTGGAAATAACCTAGTCCTAACTATAGACAAAGACATTCAACTTGCTGCATATAAGGCCCTCAAAGGCGCCAGAGGAACTGCGATTGCAATGCGTCCTTCCACTGGAGAAATTTTGGCAATGGCTTCTAATCCAAGTTATGATCCGAATGTTCTCTCTGGAAAGAGTAGATCTGAAAGAACTGCACATTATAAGAGGGTGGATGCAAACGGTGGATTTTTAAATCTTGCGATCCAATCTAAATTTCCGCCGGCTTCTACTTATAAAACGTTAGTTGCACTTGCTGCTTTGGAAAGTGGGCATAAGGTGGATTATACTCCAGACACCAGTTACCAATGTAATGGTAGTTATACTTTAAAATCCACATTCGCTGGAGTTCCCGACCAAGTTTTTTACTGTTGGGAGAAGGGTGGTCATGGTACGAATGACCTGGCTCATGCTCTTCAAAAATCATGTTCCGTTTATTTTTATAACCTAGGATACAAACTTGGTTCTGATCCTATCTTGACCTATTCTCGCTTATTCTTGTTGGACCAAAAATCCAAAGTGGATCTTCCGGGAGAGATTTCCGGTCAGGTTCCTTCTCCTGCTTGGAAAAAAAGAATTTATGGAACCAGATGGTTCGATGGAGATACGATCAATCTTTCTATCGGACAAGGATTCATGTCCGTTACTCCTCTTTCTATGACATTGTTCTATGCGGGACTATTAAATAGAGGGCAGATCTATCAACCTTATATAGTCAACGAGATCAGAGATCCATTGGATAATTCAATTATCAATAGAACAGATCCCCAGAGATTAAGTGATATTCCGATCCAATCTTCTACAGTAGAAGCGATTAAAGCTGGACTCAGATTGGTTGTGAAGAATGGAACTGCAGCATTCGTACTAAACAAACCTGGTCTTCCTGATATCGCAGGAAAAACGGGAACAGCCCAAACAAGAAGAAGGGGATCTTCCGGATCCAACCACGCTTGGTTCATAGGATATGCACCTGCAAATGCACCTGTCAGCGAACAAGTATTGGTCGCTGTATTCGTAGAATACGGAGTGGGTGGAGCTGCCGGAGCAGCACCAGTTGCAAGAGAAATGTTTAGAGCCGCTTTTCCTCCTGGAAGTTTCAAAAGAACTGCGGAGATACCTGAGACCGCTCCTGCAGCACCGGAGAATTTACAATGATGTCGGATCGTTCCATAGATAGGATTGACTACTTTTTGGTAGGCTCGGTTATCATAGTTGTAATCTGCAGCGTTCTTACTTTATATTCACAAGAATATAATTTTGATGATCCGAATGTTGGACTCATGAGCCATAAATGGTTCAAACAGTTTTTATTCTTCCTCGGCGGGCTCGTGATCATGTGGTTCGTATCTAGGATCAATTACCAATTGATCGGAGCTTACGCATTATTCGTATACGGATTCGCTATTCTACTATTGGCACTGACTCTCGTTAAATGGATCGGTTATCTTCCTTCCAGTCGAGGAGCAAGATCTTGGATCAAAGTAGGGCCGTTTTTATTGCAGGCCTCAGAGTTTGCAAAACTTGCCACGGTGATCTTACTTGGTCAATATCTAGTATTAAAAGAAAAAGAAATGAAGAAGTTGATAGTGTTAGTCATTCCGTTCGGGATTGTACTTCTTCCTATGGCTTTGATACTTTTACAGCCTGACTTCGGAACAGCTGTATCCTTCTTACCGATCTTATTTACAATGTTGTTCTTGGGTGGAGCTGACTATTTCCATATCGGTTCCTTTATTACATTCGGAGGGATCTCACTTGTTCTTCCAATGTATGTGGAATATTCCAAACTTACATTGCTAAATGATATTCTCGCATTTTTACAAAGAACCGGAAAAACGGACCTTCTATCCGTAGTGAACAGATTAGGTGGAAAAACCTGGCAGGTCTTGGATGGAAAAGAAGTGGCTGGGGCAAATCTAACTCCTAAAACAATCGCTGCTTTGAGAGAAGTATTCGATCAGGTAATCGATTTAGAAGGCAGCTTTATATTTAAGTTACTCTCTAATCAGGGATTATTGATCGGAGTAGGCGCAACACTTATCATATTTAGTATCATCATGATCTTACTTCGGGTTGCTCGGGGAAGTAAAACATTACGTTCTTATTATATTCCTCTTGGGATCTTAGGGATAAGTTTGATCTCTGCGGTAGTTGTAATGAAAACTGTTCCTTTCCGGGAAAACCAGGTCATCCGATTGACTGCATTCTTAAATCCTGATGAGTTCAAACAGGATGCAGGATATCAATTAAGAGCTTCCAAACCTGCAGTTGGTTCCGGAAAATTAGTCGGAAAAGGATTTTTAAATGCGGAGATGACGGAAGGAAAAATCCCTCATGTTCCTGAATCCAGCACTGACTTTATATTCGCATCTTGGGCAGAACAAACAGGTTTCATTGGATCTGTGTTCTTGCTTTTCTTCTTATTCTCTATTCCACTTAGAGGATTGCAGATCAGTTACGAAAGTAAGGATAGATTCGGATCTTTACTCGCGTCAGGGATCGTTGCGATGTTATTCTATCATATGGCGATCAATATCGGGATCGTTCTCGGATTATTGCCGGTGACAGGGATTCCACTTTCCTTCATGAGTTATGGCGGTTCCCACTTACTTATGTCCATGGCAGCAGTCGGGATCATTCTCTCTATCAAGATGAGAAAACACGCAAACTGAAATTTGGATCTGTAAAATGGCTGGTATTGCAAAAAAGCATGCCGATATTCTAACAAAGCCGGCATGGAAAGAGTAAAAGACTCCAGATTTCTATTCGATCTGAAAAGAAAATTCCGCTATATCTTGGAAGAGGTGGAGAAGAATACCTATGACCAAGATTCGGAAGTCAGAGAATTAGAAACAGTCTGGGAAGAAATGTTCGATGTAGCTTCCCGAAACGATACTCCTTATTTTAAAGCAAGACTTTCCAATCTTAAAAGACAGTTAGATGGCTTTGTTAGAAACAAAGCTTACGAAAAACAAGAATTCGATCGTATCTACAGACAATTAGAGAAAATCCGTAAAGACGATACCGTAGAATTTTTAGATGAGTCTATGCGTTCTACATTAGGAAGGATTGCAGAGAATACAAACAGAGTTACTGCTAACGTATCTGGTTCCGGAGTAGAGGCTGGCTCTTTGGGTGGAATACCTTTACTTCTTACTTTCAGATGCGGCACAGTTCATTTTATAGTAAAGTCTGGACCTAAAAAAATATTCAGAAATGTGCATAGAAACAAGGATAAGGTCCTATACGAAGGAAAAAAATATCCCATCTTCCCAAGCAGATCTATTTATTTTTCTTGGGAAGGAGAAGGTAGGGCTTGGGAAACAGAACCGGGTTCATTACTCATGATACGTTATCCTGAAGGGAATAGATTCTTTAGATGTGATGCATTAGGCGATACATTCCGTATCCCTGAAGATACTTTTAAAAGAAGATTACAACCGACTGACAAACAATCCTCCGAGATCCGCTATTATTTCCGCAAGGCGGGAGTTCGGTATTATTATATTCCCCAAAAAGGGGAGTGAAAAATCTTCCAAAGATTATTCATAAAAGTAATTCTTTTATCTTCAAAAAAGTCTGTATTTAGATTATGGGAATATCATGAAGTTATCTCGAGCTGGTTTATTGTTCTTACTATCTATTTGTATAAGTAATTGTATTTTTACAATTGGTGACGGATATAAGGAAGCAGTTAGAAAGTATTCTGATTTATCCGACTTTAAAACGAATAAGATATACTTAAGCGTATCTGACGAATATAGCCGCCAGGTTGAAGAGATTAAAAGTAAATCAGGAAGTATTGAAAGAATTACTAGACTCCCTCTTCCTGAATCATACATGATTATAAGAGATGCGGTTTATTATGAGCTTCGTGGTAAATATAAATTAGATGTAGAATTAGGTCCGCCGCAAGGGAAAAATCCCTATAGTATTGTACTAACACCTATGAAGCCTAGATTTGAGACATCAGTTTCCAAGGTAACGGTTGTTATGAACCGAGATAAGGATCCTACTTATAAATTAGAAATTACTAATGAAGGATGGTTTACGCTAATTGTTATTGTACCATTCTTTAATAGACCTAAAACGTATGATCAGTTGGGAGAAATCATCGCTGAAAATATATATAAGTCAATTAGTGAAAAACCGGCGAATTAATAAAAAACTCACCTAACGCCATAACAACGTAATTTGGTTTGCATTTTTAAGGATATCGGAGAAAATCCGAGGCCTTTACGATGCAATACAATACCTCTTTCTGGGACAATTGGACATTCGAAAGTCTTTTCGATCTATATTCGAAAGGTCCTGATTTTTCGAATTCTAAAGAATTAAAAATAAATAAAGAGACAAATTCCTATGATTGGGATGAGGTTTGCACAGCCTGTGTCCAGATAGAAAGTCTATTTCATTTGATAAATGAACTTGTACTAAGAGAAAAAATATTCTATGATCATAAATTCTCAGCTGGCTGGAATTCCTTCGAAAGTCTAGATTCCTTGGACGGAAGTCTTCTCATCTCAGTCGATATACCTACGGATGAACCAGAAGTAAAAGATTCCAGAAACGAAGCCTTAAAACTATTATGCGCCACTGATCTGATGAAAATACATCAGGAAGAAAATCTGATAGGTTATAGAGAGAATAAACAATCTCCGCACGAGTATTTCAGCCAAGTAGTTTGGGGAGCCGCGGGTAATTTAGGAAGAAGTACATTTTTAGGAGCGCATTATGTTGCTCATCCGATCCGTGCTTCTCTTTTGGAACAGGTACCTTTGTTCAAACCAAGCGCGGATATTAATTCAGAAGTCAAAGAATGGATAGATGAAGAGAGAGTGAAGGTATTCACAAGCCTTACTCCAGTCGGAAGAATGAATAATTTTCAGCTGATCCTTCCTCCGCTCGTGACTGAGGTGTTAGAATCTTCTTCTTCTCTTTCCGAAATAATTCCTGCTACGATTGAAACCAGGGAAAAATATAAAAAGATCAGAGAATGGATCGGTGAATACCAAACTGCTTTAGAAAGTGAAAATCCATCTCAGATCTCGAAATTTAAGAAAACATTATATAACGTAAGCCAAGATCTGGAAAAAATGAGAAAGCCTGGAGAGTTGGGAGATACTAAAGTTGGAATGTCTTATATCAGCTTGAATCTTCCGACCCCGAAAATACCTGATCTCAGAAAGTATTTTGGAATAAGAAGTGCGCTAAATAAACTTCTGCTCAGCCCAAAAGGAGAGAAGGCATTATTAAAATTATTGAAATGGTTTGGATGCGAGAAGGGAGAAGAACTGGGGACGATTCGGAAATATTTTCTATTATAAAATTGAAATATAGGAGAAGGCCCGAAGGCGGAGAGATTACTCTCCGTCCTCGAGTAGATTGTTCAAACTATCTAGTAGAACATCTACTTCTACACCGTAACCCATACAAACTTGCTCGATAGTTTCGAGTTCGTTGATGGAGCAATGAGAGCATCCGCCCAAATGATAGCTTGAAAATACCAATCCTGCTTCAGGATGAAGACCAATTGCTTCGCCTACAGTCATTTCTTTAAAAAATCTTGGCTTGACCGCTTCCGACATGGGGAAAATCTCCTAAGTACTGGTTTAAGTTCCAGTATATAGACTCCCTAGGCCAAAGTCAATTCCATGTTTTTTCAAGAAACCGGCAAATTCTATATTCGTATCGAAGAAAGGTTCGAATCTTCTCATTATCTTTATAAATACTTCCCTGACGGCTCAGATGAGCCAATCCATGGGCATTCCTTTAAGGTAGAAGTTTATCTCTCCGGCCAAAAGAATATTGGAGAAGACGGGATCAGTTTCGACTTTTTGACCTCTAAACGTAAGCTTAAGGAGTTAGTGGCAGAGTTAGACCATATTCTGATTAACGATCATGCTGATTTTAAGAAGACAAATCCAACTTCTGAAAATATGGCTCGTTGGTTTTATTATGGCCTAAAGGATAGTGTGGCTGAGGCGAAAGGCAAAGTAGATCGGATCGTGATCCACGAAGGCCCAGAGAACTTAGCTTACTTCGAGCCCTTCGAGCGCCCCTAGAAGCGAGAAGCCCGGAGGGTGCTTGAACGAAGTGAAAGCAAATTTTAAATAAACAAACTGCACTCAAATCACAGCGAACGTACATTTGATAAAAATCAAATTTTACCGTACGTAAAAAGAAAAACCAAATTTGCCACTGCATAAGAGATCGTGAAATAAAAACCGATCCGCAAAGGCCTAGGAAGCCTCATCACTCCACATAGAACAAAGTGGACTGCTAAAAAACAAAGAGCCAAAGTGTTTGTCCATAAAACGGCTTTCACTGGTTCAGAGTCTGCTCCATATAAAAGAAGAAGGACCGTAGGCAATAACCCCAGAAAACTCATGAACCCACCAGTTGCGATCCAAACCATTAGGATCATTCTGGACTGTCTTTCGTCCGGATGTTGGAAGACCGAGATCGCTCCTCCCACTACTAGCTGGTGTAGAAAACCGTGGAATGCGTAGACCAAACTTACGCATAAAAATAGGATCGTAGGCAGGTTAAGATGGTTCAGGTCTGACAACTGGAAAACTCCGGAGTTCTTATCGACTCACAAATCTTACGGAAAGGCTTTCACTTCACAACTAATTTACTGTTGACCTTCGATTGAAAAAAAAGAAGATAACAGGCCGGACATGAATCAAACCCTTTGGACTCCCAGTCCCGAACTCATTCAAAACTCAAGACTTACTGAATTTCAAAATTTTGCCGAACAAAAGATCGGTAAAAAATTCAAAAACTATGCAGAGTTACATTCCTGGTCTGCTGAATTCCCTGAAAAATTTTGGGGACTGATTTGGGAATTCGCTCCAGTCATTCATTCTAAAACATACGAAGATATTATCCGACCTGGAAAAACTTTTAGAGAAGCTCAATTCTTTCCGGGAGCAAAACTAAACTTTGCCCAAAACTTACTCCGAAAAAAAGACGATACAGTCGCAATCTTTTACAGGGGAGAAAGTGGAGCGGAGAAGAGCCTGACTTATTCTGAACTTTATAAAAATGTAGGAGCACTCGCTGCCTATTTTAGATCAGAAGGTGTCGAGCCTGGAGATAGGATCGCAGGACTTATGCCGAATGTTCCGGATACCGTTCTTGCGATGTTAGCTGCCACGAGTATAGGTGCTGTTTGGACATCATGTTCTCCAGACTTTGGAGTTAAGGGTGTATTAGATCGATTCGGCCAGATCAAACCTAAAATTCTGATCACAACAGATCTGTATGAATTTAAAGGTAAGTCTCTTCCACTTGCGACGATTGTCCAAGAGATATCTTCTCAACTTCCGGATCTAAAAAAGATCCTAATTTCTGAATATCCTCGCTTAGGATCAGACGATCAGAAAAATATCACGGATGGATTCCCTAATAACGCAATTCCATTAGAAGAATCTTATAAATCTTTTTTGGGAAAAGAACCAGAATTTTACCAAACATCTTTTGATCATCCTGTTTATATCATGTACTCTTCTGGAACAACAGGACTTCCTAAATGTATGGTCCAAGGTTCAGGAGTTTTTCTAAATCATTGGAAGGAACTCGCGCTGCATACGGACCTGAGAGAGGGGGATGGGATCTTCTATTATACTACCTGCGGGTGGATGATGTGGAACTGGCTCGTGAGTTCCCTTTCTATCGGAGCAACAGTGCATTTATTCGATGGAAATCCATTTTATCCGGATCCTGGAGTATTATTCCGTTACGTTTCTGATCGTAAGGTAAAAGTATTCGGAGTAGGAGCTAAGTATATTCTTAGTTTGGAGAAGGAAAAATACAAACCAAGCGTAGACCTATCTTCTGTAAAAGCTGTATTGTCCACAGGATCACCATTGCCAGGATATGGATTCGATTATGTATACGAATCTTGGAAGAAGGACCTAAGACTTTCCTCTATTTCGGGAGGAACCGATCTGAATGGATGTTTTGCATTAGGAAATCCTAATTTACCTGTACATTCCGGGGAATTACAATCATTAGGTCTCGGAATGGCAGTCCAAATTTTTGATGATTCCGGAAAACCAGTCCAGGGACAAAAGGGAGAGCTAGTTTGTACAAAACCGTTTCCTTCTATGCCATTAGAATTTTGGAATGATCCTGATGGAAAAAAATACATAGGCGCTTATTTCGATACGTATTCCAATATATGGAGACATGGTGATTTTGCAGAAATTCTTCCTAATGGAGGGATGGTAGTATATGGAAGATCAGATGCTACCTTGAATCCAGGAGGAGTTCGTATTGGAACCGCGGACTTATATAGCTTATTAGAAACTATTTCAGAAATCGCTGACTCAGTAGTGATCGGTCAAGAATGGAAGGACGATGTAAGAGTGATCTTATTCTTAAAAATGGCCCCAGGTGCAATTTTGGATCCTTCATTTGAATCCAAGATTAAAAAGGAGATCAAGGATAAGGTTTCTCCTCGTCATGTTCCGTCCAAGATCGTTCAAGTTGCGGATATTCCTTATACTCGGAATATGAAGAAGGTAGAGATCGCTGTTAAAAAAACAGTACAAGGGGAAGCTGTTACGAATCAAGACGCTCTCATCAATCCTGAATCATTAGAATATTATAAAAATATCCCGGAGCTTCAAACAGATTAGATCTGCTTTTGCGAGTATTTTGTTTTCGAAAGTTTACCTTTCTGAAAAAGAAGTCTCTATGATCAGATCAGTATTTTCCCAAATATATTCAGTTTCGATGGGAGAAGCCAGATATTCTGCAGAGTTTTGTGAACTGGAATAAGGATCCTCAGATTCTTTCAAACTACGCACATAAAAAGTAGCAAGCCCTGCTAATCCTAAAAGTAAAACTGCGGCTATTGCTGCCTGCCATACGAATATATTTTTAGAAACTTCTTGTATTTCTGCTTTGGCGATTACTTTGCCCGCGATCCTTTTAGCAAGATCAGGATCTTTGAGTAAGGATCCAATTTTTCGGTCTAGATCGGCATCGATATTAGGTTCTTTCATTTTTCTTCTCTTCCTTTTTGATTCGATGCAAACCGGGATAACCATTCTTTTGCTCTGGAGATCCTGGACTTAACAGTTCCTTCGGAGATCGCTAATTTTTTAGCAATCGATTCCATCTTCTCGCCACCCAACCTAAGAATCATAGTTTCTTTATATGGAGAAGGCAAGAGATTAATTTGAGATTCTATCCATTTACGTTTGTCCGGGTCTGGTTCGATCGCTGCTATATCTTGTTCTTTCTTTTCGGAAACTTTTATCTCTGCTTGTAGTTTTGAATAAGCTCTTCCTTCTCTATTCCATTTTCGGATTGCTCTTCTGCATTCGTTTCTGGCAGCAACATATAACCAACGATTTGCATCTTGAGGATCCAAACTTGGTCTGTTTTTGAACTTAAGGTAATATCTTAAATATGTATCTTGGACCAGGTCCTCAACTAGAGAAGCCATCCCAGGCAAAATATGCCTACGGATGGACTTGAGGACAGTCTCCTTACTGGATTCTATGATCCGGATTAATTCGGGTTCCGTCATTCTATCTACAGTCTCTATCTCCTGGAGGAGGGCCGGGAGGCGGACCATGGTGATGAGGAAAATCCCTTCTTTCCTTCAGCCTATTTAGTCTTTCCTTATGGAGTTGGTTTAGCTTTTGTTTTTGATCAGGAGTCAGAATGGACTCAAATTCCAATCTTCCTTTTATATGCAGAAATCTTAATTCAAATTGTATGTCGCTGATCTCTTTCAGTTTGGATTTTACTGCTACCAGATCTACTTTCGGAGATTCTAATAGCTTTCGTAAGGATTCGTGAAGAGAAGGTAACTTCTCCCCTACACTCCGACTAATATTTTGTCTTTTTTCGGTTGCGGCCTTTGCCTTATCGATTTGCTCAGGAGTTAAAGAAAGTTCTTTGGAAAACTTTTCAAAATTTCTATCTTCTCTTTCTCTTGGGCCTGGACCTCCACCTGGTATAAAAAAATCAAATGGTTCCGGGCCAAATGGGGGTGGAGGAGGGGGCTCTGCAAATAAGAAACTTACTGATCCAAAGACAAGTAAAAGAAGAACGAGTAATTTAAGTTTTTTAAAATCCAAAACGATCACCTACTATTTCTGACGAATTATTTTTATTGTGTACTAGTGCTAGAAGAACTTCCGGAAGAAATCGTACTACTTGTACAATTTACTTCTCCCTTTATACTGACGGAAGGACCTGAAACATTCTGCGTATTATAACATGTCTCTCCATCTTGGGTATAACACATACTTGTAGAAGTAGCGGAAGTACAATTGATATTATCTACAGTATAACATTGGGTAAGAGAAAGTGCGACACTTCCACTTGAAACTGCGGTGCCGACCAGATCCAAATCCACATTAAGATAAGAAAGAGCCTGGGAACTGGAAACACTTGTATCTACAGGCACGCCACTTCCTCCCCAATAAATTTTACCGTAATTAGAAACCACTGCTGATGTTCCGATTCCTCCCGAATATGAGAAACCTTGAGTAGAATCAATGGAGCCTTGGTTTTGCGTAGCATCGTATAAAAACTTGAGATATAGATATTCACCTGTTTTAAAGTATAATCTTGTGATCACTGTATATAAGTTTGTGGTGCTTGTACTTGTTGTAGTCGTAGTAGTGGTGCTCGTGCTGGAAGAACTATAAGGAGTAGCTGTCCCACAGCTTGCAGTCTTATCCATATCCAATTCTCCATCTATATTGAATGCAACTCCGTCCCCGAAAACAGTTAAGCTTACCTTATCCGCATCTCGATTTTGGCAGGATAAAAAACAAAATAAGAAGAACACTAAGTAGGTTTGTGGGCTTTGGATATTGGTTTGGATGAATGGATACAAAATAGGATTCCAGGATTCTCTCTTTGTATATAGGTAAACCCGGAGAGGGGAAAACGTTCCCTGATTCTTACTAAAAAAACATATTTATCTGATCGACTCTAGTATGAGAGATCCTTGTTTTTTCCCTTGATCCATAAGGGCTAAGAAAATATAAAAGAATGGTGTTTCGAATATTCGGACTTCTATTTTCGTTTTTTATACTTTCTCCTTTATTCTCTCAAAACATCTCTGGTTCTCGTTTAGAAGAGATCCAAAAAAGAGGTGAATTGAGAGTTACTGGAAATCGCAACTTCGACCCATTTTATATATCTGACCCCAAAGATGGTTTTCCCGGATTCGATGTTGAACTTGGAAAAAAATACGCTGAGTTCTTGGGAGTAAAATACACATTTACAAACCGTCCAGAATTTGAAGATTACGCGGAAGCAATCAAGAACGGAGAAGCGGATATCGCATTTTCGGGCTTGAGTTCTACATTAGAAAGATCTAAAAAAGGAAGTTTCAGTTCTCCTTATTTGGTTTCCACACCTGGAGCTTTGGTAAATAAGAATGCACTTCCTCCTCCTCCGGAAGGAAATATTATCTCTACAGTATATTTCAGAAGTATAAAGGACTTGGAAAGTGTAAGCGGGCTTAGCTTTTCAGTTCGTGCATTTTCTTCCAGCCACGAATATCTTTTAAGTATTTTTCCGAATTCCAGGATATTCACTTACGGTTCTATGGAAAGCGCTTGGAATTCTGTGAAAGAAGGACAGGCAAATTGTTTTGTGGGAGATTCTCTTTATATCAAGGGACTTCTGCTAAAACAAAAAAGTATTTTATCTAATTTTAGGGCACTTATGGAGCCAGTTCAAGAAAATCATGTGAGTGCTTTACTTCCTAAAGGTGATATTTACTTCTCCCGTAATTTTGAATTTTTTCTGTCGGAATTCAAACGAACAGGAGAATTGAAAAGTTTAGAGGATAAGTATTTTAACAGAAGCGACTGGGTGAAATAAAAACAGTCTAATCCGTATGGCGACTTTGGCAAAAAGAAAGGTCCAAAATTCTCCCGGACAGATCTATGTGGATTCCAGTTGTATAGATTGTGAAACCTGCAGGATCTTAGCCTCCGATATATTCGGAGAAGACCAAACAGGTTCCTTCGTTAAAAAACAACCTGAATCAGAATCCGAAAAATTCCAAGCCTTACAGGCGTTAGTTGCTTGCCCTACAGCTTCTATTGGAACAGAAGATCGGATTGATCTCACGGAAGCCAAATTATCTTTTCCAAGACAGATCCAAGACGAGGTCTATCATTGTGGTTTCCATTCAAAGGATTCGTTCGGCGCCTTCTCCTATTTAATTGTAAGGGAAGAAGGTAACGTACTTGTGGATTCTCCTAGATATATTCCATCACTTTCTGAAAAGATAAAAAACCTAGGCGGGATCAAATATCATTTTCTAACACATAGAGATGATGTTGCAGATCACGAAAAATTTCATAATGATTTCGGAACTCAAAGGATCATTCATGAAGGAGATCTATCTGCAGTTCCAAATGCGGAAATAGTGATTAGAGGAAAAGAACCATTCGCACTTGAGCAGGATCTATTGGTAATACCTGGGCCGGGACATACAAAGGGACATTCTACTCTATTATATAAACATAAATTTCTATTTTCTGGAGACCATCTAGCATTTGATCCTAAAAAAGAAAGGCTGATCGCTTTTAGGGGTGCTTGCTGGTATTCTTGGGAAGAACAAACCAAGTCCATGCAGGACTTGGAAAATTATAATTTTGAGTGGCTTCTTCCAGGCCACGGGCACCCCACTCATACGGATCGGAAGCATATGAGTGAGATGCTTAGGTCCTGCGTTCTATGGATGCAAAAACGTTAGAATGATTCCCTGCTTCCTAAATATTCTTCCTGGCCTGAAAACACACTTTCAGCGTAGGCAGGAACTCCTCCCCATTTTTTAACCGCTCCCGGTCCCGCATTATATGCGAGAAGAGCTATGCGGATATTTCCCTCATGTGTTTCTAAAAGATGGTTCAGATAAGAGACTCCAAGATGGATATTTGTCTCGGGCTCCAGTAAGTCTTGTTTTTTGATATGTTTTCCTTCCCAAGATGCGATCCAGGATCCGGTCCCGGGCATGATCTGCATGAGCCCAAGTGCATTCTTCTTGGATCTTGCTTTTCGGTAGAATTCTGACTCCGTTTTGATGATCCCGAGAAGTAACCCTGCCTTCTCTCCTTTTTGGCAATAAACTCCGCAGGCGCTATTATTGATCCTTTCTGATTCCTTTTCTACGGTTAAGGAGAGAAGTTCCAGCTCTGTTTCAGTAAGGCTTGGTCTCTCTGAGCGAATGTATTCTTTGATTTGGGCGCTTTCCGGTAAGGAGATCCTACCAGGAGTGCTCTTTCCGATCAGGGAACCCGCGATTGGGGCCACGAATGATTGGTAGAGCAGGGGTAACGAGGCGATGAATATGTATCTTTTTCTAACTTTAGGCTGGAGCATTCTCCTTGCCTCCTCTTATAGTGCATTGCACTATATATGACCAGTCTTTTTGCGGCGCACTACGGGCCAAGTAAAAAAAAGCCCGGTTTTAGAAGTTTGGAAAAAAAAGTCGGGTTTTCGGGGGAGAATCTGGCCCTTAAGAAATTAAAAAAGGAAGAGTAAAGGAGCACCGGAAACATTTTTCATTTTGGAAATAAATTTCCAAAAGAAGAGTAAATCTTTCGGTATAAAAAATTTCAAAATATAGATCAGAACATTTAGAGGGAGTTTGGAAATAAATTTACTAACCTTAAATGAGTATTTATTTTTGCGTTCGCTTCTCAAAACGATTCTCAATCTGAAATAATTATAACATTCGATTTATTTAATATAATTTATGAAAAATAAAATTTTTGATGCAAATTTTTGTAACTGCTTCGTCATAATATTTAGAACCGGGGATTTGTTGAATAAACAAGTCTGAATAAAAAAGAAAAACTCACTCGCGATGATCGATCCCGCGACAGAGAAAATTTAAAGATACATTACAAAAAGCTAAATCCGTATTCGTCGGATTCGATTTCTAAAAACAAAAACTCTGAAATCGGATATTTTCTGGGGAAAAATAATGAGGGTATCTTTAGCTCTGTCCGTACTATGCCTTATTGCATTTTCGCAATGTGCCCAAATGGGAAATCCAACTAGCGATCTTACTTGGGAAGAAAAACAACTTCTCTGGGTAGCCTATGGAGAAGAAATGAAAGGCGGATTACAACTTACAAAATCAGCGGCTCAAAAATGGGGCCTCGGTATAGATGTATATCCAGCCAAAACTAGAGTGGATAGAATGAGAAACACTATAGCATTTACCGAATCGGGTAAATGTCATGTAGAGGGTATCTCACAAAAAAATATAAAAGACTGCCAACTATTCTCTTCTAATCCATTTTATCTCGCTGCATGTTCTATCAGCGCAACTACAAGTATAGAAAACAGTGTCATTTTTATTTTTAAAGACAGGATCAAAGCAACTGCAGATGCAATGAGGATGGAAGGAAGCACCATCGATGCAAAAGAATATATCATCGCAACTGTCGCCCATGAAGTGGGGCATTGCCTTGGATTACAACATTCTCAAGATCCTAAAGATCTGATGTTCCCTATGTTGACTGGAAATGTATTCGAACCAAGCAGAACGGAAATGCATGCTGCACAAGCATTGTATGATACCTCTCTGCCGCCTGGTTCCATAGATGATTCTAATCTTTATACGAAACAATCAGACTTTACTTACTTAAAACAATATACCGTACCTTCGTTTGCGGTATTCGGAAATATAAATATGGAAAAGGAAGACTGATAACCCCAGAACGGTAAAACCGGTCAGTCTTCCAATGGTGTGGATCGAAGATTGCCGGGGATTAAACTCCCCGGTTTTTTTCTAATTTTTCGGCCAAGTCTACAAGCAATCTCACGCCATATCCACTTGGTCCGTTCCCAATTTGGGTGCCGGATGCTTTTTTTCTCCAAGCGGTTCCTGCGATATCAATGTGAGCCCAATCAATTCCTGAATCCACAAAACGTTCCAGGTATTTTGCAGCGGAAAGGCTTCCACCTGGGCGTCCCGCAATATTACGTAAATCTGCTATATCGCTCTTTAGATCTTCGCCATATTCTTCCCATAAAGGCAGATTCCAGGTCCTTTCGTCGGAAGAAGCCGAAGCCTCATCCAAGAGCCCACGTAGTTTGTCGGAATTACTCATAACTCCAGCAGCTTCATGGCCCAAAGAAATGATGATCGCTCCGGTTAAAGTGGCAAGATCCACCATATAGTCCGGTTTGTATTTTTTTCCAATATAAGAAAGAACATCGCCTAAAACGAGGCGGCCTTCTGCGTCTGTGTTTTGGACTTCGACAGTGAGACCATTATGAGCAGTGTAAACGTCTCCCGGTTTTAAAGCGGCAGCATCCGGCATATTCTCCGCAACTCCTATAGCTGCAATTACTGGAACAGAGATACCTAATTCTGCAATCGCACCAATTGCATGGATCACTGCAGCTGCACCACACATATCATATTTCATTTCATGCATGTCTTGTGCAGGTTTGATACTTATCCCGCCCGAATCGAATGTAAGACCTTTTCCGATCAGAGCTAATTTCTTTTTGGATTTTGCCTTAGGAGGATTATATTCCAAAACGATCATCTTAGGTTTTTTGTCGGAACCTTGGGAGACTGCGAGAATTCCACCCATCTTTTCTTTTTTAAGTTGGGGTTCGTCCATTACGGTGATCTTTAGTCCCGCTTCTTTTGCGATCTCTTTGGAACGAGAAACAAATTCTTCTGGAGTGAAATGATTAGCAGGAAGGTGAGCGATATATCTGGCGCCATTCACATATTTACTAACCGCTCTGGATTTATCTAGACCAGATTTCGCAGATTTTTCTGCATTAGGATCTTCTAATACAAAACTTACGTTTCCAAATTTTAGTTTTTTGTCTTTAAAATCTTTGGTAAGAACATTGATGGGAAATGCGCCTAGATCGATTGAATTTGCGATCTGGTAAACTAAAGAAGAAGGAGAAAGAGTTTTGGTCAAAAACCTGGTGAGTTTGATTTCCAAGCCCACTGAATCCCATTTGCGAAGTTTTTCTCCTATACTTAAGAAAATCTGAGCTACGGAACGAATGCTTACTTTGTTGGAGTTCCCAAGACCCAGGTAAATAATTCTTTCAGACTCATCTATAAAACTTTGTCCGGATTCTGCCGTGAATATTCCGGAACGGATCTGGTCGGAAAATTTAGTCTCTAATTCTTTAGGCAGATTGTCTTTTGTAACTGGGATTACTTTATAAATATTTTTGGAAGTATTCTTCCCGATGCTAAAATTGATTTTTGATCTTTCTATCTTCATTTTTTGTCCAACGCCTTGATATCTCCGAGTATCTCATCTACGTGACCTTTCACGCTTACCTTCGGATAAACTTTCAAAATTTTCAGATCTGTTCCGATCAAGAATGTGGTTCTGAGAATTCCCATAAATTCTCTTCCCATAAACTTTTTCAACTGCCACACTCCATAAGCCTCGCAGATACTTCCGTCTTCATCAGATAGAAGAGTAAAATTGAGTTCTTGTTTTTCTATAAATTTCTGGTGGGACTTAACTGAATCTTTGGAGACCCCGACTACATTATAGCCTTCTTTTTTTAGCCTAGCAAAATTATCCCTAAAATCGCAGGCCTCGGTAGTGCAACCTGGGGTTTGGTCCTTAGGATAAAAATATAATACCAAACCTTTTTTTCCGGCCAGATCCTTGAGAGAGACCTTTTCCCCGTCTTGGTTCAGGGTCGTAAAACTAGGGGCCTTAGACCCCGCTTTTAAAGTACTCATACAAAGACAAATGATGGGGAACTCTGGTTCTATACAAGATTTTTTGTTTCGTTTCCGTTTTCAGAAGGGAAGAAGAAGGTAAAAAGCCTTGCGAAATCGAAAAACCTGACGATAGTAAAACTATGGATCCTAAAGAAAGAATGGAACTGATCCGTCAGGGAAATCAGGCCTTCAACGAAGGTGATATCCGAAAAGCCAGGGAATGTTTTCTGAAAACAGAATACAAGGATGGGCTCATTCGTTTAGGAGACCATTTCATGTTCGAAAAAAAACTTCCGATCCTCGCCTACGGTTATTATAAGAAGGCGGGTTATCAGAGAAGGATAGACGAAATTTTCCAAAGAATGTTATGGGCCCTCTCCCAATGGATTGGACCGGATAAGTTCAAAAATCCCGAACCCGAAAGAAAGGCTCCGGATCCGGAAGATTTTGTTGTTCATCCAATTTTAAGGCAAACCGCATTGGACATACTCAAGAAAAACGGAATGTCTATCTAAGCGCTCACAGGTGCTGTATATTTCACGAAATCTATACCGATCCCATTCGGATCAGAGATTGCAAAATGTCTATCTCCCCATTCTTCTTCTTTTAAATCCAAAAGAATAGATAAGTTTTTCTTTTTCAGTTCAGAATAAAGAAGATCTACATCTTCAGTTTCAATCGTGAGATACATTCCAAATCCAGAATATTCTTTTTGGAAGGCGGAGTTTTGGCTCGGAAGTTCCGGAAGTAAAAATGAAATTTCATGTTTTCCGTTTGGGGTGGAAAGAAGAATATACCAATCATTCTCAAAAACGATCTGGAATCCTAATTTGCCTACATAAAATTCCTTGGTCTCTTTTAGTTTACTCGTGACTATTCCTGGATTTAATTTCATAAGTTTCTCCTATGACTTGGAATTTAACCTGAAATGAAAGATTTGAATTGTAAAAATCGGACAAAGTATTAGCGGAATTTACGCAAAGAAGAAGGTGTGAGACCTGTGAACTTCTTCCAGTCCTTGATAAAATGGGACTGATCATAAAAACCTTCTCCGATATCTAACTGGCCGTTTTCTTTCCAATTTCTAAGAGCCGCTTGGAATCTGAGAACTTTTGCGAATTCCTTTGGAGAAAGTCCGATATTCTCTGAAAATAATCTTCTGAGATGCCTGGAAGAAATTTGAAGTCCTAATTTTTCTGTAGGCTTTTGAAAATCCGAATATATTTCTTTCAAAGAAGTCTCGATCCTTGGATCAGTTCCTAAAGACTTCTTCTTTAAGAGTTCCGAAAAATAAAGATCACAGGTTTTGATACGATTAAAAAATGAATTAGAAATTCTTAATTTGTCTTCTAACTCTTTGGCCTCTGCCGGAAATATTTCATGAAATATAGAAGTTTGGCTTTTTAGTTCTCCCAAATCCATCTTAAAAAATTTACGAATTCCAGAAGGCAAAAATCGTATTCCAAACCAACGATCTCCTGGCTGGATTGGAAAATTTTCCAAGGAAATAGGGGAGAGTGAAATTAAAATAGGGCCCTCCGAGTTTATATTCATGATTAGATCTACGCAGGCATCTGGAACTACTTGGTACTGGCTTGGTGTGGATAATTCGGAACTAAATTCCCAATAATATGCGATACAAGAGATGAGTTCAGTACAAGGAGCGATCTCAGAATACTGGATTCCTAGATTGAGCTGTAATGGACTGAAATCTTTTTTGTATTCCATCTTTAGAACTATCGTTTCTCTGGATTTGTTTTCTGACTTGTCATCGTTTCTATTTGTAAAAACCTCGGAAACATTGAAACGTATTATTAATCAGTTATTTTTCTCGATTCTTATTTTAGCATTCTCAGCGACTTTGGGTGCTTGTTTTTTGGAACAGCCAAAAGAGTCTCAAAAGGTTGTACCTCCTACTGCTCCAGAAGGTAGATTATTTGCTTCTACCTGGTCCCAAGATTTTTATGCAATGATGAAGTATATTCATCTTTATGATGAGATCCATCCATTTTTGTATAATCTGGAAGGTGGTCGTAACAATACAGGTCGTATACTTTCCGTTTGGAAGAAGGATGAAATAGACGAAAGGATTCGTTGGCTCAGGCTCATGTCTCCTCGCACATTGATCATTCCTACAATATTTCGATGGGAAAATGATTTCGAAAAAGTTTCGGATGTAATCGGCCTGAACGGAAACACCAAGGTCAGAGATCTTCATATCCAAAATATTCTTAAAGAGATAGATACTTACGGATATGATGGAATCGATATAGATTACGAAGGAATGACCTGCGAGAAAAAAGAAGTATTTCAGGAATTTTTAATACTTCTGCGAGACGAGCTACATAAAAAAGGAAAAATTCTATCAGTAGCCATTCATCCTAAAACTGTTGCGGAAAAACCTTCCGTATATCCTTGTAAAGGATTGAAGTCACCTATCCAGGTAGATTTTTACGAAGCATATAGAGGGCAATTAACTCATGACTATGAGTTTTTGGGAAAGGTTGCAGATAAGGTCAAAATTATGGCCTATGAACTACATCCTCGTAAACAAGGTTTCCCAGGACCTGGACCCCAAGCCCCTGATTGGTGGATCGATAAAATTTTAGAATATGCAGTAGCTCGTATTCCTAATGAAAAACTGTATATGGCAATTCCAACTTATGGATATGATTGGGCCTTACATTGCCAGGCTGAAACAAAATCAGTCTATTATTCCAGGGCAAAGTGGATCCGAGACAAAATGGCTCCAAGAAAAGAAGAGCCTACAGACGTATTAGAAATTTTTAAAACACAACCAAAAGCTGCAGATTGGACTTATCTCCGGCCTTATTTATACAGACACCAAGGCCATGTGTATTCAGATCCTTCTCTCTGGTATAGAATGGGTGGTTGCGATAGGGTAGCATTCTATATGAATAGAAGCGCATTTGAGAAGAAGATGAAAATATTGGATAAGTATAAGATCCGGGGATTTTCTTTCTGGCAATTGATAGAGGATAACGATCCTGAGATCAATAAATATCTGGAAGAAAAATTAGGACCTGAACTTTCGGAAGTACATTAAGATTCCTTCATGATACTTCCGGAGATGATCAGTTTTTGGATCTCGCTTGTTCCGCCACCTATCTCTCCTAAACGAGTGTCTCTATATAGGCGAGAAACTTTGTATTCATCCATATAACCTGCTCCTCCATGTATCTGGACTGCAAGATTTGTAACTTCTCTTGCTGCAGTAGTTGCGAATAATTTACAAGCGGCACATTTTCCGGAAAGACTCATGCTCGGTTTTCCTTCCGATTCAATTTTTTCCATTTCCCAGGCGGTATTATAGGTAAGCCATTTTGCCGCTTCATACTTTGAATAAATTTCCGCGAGCATGAATGCAACACCTTGGTGTTGGTAAATAGATTTGCCGAAACTTTTGCGGGAAGCAGAGAAAGATTTAGATTCATCTAGACAAGCTTTCATGACTCCTAAGGAATAAGCCGCCAAAGAAAGTCTTTCTGCGTTAAAGGTTTGCATTGTTTGTCTAAAACCTTTTCCTAATTTACCTAAAATATTTTCTTCCGGAACTTCTACATCTTCAAAGAATAATGCTCCAGTAGGGGACGCTTTGAGTCCCATTTTGTCCATTGCGGCAGACCTAGAGATACCTTTTGAATTCAGACTTACAATAAAATGAGTGAGTCCTTTTTCTTTTCCCGTTTCGTCTTGGGTTCTTGCAAGAACCAAACAATAATCAGCATTAGGCGCGTTAGTTATATAAGTTTTTTGACCTGAGAGAAGATAACGATCCTTCCCAGATTTTTTAGCAAGGGAAGAAAGTCCTGAAACATCAGAACCTCCATCAGGTTCTGTTACTCCTAAAGAGCCGATTGTTTTACCAGAGATGATATCAGGCAGATATTTTTTCTTTTGCTCAGGAGTTCCGAAATGTTTAATAGGAAGTCCGAATAAACCTGCAGAAGCACCTGCGCTAAAAAAAGTAGAACCACAGGATTCGGAGATAATCTCCATCGCTAAGGTGCTTAAAAAAACTCCCGCTCCCTGTCCGCCAAATTCCTCTTCGTGTAAGAGGCCTAAATAGCCTGCTTCTCCCAGTTTGAGATAATGAGATCTGGGAAGTTCCTTTGTTTTATCTGCTTCTTCCGCAAATGGGCTGATCTCCTTTTTGCAAAAATTGCGAAATGATTCTGTGAACTCTTGTTCATCGGAACTTAGGCTAAAATCCATTAATATTCCCTCGGATCCTGCTAAACTCGAAGAAACATATGCGAAGGCAAGTAGAATTCCCAGCATCCGAATATCGTTTGTTAGGAATGCAAACTAAATACGAATTTTAAATAAAGCAGTATATTCTAAAAATTTAAAATACTATTTTCCTTTGAAAACTGCAGTTCTTTTTTCCAATAAGGAGCGGATGCCTTCTTGCCCATCTTCAGATTTTAAACAATCAGTCACTAAAGGCACTAGATCATCAATCGCTTCCAGATCACCGACTTCGATTGCTTTTCTTGCATTTTCGAGAACTGCATCTATTGCTTTTGGAGCTTGTGCTGAAATTTTTTCTGCAAGTTCCATTGCTCTTACCAATAATTCTTTTTTAGGTAGAACTTCTTGTACAATTCCGATCCGATATCCTTCGGAAGCATCGAAAGTATCTCCTGTTAAGATATATTTCATTGCATTTCCCCAACCTGAGGCTCTTACAAATCGGATCGTAGCTCCTCCAAAAGGTAAAATCCCTCTTTGTACTTCCATTTGAGCGAATACTGTTTTCTCTGCAGCGAGAGCAATGTCGGAAGCTAACATCAATTCAATTCCTAAAGTTAGGCAAAACCCGTGGACTGCGGTGATTAAGGGTTTTTTCCGAATTCTGCCTGTTCCTCCGGTGTCCCAAGGATTGATATTCCCCTTTTTGAAAAAGTTTCTGCCTTGATCAATGATCGATTTTGCAACATCTTCCAATTCTAAACCGAAAGTAAAATGAAGACCATTTGCATATAGAACTGCACATCTGGAGCTTGGATCATCTTCGTAAACAGTAAGAGCTTCGCTTAACTCCATAATCATTTGTGTATTCATCGCGTTTCTTGCATCTGGGCGGTTGAGTGCGATACAGAATACAGGACCTTTCTTTTCGATTTGGATATAAGTATACGATTTCATAAAATCCTCCGGGATGAGTAGACCATATAGTCTACCTTTTCGATCCTATGTCTTTTGTTTTTCTAAATTTGATGTCAAACTTTTTTGATTTTTAGAAAGAACTGATTTCGTTTCCCGACTAAAATAAAGGTCCTACAGAAGGTTGACAACCTGTACGGATAGTAGATAAAGCCTTGGATGCCTAATCTTCCGATACTATTTCCGGAACAAGTCTCTCAATCTCCGGCTTTCTGGATTTTAGTTTCTTTCGCGATCTTCGGAACTTACCTCGGGGCCTTATTATGTATAGGGCAGAATATTCTAGAAAGAAAAACGGCTCTCAATCGTTTGCTTTCTTTATTATTCGTATGCCTTGGGTTATTACAAGGCAGCTGTTTATTTTATGTATTTGGACTTTCTTCTTCATATCCTAGGATCGTACTTCTTCATATTCCTGTTTTAGGTTCCATAGGTCCCATTCTATACGGCATTCACAAGATCATTCAAAATTCAGAATTTGAAAAATCTACATTGGGTCTAAGCCCAAAACATTCTATTATGCCGGGGATCATCTGGGTTTTATATTTTTTAAGTTTTGTGCCGGATTCGGATGCGGTCAGAGAAGGTATCCAAACATTCTCTTTGACAAGAAGTGCATTGGATCTGGTTTTTCTAGTTCCACTACTCATACTCGCTACCTATATTGCAGGATTATTGAGAGGGAGTAGAATATTATTTAAGCCGAATGTTTTAAAAGAAGAATGGACTGCAAGAGTTCTTCTCTATATCATTCTCGCCACGATCGCCAATCATTCAGTAGGTGCATTCTTTCTGATAGATAAGAATCCACTATTTCTACTGGTGAGCGCTTGCATGATGGGCTTAAGTCTTTGTGTTTCTTATTTGATTGGTAGAAGATACCCTGCTTATTTCCAAAACTTACAAGAGGTTGCAAGAGTTACCTTTCAAAAATATTCCCGCTCCTTATTGCAAGGAATGGACCTCGTTACACTCAGGGAAAATTTACTAAAAGCGATGGAAGTCGAAAAATTGTACAAAGACGAGGACTTAAGTCTGGCAAGTCTTGCGGATGAGCTTGGACTTTCTTCTCACCAACTTTCAGAATTGATCAACCAAGAAATGGGCAAAAATTTTTCGGCATTCGTAAACGAATATAGGATCCGAGAGGCTTGCGAGTTACTTTCCAAAAACAAGGATACTTCTGTTCTGGATATAGCCTATGAAGTTGGATTTAGGAGTAAAACCTCCTTCCATAGAGCGTTTCAGAAAGAAGTTGGAGTTCCTCCATCTGAATATAGGGAGAAAAATTCTTAAAGATCGGTCCCATCCTATCAATTGAAACCGATTCTATGGTTTCGGTTTATAGATTGGAACGACGGATCTGAGATTCTGGATATAATTCCATTCATCAGTTACATCGGAGTGGATATGAGTTCCCTGACCCTTGAGCGAAAAAACATTTCAGATCGATTTCCCGAAAAAGAAAAAACAAAACGTATCATCAAATGGATCCGCCGTTCGGATTCTAAACTTAGAAAACGTTTCTCCTTTTTAAAATACCAAGACGCAATCGGATTCGGGATCACTATGGGTTCCGCTTTAGGAATGATCCTACTCGGAAGTTTGTATGTAATGGATATCATTCCTTTCTGGGCTTGTATTATTGGAAATGGGATCTTGGCATCCTTTCTTCATGAGATGGAACATGACCTGATCCATAGTATTTATTTTAAAGAAAATCCTAAGATGCAGAACTTTCTATTTTGGATGGTCTGGTTATTCCGCGCGAATACGGTTAATCCTTGGTTTAGAAAAGAGATCCATCTTCTTCATCATAAACTTTCAGGAAACATAGAAGATATAGAAGAAAGATTTATTAGTAACGGAATGCCGTGGGGTATCAAACGTATACTCGTGATGATAGATCCGATCATGGCAGTCGTTCTACAAGGACCTAAGATCAGAAAAGATGCGATCCGTTATCTTGCAAAAATAAAAGCTAAACCGATCAAGGGGCCTTATCGTTTAGTGTATCTTCTTCTTTGGTATTCATTCTTGATCTGGGGAATGATTTCTTTGATCAATTGGTCATTAGGAAGTCCTATACAAGAAACAGGAACTACTGCCTATATTCATAATTTCTTAAATACTGCTGCGGTAGTGTATTTGATCCCATGTTGGCTAAGGCAATCTGCGATACAGATTGTTTCCTCTAATATGCATTATTACGGAGATGTTAAGAGTTTATACCAACAGACCCAAGTGTTGGATTCTTGGTGGATATTACCTTTACATATGTTCTGTTTTAATTTTGGAGCCACTCATGGGATCCATCATTTCGTGGTAACACAGCCGTTCTATCTAAGACAAGCAGTCGCACCTAAAGTAAAACCATTCTTAAAAAAATATGGAATTCGTTTTAACGACTTTGAAAGTATGACAAGGGCGAATCGTTACCAAAAAGAAAAAATGGATGGTATTGCGATTCCGGCCTAGTACTTTAAAGTCGGAAATGGCATGCAAAATTTAAAAGAATCTGAAAGACCCCAAGGTCAATTCATTCGATCCTTAGACCAAGCGGAGGCAAATTTCTGGTTATATGACCGCGCCTCCTCTATGAACTTCTGTGTAATGGCAGAAGGAGAAGGTTCTTTTTCAGAAGAAAATTTACGCAAAGCTCTGGACCTTATCCAAAACAAACATGCGTTAGCTAAGGTTCAGATCTTAAAACAAGCCGGACAAGATTCTCATTTATACTTTGCAACCTCAGACAAAAAAATCCCGATCCAAAAAGATTTCTATTCTCCGGATTGGAAATCTAAATTAGCCAAGGAAACTATCCGACTTTTTGAATTGGGAGATTCTCCTTTAATCAGAACTATATTTTATACTTCCGGAAATTCTAAATTTGCGATTGGTGTTATCTTTCATCATAGTATTGGAGATGGAAGATCGGGTTGTAGATTTCTTTTAGATGTACTCAGAGCAAGTACAGGCGAAGCAGACGAAATCGAAGAAGATTCAGAATATTCTTCTCTAATGGAATTATATCCCGCAGAAGAATTGTATAAAGGAGGACCAAAACCGGAAAAACCTCTGATCATTCCTCAATTCACTCGCAAAAAGGAAGAACAAGATCCTGAGATCATTAGTTTTTATTTAGAAGAAGAAGATGTAAATTCTCTATTAAAAACTTCTAAACAAAAGAAGATCTCCTTTCATGGGATCTTGGGCGCTTCTCAAGTAACCGCACTTGCAGATTTTTTTGATAAAAGCCAAGAAGGAGTATTATATCTTTCTACTCCAGCCGATCTACGACCTCATTTGAGTCATCCTGTGCCTGATTCTGCATTAGGACTTTATATTTCTCTATTCACTACTCCTGTAAATATCAGAGATTCTTTTGATATAAAGGCAAAGGCGATCATGAATGATGTAAGGGCTCGTATTGGAAGAAGGGAAGGCAGAGCATTTTACGAATTACTTCCTCCTTCCGAACAATTTTTAGAAAAAGAAGATGGATTAAAACTTTTCCAATTGCTGATGAATCGAAATCCTCAAGCTAGTTTGTTGAGCAATGTAGGAATTATTCCTGTTTTGGCATCTGAAGAAATAAAAGTGAAAGAACTTTCTTTTACAGTGCATCCTGCCTTAACCCAAACAGTTTTTACGACTGTTACAACTTACGAAAATAGAATGGCAATCAATATAAACTACGATAAGAATCGTTGGAAAGAAGAGGATATCTCTCAGTTTGCATATTCTTTCCGAAAGAATATACTTTCGAATTTGTAGGCCTGTCTTAAAATGGAAGGATTCTTTTTCTGTTTATAAAAACTCTTCTTCCGAGGATCCATCCCCAGATTAAGATTCCGCAGCCTAAATAAGAAATCAGGTTTGGAGTCAAAAGAATTTCCACTTCCGCAAGAACAGGAACTTGCATAGTTAAACCTGCGAGCATTACAATCGTGTGGATCTCTGCTACTCTTGACTTCTTCTCATCTAAATATTTACCTAAACCACCTCCGCTAATAAATGCCAGAACTCCAAAGATGGCACCTGTTCTTCCGATATACGTGGAGAAGTATTCAAAATCTTGAATATTTGGAAATTGAAATAGAATGATAAATGGACGAGAAAAAAGAAAACTTAAGGAAACAATCCCTAAATATCGATGCAGCCTTAGTTTGTTTTTAGGAGAAAGTTCCAAGGTAGAAACTTAAGCGGGATCTCCGCTACCTACCGGAACAGGCTCGTTTTCAGGAAGTAAACTTAGACCATTCGCTTCCAATTCAGGTTCGGGTGTTGTATCGACCAGGATAGGCTGGGATTTTTTAGAAAATTTAAAATAATAATATAATGGAACAGAAAATAAAGTAAATCCAAAACCCCAGAGAGCTTCTGCGCTTTTATTATAGAACAATGTTCCAATAATTAGAATATTAGAAAGTATGTATAGATAGGTGGAGTATGGATAACCTGGGATCTTGAATTCATTCTTTAAATGTCTTTTTTCAAAGATGACAGGAGTGTAAGCTGTGATTGTTGCAAGTAGTAGGGTGGAGCAGGTGATCAGATATAAAAGCGATTCGATCTCTTTTACAAAACAAAAAAGACAGGCATACAAAAACTGAAAGACCAAAGATTTGTAAGGACTATGATATTTAGAATGTAATTTGGCCATGCTCGGGAAAAAGAATCCGTCTCTCGCCATCGCAAAATAGATCCTGGAGCCACCAATGATATAAGCGGAAATTCCTCCCAGGAATACCCAGCAAATAAATGCGGTGATCAGGATATTCACACCGTTTCCGAATAAAAATCCGGAAGCAGTTACACCGATCTTTTCGTCTCCAGCCAGAAATTGGATAGGAGCGGAACTCAAATATAGAAAGTTGATCAGAACATAAAGAAAGGTAACTAAAACGCAGGAAACAATTACGGATTTGTAAATATTCTTTTCTGGGTCTTTTACTTCTTCCGCAACGTAAGTGATCATATTCCAGCCTAAATAAGAAAAAGTGACCGGAATTGCTCCTGCTAACAAAAGATTCCATCCTTGCAGATCAGAAGGAACCAAAGAAAAGGATTCAAAATTTTGAATATTATAATTTCCTATAGCGAAGCCAAGGGTAACAAACGCAACCAGACCTATAATTTTGAAAGTAGTGAAAAAGTTTTGGATACGAGAGGCGAATCCGATACCGAAAAAATTCACAATGGTGAAAAATAAGATCGTAGAGATCCCTAGTATCTGAGCCACACCCAAGGAGAATGTGATTCCTAGAAACTTGGATTCTAAGAAATAAATGTCCCAACTAGGATTGAATAAAGTTAAAAATGATTTAGAGAACGCAATTGCAGAAAGAGAGATGGACGCCGAAAAATTCACCGACAAAGAAAGCCATCCGCTCGAAAACGCAACGATGGGCGAGTAGGCCTCTTTTAAATAAACGTAATCTCCTCCAGCATACGGAAAAATGCTCGCCGATTTCGCATAACTCATCGCACCTGCGATCGCCAACAGCCCACCCAAGATCCAACAAAGAAGTGCCCAATTCGGATTGGCAGTTTGGGTCAGTATATAACCCGTAGTGATAAAAATCCCCGGTCCCACCATAGAGCTGAACATGAGAGAAATGGAATCGTAAAGATTAAGAGAGCGGCGAAGTTTCATTTCGAGTTTTGGTCAAGATAGCCCCTTTACTTTCACTCACAAGACATTTTCAAAACCACTTTAAATCACTCATTGTAGGAGGTCCTACGCTGCTTGTTGGAATTCCTATAATGAGTTGGGCGGCTCTCGCTTTGCGAGACCGGGCTACTACGGGTTCGCGCATTCGCGCTCATCCGGCAAGCCGGACTAAAGCCCTTCGTATCCCTGCCGCAACGACCGCGAAGCGAGTCGGTGGCCAAAGGCCAAACGACAGAAGCGTTGTAATCAAAACCATTTGTTTGAACCGAAAACATAGTTATAATCAATACTCTGCATTTTACCGCAGCGACCCATAGGTAAGAAGGGCTTTATTATATGATAAATAACTGCGGCAGCGATGCGCAGATCTTTAGTCCGAGACGCGAAGCGTTACGGATGAGCGATAGCGAAATCGAAGCAGCGCGACCTTGAGCGTAAGCGAGGGGGCCGCCCTAAACTTCTATATGTAGATTTTGTTGGAGTTCCTACAAGGTTCAGGAGATCGCCCCCGCCCGGGTTCGGGTGGAGGGGAGTGGCCCGTGGGAGAGATTGCCTGACATCGCCTTTATCACATCCCGTCGTTTTCTCAATTAGTATCCGTGTTTTGCGCGGAATTTTCATTACCAGCGCTTCTGTGATCAACTTCAGTTTGTATTCATTTCTTAAGCTACATTAAAATATCATAATAAGCTAAATCTATGTCTCAAAGGGCTTTGAAGTAATGAAATCTCTTTGAATTCGAGTTTGACTTATGTCACATTAGAATTACCGATTTCGAAATTTAGAAAAGATAGACTTGCAAAATTTTTATAAAAACAGTTTGACTGGCCGAGTCGTTTTTGTATTTTGGTCTTCTGGCTGTTTTTAGGTCAGTAACCGAAATTTGCGGGTAGGACGGCATTCGCCTTTCAAACTGTAAGTTGAGGGAAGAAACAAAGTTCTTTAACAACAAATATAACTGCGAATGAGAAATTAAAATTTTTTATTAGCTGAGATTGTTCCATGGTGATG
>NZ_NPDR01000010.1 GCF_002811765.1 Leptospira saintgironsiae | reverse complement strand
AAGATTCCTTAACTTCTTCTGCTTCCGAGTTGAAAACAAAAATACCGAGATATGTGCGGATTGTCAATAATAAATTACTATCTCAGAACATCATTCAGAAGTTTGCCTAACATCTGATCTTGAGTCTGCACAGTTTTCTGATTTGCTTCGTAAGAGCGGTTCACTTCTATCATTTCCACCATTTCGGTCACAACACTTACATTAGAAGCTTCTAAATAACCTTGAAGAAGATTTGGTTCTTCTTCCAAAAGAAAAGGTCTTGGTTCACCTGACTCAGGAGTATCATTATAGAATGAATCCCCTTCTTTATCCAAGTGACGAGGATTTTCAACAGTGCGGATCTTAATACGATCTAAAAGAACAGGAGTTTCAAATTTATTCTTATCGGTACCAGTAGAATTACGAGGATCATTACCGATCTCACCGTTGATCCAAACTTCTCCATTCTCTCTAATTAAAAAATTACCGCGAGCAACTTTGATCGGGCCATTCTCTCCCATCAAAGGAAAACCTTGAGGAGTCACTAGATAACCACTCGTATCCAAAACGAATGCTCCGGAACGAGAAAGTCTTTCCCCTCTATTAGTTAAAATGCTGAAGAAAGCAGGATGTTCAGTGCCAGGTCTATCTTGCAACATCATGTCGAAAGGATTGTCTGTCTTCTTCACAGCACCTTGTTCGAATCTTGTATAAATTTCGTTAACTTCTGCGCCTAACCCAAGTTTGCCGACCACAGGAGCAGTATCGAAGGAACCCATAGGCACCTTGCCTACACCGTCCTCGTTGAATCTATGGATCAAAAGTTCAGGGAAAGTTTTGAACAACGTTGTGTCCCTTTTGAATGCCGTCTTGTCCACGTTCGCAAGATTATTGGAGATCACGTCCATGCGCGTCTGCTGTACGATCATTCCGTTGGATCCGGTGTACATTCCTCTTAACATTCTTCTTTCTCCTGCTCTACTTAAGGATCGGAGTTTTTCAAAAATCCCATTACGCTTTTGAAGACATAAAAAGAAAAAATAAGAAGGAGTTCCTCCCCATTTCAAAAAGAGTTTGGCCGCCTCCCGCCCCAGGGGCGGGACCGGGCTGCTACGGATTCGGCGAGTCCGCCTCATCCCACCTTCGGTGGGACAAGCCCTTCGCATCCCTGGCGGAACAGTGATTCGGAAAATCTTATTCCAGACCAGGATTTTGCGCGGAATCCAGAATCTACATTCCATCCCAAATGAGTAGGAACCAGAGTTGATCATTTGAAAATTCTATGATATAGAGCTTGGGAGCAACCTCCCACGGGCCCTCCTCCACCACCCAAACTCGGGCGGGGGCCGCCCTCTACAACCCTGTTGGAGTTCCTACAGAGAAGGCGGATTTTGTCTCATTCCTAAAAAACCTTTGACATCTCTTCTTCTGAGGGCTATCTATCCAGAGGATGAAGAAAAAAGGGTATTTTCTCTCCTTAGGAGCCGGCAAAAACCAGGTACCCTTAATTTCTGCGGCAAGAGCCCTTGGCTTGGAAGTAGCCGCAGTAGACAAAAACGATAAGGCACCAGGTTTCGCGATGGCGAGCCTAAGAATCATCGAATCCACCTTCGAATACAGAAGGATCTTAAGAGCAGTCGCCGAAAATCCCCTCCCCACTCCGATCATCGGGCTCGGTACAAGATCCTTCGGCAAAGCAACTTATAGCACAGCCTATCTTGCTGAAAAATTAAAACTAAAATATGCAAGCACAGAATCTGTATTAAAATTTTCTGATAAACAAATTTTAAAAGAGACCTTAGCCCCAAAAGGTATCAGGGTTCCGAGAGAAATTCCTTCTTCTGAGATAAAAGCAAAGTCTAAATCCTTTCCTTATCCTTGGATCTTAAAACCGAGCCAAGGCAGTGGCAAGTCCGGAATCCAACTCGTGGAATCAGATTCAGATCTAAAATCGATTTCTAATGTAATTTCTCCTAAAAAACAGCCAAAATCAAAAACTGCCGCCAATTCTCCTCATCCTGAAACCTGGCTTTTGGAAGAGTATATTCCAGGTCCTGAATATACTGTTTTGGGATTAGTTGATGATTCTGATTTTCATCTAGTGAATATTTCCTTGAAGGAAACTTCTTCTTTTCCTCCTTTTTTAGAAGCTGCTCATCGTTTACCCTTTCCTAAATCCGAATTGGAAGGTGAGATCAAGATGTTATGCAGGGCGATTGTTAAGGCAACTGGTCTGAAAAATTGTCCGTTTGTAGCTGAATTCAGATCGGACGAAAATGGGGATCTTGTATTAATTGAAGCCGCTCCAGAAGTTGGCGGTGAATATCTCGCGGATGTTCTTGTTCCTGGTTATTCAGGTTACGATTATTTCACTAACTTAGTAAAACTTTTGGTAGGAGAATCAATTACTCCTCCTCCTTCTAGTTTAGAAATTCCTAAAAAACTAAAATCTCAAGTTCGTTTTGATATTCCGCCCAGAGGAGTTTCCGTTCTAAAATCTTTGGAAAATTTTCCTACAAATTCTGGAGAAACAATTCTTTTCAATCAGAACTTAAAAGAGCTTGGTACGAAACTGGATACTTCTTTGGGAAATGAAACAAGAACAAGAGTTCTTTGTTTAAGATCAAAGGCATCTTCTTCAGAAGAAGAATGGAATGGTTCCGTTAAAAATCGTTTGAAGGCGGAATATGAAGCCCGCTGATCATCCTTCCAAAGAAGCTTGGGAAACTCATTATACAAGACCTAAAGCAAAACTTTCTTATCCGGATGAAAACTTAGTTCGTATGATCTCTAAGTTCCCTGCGTCTTCTACTTCTCCCAAAGCTCTGGATTTTGGTACCGGTTCAGGAAGACATTGTGTTCTTTTAAAAGATTTCGGATATGAAGTGTCTGCTGCAGATTACAGCGAAAATTCTATCCAATCAGTTAAAGAATCTTATCCTTGGGTTAAAACTTTTTTGCTAAATTCTCCTCCCTATCCTTTTGCAGATGAAGAATTTGATCTTATTGTAAGCTGGGGAGTTCTACATTATAATTCTCCCAATCTCGCAAAATCTATGTTAGATGATACCTTTCGAATTTTAAAAAAAGGTGGATATCTTGCCGCTTCCGTAAGAGCAGAAGGTGACACTCATCTTAAAGCAGAAAAAGGTAAAATAGGAACTGCGGATCTTGCCGGTGGCGCTACCTGGTTCTATTCCAAAGAAGATGTACAAAACCTTCTTCAAAATTTCTCTTCCTTTGAGATTGGTTATACGGAGAGAACTCCATTAGGAAAATTGGATGAGAGGATTTGTCATTGGATCTTTCTCGCCAAAAAATAATCCAAGAAGAATGTCCCCTGGGCGGGGACTGCAATTGGGAACCTCTTTATAGATCCGAATTCGGAAACTTCGATCTTTCTATCCAAACTTGCAAAACCTGCGGATTCCAAGCCCAATTTCCCAGACCCGAACCTGAGTCATTATACACTGAAGAATATTATACAGGTAACCAAGAGTTCACTTATAGAGACGAGAGACAGACAGAAAAATTTGATCGTTATGTTTGGTTTGCTCGTTTAAAAAATATTTCTAAGTTCAAATCTTCTGGAAACTTCTTAGATATTGGTTGTTCCTTCGGTGGTTTTTTAGAATGCGCTAAAGAAAAAGGATTTGTACCCTATGGTGTGGAAATTTCTCCCTTCTCCGCCAAACAAGCAGAGGCGAGAGGTTTCAAAGTTTGGCAAGGCCAATTCTTAGATGCGGATCTTCCTGAAAATTTCTTTGATGTAATCACACTCATTGAAGTGATAGAACATTTAGAAAACCCAAAAGAAGTATTCAATAAACTTGCGAAGGTCTTAAAACCAGGAGGATTACTCCTGATACAGACCGCAAATTTCGAAGCCTGGCAGGCGATAGAAGCAGGCAAAAATTATCACTATTATTTGCCTGGCCATGTGTATTATTATTCTGCAAAAATCCTGCGGAAAATTCTTGCCATAAGAGGATTCGAAAGACAGATTACTTACCTCGGAGTGGACTTCCCTCTTTCCGCTAAACTTTTAAAATCAAGGGGAAGTTTTTCAGGCTGGAAGGATTATTTAAAATGGTTTCGGATCTCTTTCTACCATTTCAAAAGTAAACTTTCCAAAAAAGGAATACCACTCACTTCTTCTATGGTGCATTATGCGATTAAGAAATGAATTCTCATCCAAATACAAAGTATAGTAGATTTTTTGATTATATTCCGGACGCAGGTTTAGGACGAAAACTAAACTTTACAGTCCGTGTTTTAGCCGCCTCCGCATATCGTTTTGTCAAAGACGAATGCCTTATCAAGGCTTCCGGTATTTCTTATACCACAATCGTTTCTTTGATCCCAATGCTTGTCGTGGCTCTTTCTCTTTTGACAATCACCTCTGGACTGGACAATCGTAAGGAAGAAATATTCGATAAAATTAATGCATTTTTCTTAGTAAGTAATATCAACCTGGATATCAATCCTTACTTGGATACTTTAGGAGAATTGATTGATGCAGCCAGACAAATCGGTGCAATCGGTTTTATTCTTTTAGTATTCTCCGCAACCACAGTATTAAGATCTTTAGAAAATTCCTTTAATTCCATTTGGAGAATAGAAGAAAAAAGATCCGTTCTGCAAGAATTCGTATTTTACTTTTTCGTTCTATCTATTGGGCCTCTACTTCTTGTGATAGGAGATAATCTGGCCAAAAAAGTGACAGATGTATTTCGCCCTCCACATTATCTGAGCATGGACAAGGATCTTGAAAACCATATCTGGATCTCTGGTGAAAATGGAACACTCTTTCGAATGGATTCAGGTCTCAAACAAGACTATTATCTGGATGAAAAAGACATCGATCTTAAAAATATTCGCTGCTTGGATTCTTTCGGAGTTCGTGTAGACTTCTGCGAAAAGCCAGACATCTCCAAGGAAAATTTTGTTCGAGTTTCTATCAAAGACGGGAAAGTATACGCACTTTCCGAAAAAGGATTATTTCTATCTAAACCTGTAGATGGATCCGTATGGAATGCAATCTATTTCGACAATACAAATTTTAAAGATTTCGAATATATCAATGAAGGGAATTTTTATTTAATCTTCTCTAACGGAGAAGTCCTACACTTTTTCACGCAAGGAAGAAGTTACAAACCAGTATTCACAAATGTTCTTAAAATACGCGCAAATCGAGTTTATTTTCCAGAACCTTACCTTGGATACATTGTAGATGAGGATGGAAATGTTTGGAAAAGTGAAGATGGCGGTTATACCTGGAATGCCACTAAGATCACTGGTCATGGTTTAAAAGATATTCATAGGATCAAACCGGGAGAACTTTTTGTAACAGGAGAAAGAGGTTCAGTTTTCAAAACGGAAGACGGCGGCTACTCATGGAAAAACCTAAGCCATAAAAGATATACTTTCACTAAAGTTTGGTCCATCGAAAACGAAGAGTCCGCAGACATTTTCCTTCTGGATGCTCTCGGAAACATTTTGGTTTCCATAGATGGCGGAGAACATTGGAATACTTTTTACATTCCCGCTAAAGGAAAAGTATTCGCCTCCGGCCTATTGGACAGAAGCGAGAATGGAAGATTCAGATTATTGAATATTGGAGAATATAAAAAGATCAGTCTTTCAGAATATAAGGATGTTAAATACGAAACAATCATCCTACAAGGAGGAGAGTCCGTTTTCTCACCTTATAATATTCTAAAATTCTTCTTCCCTTTGATAGGGATCTGGTTATTCTTCTTGGCTTTATTCACATTAATACCGAACACCAAAGTTCCGATCAGGGCTTCTTCTTGGGGAGCCGGTTTTACAAGTGTGATTTTTTTAATCTTCCTGTATGGATTCCAAGTTTATATCACATCCTTCTCCGAAACCACAATGATCGTATATAAGGCACTCGCCTCTATTCCTATTTTCTTGATCGGAGTGTATTCATTATCATTGATCGTTCTATTCGGAGCAGAAGTAACAGCCTGTGTGCAATATCCGGAAAGATATTACGCACCATTCCAATTGATAGAAGAGCATCATACTTCCTTTAGTTACGAATTCAGAAAGCTGATCGGAGTCTTAAAAGCGGTCTATTCCGTCCAAAAAGAAAGCAAGATCGCTCCCCGAAATGCAGATCTTGCTATCAAATCGGGACTTCATACAGAAGAAATTCCTAGACTTACTAAAACATTATCCGAAGTAGGACTACTCGTAGAAACAAATGAAGGCGGAGCCTGGTTGCCAGTGGTTTCAGGAGAAGATCTGACTCTGGGAGATTTTTATCGTAGGATACCGGAGCCACTTTTAAAAGAAGATCCTTCTTTCCATGTATATCCTGATAAGGTTCGAGAAAAAATGGATAAGGCAGAAACTTCTCTGCAGAAAGATCTAGATGGGATTAGTTTTAGGGATTTGATAGATTAAAATTCTTAAAATTTCTTCAAGGAATAGAAAACACCAAACTATGTTTTCCTTCCTTAGGGATCAAAATTTTGACATTGGTCCCTTGACTGGAATCCACCCGAACATTTCCTCTGACTTGTAACACAAGACTTTCCACTAATTTCATTCCGATCCCACTATTTCTTCTCTGAGTAGAATCCTCTAAACCTTTTCCAGAATCTGAAACACTTAATATTATGTATTTATCATCTTGTTCTAGACGGATTAAAATCTCCCCTGTTTCCCCTTCGCAAAACGCATGTTTTAGGGAATTTGTTAAAAGTTCATTTAGTATAAGACCTAACGGCATAGCGCGGTCCGGATCCAAGGTAATACTTTGATCCATTTCTCTAGATACTGAAACTCTGCTACATTCCACTTTGTAAGTGATTTCTAAATTTTTAATAACCGAATTCAGAATTGAATAAGCTCCTATTTGGATCAAATTATTGGAATCATAAATGATCTGATGGATCTTTGCGATGGATTGGATCCGGTTTTGAGCGATCCTCAACGCCTCCGCAATACTTTCATCCTCTCTCATGGTGCCCTGCATGGAAAGAAGCCCGGAAACAATCTGCAAATTATTATTTACTCTATGATGTATCTCTGTTAGCAAAAGAGCCTTCTCTCTTAGATCATTCTGGATCTGTATTTGGTCCTTTTCTCTTTTTGCCTGCTCCCTATGCATGGAATCCACGTATAAAAAGATCAAAAGAAACATCACAAAAAGATCTCGCGCAAATCCTTCATAGTCGTCCAATATATCACTGATACCTGAATGTTCCAAAAAATTGGAAACACAAACGAAAAATCCGGTAGAAAGAGCGGCCGCAGCAAAGATGCCTGGTCCAAATAAAACATGTTTTTTTAATATACTTCGGATTAAAAATAATAAAGCGATCGCGTACAGGAAAAAAGTTACCAGATTCATGGCGACAATCGAATTCATTTCAGACTTCCCGCTTTTTTAAAAAATAAATGTGAATCCCGAATAGAAAGAACACACCGGACAAAAGGAAGGTGAAATGTTCCAGAAAATTCAGAAAGACGGGCCAAAAGAAACCTTCTAATACCGTAAAAAGGCTGCTGAACCAAATACAAACAAAACCGAAAAATAGATATTTGTATTTTGCAATAAGTCCGAACCGATACAAAGTAAATATCGCAACAAGACCAATCGTATTAAAAATAAGATTTAGAATTTCGCTGATCTGTATCATGAAACCGAAAAAGGATTGTGTATCACCGAAGCGGCGAAGTCAATTCAGTTTTCAACGAACGTTAGCCTGGAAAGTATTTCCTTGCATAACGGTTAACGGACGAAAAATCAGAAAACCCTAACGATCGGCTAAAATTTTAACGGGACGAATCCCAAGGAAATACTGCATGTATTTCCAATTCCAAAGCTCTTACGGAAAGTCGGATCTCCAACAAGGAAAATACTAACGAAGTCAACATCGCGAATAAAGAAAGTCCGAAACAGATCCAAGCTCCGATATTCCAAATCGCAATAAATAGAATCGATGCAGTACAAAATGTCATACTTAAAATTCCGAATGTCTGAGAGAATCGGATATGTGAAATTCTGATTACAAGATTTCGGACTTGGGCCTCGATATTAGAATCCTGGGATTCCCTGTATTTATCCAATAATTGTCTAGTAAGAGAACTCAATCCCAAAAACCGATTTGTAAATGCAAGCATGAGTAGCGATATCGCCGGGAAAAGAATCCCTGGAGCGTTATAACTCAAAGTGTCCATAGATTCCAATCGTTAGGAAAAGTATATTGGGCTGCTTCGATTTTCTTTCTGCAAATCGCTCGCGAATCCTTTTAGAAAAAAATCGTTTTTCCTTAAGTAACTTTCGTCCTTGCGATGAAACTCGCAAATAAGTTAGGGAAATATTTATGTAGGAAAATCCCGAATTTTTCCTTCGGGCCTGCAATGATCATTTCTTTTTTTTCTGACATGATCGCATTCAAAATTTCGATCGCATATTCATTAGGATCGATTCCTTTTAGGATTGCCTCATCCATTTTTCCGTGTTTGACTCCGTTTCCGGAGAGAGCATTCTCTGATATTTTAGTCATTACGAATCCGGGATATACGATTAATACTTTCAAATTTTTATCCGTCTTTTCTTTCTTGAAAATGAGGAAGTAAGGCTAGAGTTAATCCGATATTCCCTAAAAAATTCACCTTTAAAATAGATTCGTACGTAGAGATGGAAGTCTCATGTGCTAAAGAACGTTGACTGATCCCCCCATTATTGATGAGAACATCCACCTTTCCAAATTTAGAAATCACCTATCCCGGAAGAAGCCCCGGTAATCCAAACAGTTTTTCCTTCGAAAAAAGATCCGAATTTTTTCAATCTAGGACTCCTGTTCTACTCTAAGAATCTGATCTCCCAAATCTATTCTTCGATCTGCGCTACGAATGAAAGAGCGTATATTATCTCCCGGTTGAAGATATTCGGATCGTTTTAATTGGCCTTTTTGGAATAGTTCCCATTTTTTCTTCTCCGGCAGAAGTGCTGCAATTTTCTGCAAAAGTTTTCCGGGAGCTCTTAAAGCACAACCTGAAGGAGTACCGGTAAGAAGCACGTCACCAGGCTCTATATTACAAAAATGAGATAGTTCTCGGATACTTTCCTCTGGATTAAAAACGAGATTCGCCGCAGTATCATGTTGTCTTACTCGATCGTTCACAAGTAAGGTTAATTCTAAACTTTTCCATAGTTGAAAATCTCCCGGTTCTAAAACGGCAAGTACCGGACCAGCAGGCAAAAACGTACGATAAGATTTTCCTTTGTACCATTGCAATTGGGGAAGTTGTATATCTCTTGCAGAGATATCGTTAGCCATAAAAAAAGCTGCGACGTAATCGGAAACTTCTCCAGAGTTTTTGTTCCAAGTTTCTCGGATGGATTTTCCGAAAACAAGACCCAATTCGATTTCGTAATCCAATAGCTTGACTTGTTTCGGACGGATTACTTTTCCTAGCGGAGAAGTTAAAGAAGCATCGGACTTACTGAAGAATAGATTATAATTTTTTTCGTCCGGGTCCAATCCGGATTCGATCAGATGCTGTCTATAATTCGCACCTTGGCAAACGACTTGGCATGGTGCTGTGATTGGAGAAAGAATTTTCAATTCTTCGGCAGAATAAGATTTAGAACCTGAAGACGGGTTGTTTTTGGAAAATTCCAAAAATTCTTTCGTATTCAATTCTCCCGCGCCCAAAGGAAAAACTTTTCCTTGTTTCCATTCTCCCCAATCTATATGATCATTTTGTTCGAAACGTATAAAATTTTTTGCCATAAGATTTCCTTAATATTTAATCCAAGTCCTGGGAGAAAGTTCCGCGACCTTCTTCAATTCCATGAGAATTGATATAGAGATCCGTTTTTTGGAAAGAATTCCTTTCCATAATTCCAATAATTTTCGCAAAGAAAGTTTAGTATCCAAAAAATCCTTGGGCATATCCTCTCCCCATTGATACAAACTTTTTCGATTTATTAAATGTACACCGGTAGGAACCGTGGAATCAAATTTATCCCCGTCGGTATAATGTTCCACTAACATGCCAGAAGGATCCCTATGATAATCGAAAATTTGACTCCCAAGCAAATGCCTCCCGATTCCCCAACCGGAACGATACCCTTTTCCTAAAAGCCATTCTCTTCCCTTTGCGACCTCATCCAGATTTTCCAACTCGAAGGCACAATGTTCCAAACTATCCGTTATTCCAGAAGCTATTACTATGGAATGATGATCTGATAGAACTTCTCCCTGATCAAATCTTAAAAAAACGATTACAGGCTCCTTGGATTCCGGAAGGATCTGAATATCGGAAGGAATCATTCCAAAAGTATCACAATACCAAGAAGCATTCTTTAAGAATTCTTGTTTTAGAAAAACTGCATGCCCAAGTCTTATAATCCTAGCTGGTCTCGATTCGTATGACCTCGGTAGATTTGCTCTACGAGATTCTCCCGGATAATTCCAAAGTTCTCCCCAATGGACGACTGGATTTATCTTTATTTCTTCCGAAACATACATTACGTCCACAGGAAGTCCCGAAGGATCGATGAGAGTCACGCATGGCATTGAATTGATACGCCCGCCTTGCAGGAATTCCGCACCCGGAAGTGCTTTCAACTTCTCGAAATCTTCCGAAGAATTTACATAGATCCCTAAACCGATTAAAAAATCCCTGTCAGCCTTTTCCAATGACCAACAGGGAAGATCGGAGCTATTTCCACGAAACAAGATCCGGTCTTCTTTTTTCTCTATTGGATCCAATCCGAAATCCTGATAGTACTCGAAGGCGGATTTCAAATTTTTCCTACCTAATCGTATATAAGCAATGTCTGAGGCCTTGCTTAGTGGGTGATTTGATCGAACTGGACAAGCAGATGGAATTTGTTTCATGGCGACTTTCCTTGGTGAATATCCAGATATTTTTGGACCGTATTGTTTGCTTCTTCTGCGTAGAATGCGGCGGCAATGATCCGATCCGGACGAACGATAACAAACCGGTCACTTCCTCCAAAATAACGAGAGAAAGAAGAAGTGATATCTTCGCCATCAGATGAAAAACTTTCCGACAATTGTTGCTGGCTTGTAAGATAACAATACTTTCCGCCTATCTCTTCCCATATTTTTTTAGATTCTGAATTTAGTACGGACAGAGGATGTTTACCGTATCCAATAATCATCATCTCCTTTCCCAGAAGGAGATCTGAAAATACGATTTTTCCTTCGGGCAACTTTATCGGAAATTGAGGAAAAGATGCTCCGGATACAATATCAGATTTTCTTAATTTTCTATTTTTAAGGAACAGGCCTTTTTTAAAAGAGTTATCCGGTTTTATACGCAGATCGGAAAGAAATGGACGTAAAGGAGAATAATATAGAATTTTAAATATAAAATCTCTGACTATTGCAGTCATTTTATTTCGGGTCATGATAATGGATCCCAAAAACACTGCCAATCGTATCATTTTTTTTGCATGTGATTTTCTTTCCGAATGGTAACTCGAAAGGATTTTATAAGAAGCAGAACCTTTTAAGACCGAAGAAATCTTCCATCCCAAATTAAATGCGTCCCTCATTCCGCTTACTAATCCCTGTCCCGCAAAAGGAGGAGTCAAATGTGCAGCGTCTCCCAAAAGGTAAACTCTTCCCTTTCCCATACAGTCTGCGGTTTTAGCTTGGAATCTGTACACCGCAGTTCTTTCCACATTCATCGAGGAAACATCCCCCCATGGTTTCATGAGTTCCGCCACCTTTCCAGGTCTTTCCATTTCCTCTTTGGTTTCATTTTTCTTTAGTAGGAATTCCCACCTTTGAGAACCATTCGGACCCGGAACATGAGCGACCGGCCGCTTGGGATCACATAAAAATTCCACCTTGTCCCAGACTTTACCCAAATTCGCCACGTCCAAAATTAACCAATCTTCTCTATACGAAGATCCTTGTAGCTTCCAACCTTGTTGGGTTCGTACGGAACTATGAGCTCCATCACAGCCGAGTAAAAACCCAGTACTAATTCTATATTCTATGTCTTTACATTTAACTCTGATTATAATTTCAGAATCTGATTCAGTATGATCTAAATAGATACATTCAGACCAAAGATTTACCTGATCAAATCTCTCTAAACCTTTCCTAAGTATTCTTTCTAATGAAGGTTGGTAAATAGAAACGAGCCTTGGATGCCCGTCGAGAGAGCCGGACGAATTGATCTTAGCCAGCGGTCCACTCAAAGGAGAAATCATCTCTACTCCGGAAATTGCGGGCATAGTACGAGCTGCCTCTTCTCCTAATCCTATCGCTTGTAAAATTCTTAAGGCGTCTTGATCTAGGGAAATCGCACGAGGAATCTCCAAAATCTCGGGATTTTGATCAACCACAAGGGTTGGAATTTCATACAGACCGAGCAAATTCGCCGTAAGAATTCCTACAGGTCCTGCCCCTATGATCACCACATTAGGTCTTTCGTTTTTAAAAAAATATGAGATATCTCTCATTTTTTATTATTTCCTCATAAATGAGACTTATATCAAAACAAAAAGAAAGGTCAATTACATTTTTGAGAGACCTCTCAAAAATGTAATTGCGAAAAGAAAGATGGACTCATATATATATTCAGAGAATGCCCTCAGTTCCCAAAAAGAAATTGCTCCCGAAACGAGAAAGAACACGTGCCCAAATTATGAAGGCAGCATTACGCCTATTTGCCCAGAAGGACGCAGCGGAAACTTCCATTGCAGAAGTGAGCGCTGAGGCAGAGGTTGCAAACGGAACCTTCTATAATTATTTCAAAACTAAGGAAGAATTACTCGAAGCTTCCTCTCTTGCATTGATTGAAGGTCTCGCTGAAGAAGTCGAGATCGGTATGAAGGATCTAAAAGATCCCGCAGAAAGAATGGCTCTCGCAGGTATCCTATTTTTTAAGAAAGCCAGAAACGATTTCGAATGGGCCTGGGCTTTGATCAGGATTGCGGCTGTCGCACCCAGAATGAGCGACTTATTATTAAGTTATCCCAGAAACGATTTAAAAAACGGGATCAAATCCGGAAAATTCCAAATCGAATCGGAAGAATCCGCTCTGGGTTTATTTGTAGGAGCATTACATTACGGAATTCGTAATATTTTAGAAGGCCGTGCAAAGGATAACACTCACGACCGCGAAATGATGACTCTGGTATTAAAAAGTTTTGGAGTAAGTCCTCAGGCTGCAAAAAATCTTTCTGCGAAAGGATTTGTCAGAGCCTGGGAGAAGGAAGGAAATTAAATTTTCGAATCCAATTTAGAGATCGGCGTAAGATTAGAAGATAGAGACTGATAGATCTGTTCTGCAAGCCCCAAAGAAGAATTTGCAGATAGATTTTTAGAATATTCGTCATAAAGCATATCTTCAAAAATTTCTTCCGCATATCCGCCATCAATGAGTCCAGACTTATGAACTGTCGCTTTCATTTCTTTCAACATCATTTTAACGAACATGGATTCGAATTCACCCGAAGCATCGAATAACTTTTTACGATATGGGTCAGCATTAATTTCTTCTTTAATATTATGAGGCATTCTCACTTCAGAAGAAGAAATTTTTCCGGATAAAGTATTATTAAATTCTTCTCTTAATTGATCCGGAAAACTTTGACCAGGCTTTGTGTTTTTTTCTTCACGTAAAAGTCTTTGGACTTCCGGTCTTTCAGTAAGATCCAATTTAGATCGATAGTCTTGTATTTTATCTATCATTATTGTATCTCCAATTCTGCATGAAGAGCACCTGCTGCCTTCAATGCTTCTAAAATTGCTATAATATCTTTTGTAGAAGCTCCTACTTTATTCAATGCTTCCACTACATCTGAGACCTGAGTGGCCTCCTCTATCACGAAAGATTCCTTAGTAGGGGGTTTTTCTCCGCTCAGTCTCAAAGGCCTTCTGTTCTTATCCGCGACAGAAAGACTTAATCCGGATCTAGCTACTGCAACTTCATCGATTGTGATATTTCCACCCATCACGATGACTCCTGATCTTTCATTGATCACTACTTTTGCTCTTGGATTAGATTCTACAGTAATGTTTTCCAGATCAGAAAGAAGATTTAAAAGTCCTGGAGACTTAGCAGAAAATCCAGCACCCACTTCTATAACGATCTCGGAAGGAGTTAAAGCTTGGATGGATTCTGCTTTCAATCCGAATTTTTCAGGAACAGTTTCCTTAATACGATTCACTACACTATTCATCAAAGAGAAGTCTTGGCTATTTAAACGAATGACCACTCTTTGATTGGAAAAGAAATCTTCCTTCAATTCAGTTTCTACTATTGCACCTGCGTGAACTATCCCAACAGTCTTTTTGGAAGCTCTTCCGAGTCCACCTGCAGTGTTTTCTTTCCCACCGAAAGAGATAACTCCACTTGCAACCGCATAAATTTTATCGTTTGCAGTTTTTAAAGGAGATTGGAGAAGAACTCCTCCTTCCAAAGACTTTGCATCTCCTATAGAAGATACAGTCACATCTAATCTATCACCTTTACGAGCGTAAGAAGGAATATTAGCAGTAATTAATACGGATGCTATGTTTTTAGTTTGTTCTGGCTTTAGATTCGCATCTACTCCCAGGTTCTTGAGGTAATTTTTCATACTCTCAGTAGTCATTGGAGTTTTAGAATCTCCAGTACCAGGAAGCCCAACTACGATCCCATAACCGGTAATCTGATTATCTCTAATCCCTTCTATCTTAGCTAAGTCCTTTAAGCGAACTTCTGCCCCAGAAAGAGACAAGGAGAATATTAAAAAAAGTAAAACTGCTCTTTTCATTTAGATTCTCCTAATAAACGATTCAACTGTTCCAGAATATATCTTTGTTTTTCTTCTTCTGACAGTTCTGCCTTAACACTTACAGTTCCATCAGGGTTATTGATCGTTTTTAAAGTAATAGGAGGTTGTAAATTTTTAGGTTCAATTCGGCCAGTAAACTGGATCTGCAAATCAGCAATACGATCAGCATCCACAGAATTGTCTCTGGAAATAAACTCAGGAGATAATCTTCCAGTCAAAAGAACTTGAGAAGGTTCCCCATTATATGTAGAAGAACGTTGTCCTTGTAAAGTTAAAAGGCCGGTATTTGTATCTATCGCTGTTACTACAGCAGTCAGATTTCCCTTTAACTTTCCTAATGATTTGATCTTACCTTTATTTTTACGAACGATTGTGCGGTCCGTATTATATGTAGGATTCTCAGGGATCACTTTTTTATCAGGAACAGCTTTGATAGTAATATTCTCATCTGCAGTGGACTCAATCTCAAACTCTGCAGTAAAACCTTCTTTCAATTTTACGAATATAGTAGTTCCCACTTTCAGATTTTGACTTCTGGAGTAAGGATTTTTATCCTGCCATTGAGAAAGATCCTGTGCAAATAGAGCGATCATTCCGGATAAAAATAAAAGTGGAAGTATAAATTTCAGACTACGGATCATATCAATTCTCTAAAAGGACTGTGCCCTTCTCCACCACTCTTGCAGAAATTTTCCCTTCTTTGGAATGAGAAGTAACGTCTATGATCTCCCCAATATTACCGGAACTTAATGCTTTTGTCTTGGATTTTACCACGAGATTCCCCTTGGTATAAACAAGGTTTACATCCCCGCCTCTTTGTACATCGAATAGAAATCTAAATTGTTTTTTGCGGAGAAGTTCCCCTGGAAGTAGATCCTTCAGTGCGGTGGAGCCTATATCCTTACCGGAAATTCCGTCAGTAAAAGATTCTTCCATATAGACAGTTCTTTCTTCCAGATCTTCAGCCTGTAGTTTTTGTCCCTTATGGATCTCTTTTTTGGCAAAGAGTGCGTTTGTTCTTCTTTCCAATTTAAATTTAATTCTTTGAGTATGGACCTTTCTATTTTCGAAATAGAAATCCAAAGAAGCAACAACTTGTCCAGGATGAATGACTTGAGGAAGTCCTGCCCATTTCAGTTCAACACCTTGACTTGGGACAAACCTTTCTCCGCTCAGATAGGAAATTCTAAAATCCCCTTCTCTATCCTGAGGAAGTTTAGAAACTTCTTTTTTAAGACTTTCTTCTAAGTCTTCCGGATCCAATTCAGAATCCAAAGGTAATACTAATGTTTCTTTTCCAGAAACCGGAATGCCTGCCAGGATTTCTTTTAAGTTTTCAGGGCGGATCACAACAGGTGCATTCAGATTTTTTAATACAACCTTGTCTTTCATTCCGTCTGGAAGTTTAGCGATCTCGGACAATAAAACTTCTTTCTTTTGAGTTAGAAGTTTTCCACGTAGATAAACCGCTTCCATTCCTTCTATCTTCCCTAAACCGGATACAAATAGACCGGTCAAGATACAGAACGAAATGTAAAAACGGAAACTCATATTAATTAACGTTTCAGTCCGATCGCAGTAGATAACATGTTATCGGAAGTTTGGATGGCTTTAGAGTTAGACTCATAAGCTCTTTGAGCCACGATCATATTCACCATCTCTTCTACGATTTTAACGTTAGACATCTCCAAGAATCCTTGCAGAACATTCCCGAAACCTTCCATACCAGGAGTTCCAGGAATTTCAGGACCAGAAGCAACAGTTTCTTGGAATAAGTTTTTACCGATTGCTTGGAGACCCGCAGGGTTCACGAAACGATATAATTCCACCTGACCAATCACAGTAGGACGGATATCCGCTCCAATTTTAACTGTAACTTCTCCCTGCTCGGAGATCATCAGAGTGTTTAGGATTGCACCTTCCGGAAGAATAAGTGGTGGCTCCAACAAATAACCGTTAGATGTTACCACTTGCTGGTTAGAATCTATCTTATAAGAACCGTCACGAGTAAAAGAAAAACTTCCGTCAGGCATTTGGATCTTGAAAAATCCCATCTCGCTTGTGATTGCAAGGTCCAGTTTATTACCTGTAGCCTGAAAAGAACCGATCTCGAATAATTTCTGAGAAGCAGCTGCTCTCACACCATGACCCACATTCACACCTGTAGGAATTTCACTCACGGAAGTAGCAGGAGTTCCTGCCAAAACCATATGTTGGTAAACTAAGTCCTCAAAATCCGCACGGTTCTTTTTAAAACCGGTGGTATTCACGTTTGCCAAGTTGTTGGAAATTGTATCTATATGAAATTGCTGAGCGATCATTCCGGTCGCGGCTGTCCAAAGGGAACGCATCATTTGAGTTTATACCTCGATTCCCTTAACCTATCGGCCATTCCCGAAAAATCCTCAGGGGTTTTAAGGATTTTTGAGACAAAATACAGGTTTTTAGGAAGAAGTAGAAGGTAGGAACTCTTACTTCAGATTCCGGAAAACCACGCAGCGATTTGAATTTGTACCTTTTTCGTTATTCGAAACATTCCAGCAATTGGCAAGTTTCGTAAACTTCTGGTCGTTGATATATGTATTTTCCCAAACAAGGCCAGTCGATTCTGCACATTTGATCACGTATTCATCCAGGTTGAAGACTGTTTTACCTTTTCGAACTTCTCCTACTTCCATGACAACTGTTCCACCAGGTTTTACCACTCTGGAAAGTTCTGCCAAGGTCCCTTGGATAAATTCACACCAGCCAGCAAGAGTCGCGAATATACTTGGCTTCTGGTCCTTCTCCAGTTCTATATCTAGAAACCAATATCTTAGCCAATTGTCTTCTTCGTAGTTTACCTTGTCCAAAAATGGAGGGCTAGTCACTACAAGATCCACTGAATCGTCTTCTAAACCAAAAAGATCCAAAGAAGAATGATTGGTATATTCGTTTCTGGAAGAAAACTCATGATAAAAAGGAGTAAGAGATTCTTTCAGGTCCCTTCTCATCTTTTGAAGAATTCGGGGTTTGATCTCTCTATAATCAGGAACGACTCCTTTCTTCTCATTATTTCTTTTTTGAGCCAAAGGAGGAATAGAGATCTGAGGAAAACTATATACCGAAAAGAATCCGTTACTATGTCCATGAAGCCTAGACAATGCAGTCAGACCCAAATATCTAAGTTCAGGAGAATCTGAATCAGCCAGGACCTTTTTCAGGTTCTTGATTTCTTTTAAAGTATCTTTATGATAAAAATGTAAAAGACCCTCGTCTTCTTTTTCTTCTTTAACCTTAGAGCTCAGGTTGAGAGAATCAAGTGCTCTTTCCAGTTTTTCGATAGAAGGTACAGTCTGTCTGGACTTCGCTAAGAATAAGGACATTGGACTGATATCATTATGGATAGCAGCATAACCTTCTAAATTTGCTTGGACCGCTGTGGTCCCTCTTCCGCCGAAAGGATCAAATACGATTCCTTTTCGATTCTCTAAATATTTCCCGATGAAGAAGGCGGGCAATTCAGGCTTAAACGAAGCTCTGTAGCTAACTACATAATGGATTGGATGAGCCTGTCTTTGTTTAGATGTCCAAAATTCACCGGTGAGTATCTTTCTTTCTTTTTTACGAACTGCGCCGCTCATCCGTTCCGCCTTTTCTTTTTTCTTATTTTCGGAAGAAGATGAGATTTTCAGTTTTGCTTTTTATAATCATGCCTGAGACATAAGAGAGGAATGGCGGAAGTGAGATCAGAAATACTTGTCTCCTTACCGAATCCAAAAATCGTAGCATTCAGATCCTGAAATTTACAGAAGTCCAAGCTCGGATTGATAAGAGAATGAAAACCGTATCCTCTCAATTGTACGAAGAATTTTTAAAAGAGAAAAAAACGAATCGAAGATTCGAGCTCGCCGGGTTATATATAGGATACGGAGCTTATGTGGTAAGTCTCGGGATCGTATTTTGGTTCAAGAGAGAAAATCCACTCTTCTCGGCGATGTTCTTTTTGGGATTATTTACAAGGGCCTCAAGCCTAATGATTGGAAGAGTATTCTTAGTTCCTAAAGCGTTTCTCCAACTTCTCTCTTCAGATTCCTCCGAAAAGGCAGAAGCTTGGGATACCATACAAGCTCATAAAGACGAAATGATCGGAAGACTCGCAGGAAATATTTTCGGCTGGAATGATTCGAGTGAGTTGTACGCTATGAATCAGGAACAAATGATCGAATTCGTGAAAAAATACACAGTTACGGATTGGAGAAAGATCGGAAAAATTTTTCTGATGTTTTACATCCCACTTTCATTATTTGTTACTTATCTTACGATTTACGCCTGGTTTTCATGAGGCGAATATTATATTTTTCTTTTGCGGTCCTTCTTCTTTCCTGTTCCGTAAAAACAGGAACCGACTCGCCGATCATCCAAAAAGAAGAACTCAATCTCTCAGATAAAAAAGTCTGCCTATTTTTAGCCGAAATAGAAGAAGGCACACTTTTAAAAGTGGGAGAAGACAACTGTAAAAAAAGCTCCCCTTCTATGTATGTATTCCAACCGGTACTTGCTCTCGCGGCACTGGAACTTGGAACATTAAAAGATCCTCATGGATATTTTCCTTGGGACAAAACTAAATTCCCTTACATCAGATGGCAGAAGGAACAGAATCTAAGGACCTCTTTGGAAAATTCCACAGTTTGGTATTTCCAAAAGATATGGACAGATACTGGAACCACTAAACTAAAACCTTGGCTATACTCTGTTGGACTTCCTACATCGGTTCCATTCGAACCTTCTAAATCCTTTTGGATGGATGGAGGATATTCGTGGACTGCAGAAGAATTTTATTTATTCTTATGGAAACTATTCAACGGAGAGTTAGAAGTCAGAAAGAAAAATCTGAACTCAGTATTAGAAGGCCTAGAAAGAAATCCAGGAGAGATCAAAAACCCAACAGGCAGCCATAGATTAGATGGCAACTTCGGGAACTACTCCGGTTTTTATTCTGATTCTGCAACAGGATACGCCCAAGGAAGGTCAGTCTCTTGGTATTGGTTCTTTTGGAAGGGCCCAAAAAGATCTTATCTATTCTTATCTAGAATAGAAAGCGAATCTGAAACCTTATCACCCTTAGAGGCTGCAAAGTTTGGCATGGAATATCTAAGAGAAAAAGGCTTTTGGGAAAAATATTTCTCTTCATCCAATTAAGTATTATTCTTTTCTCATTCTTTCCTTTTTTATAGTATGGAGGAACTCCAACATTCCGAGGGTTTCTGATTCTAAGGATGAAACGAAACGCGATTTTCTATATCACCCTATTAATACTTTCTTTCGGAGCCTTTGCTTTCATAACGAAACAAGGCAAGTCATTAGAAGTTGGTAAAGTTACTAACATCGAAGTTAGTTCTTCAACCTCGGTCGAGTCTACAGAAGATCCAATAGATGTTTGGAAAAAAGCTGGGGCAAAACTTTGGAAGGGTTTCCATGAACCACTTCCACTTCTATTATTACAAATCGGAGTCGTAATAGCAGCGACTCGAGTAATGGGTAAACTTGCAGTTCTTGTAAGACAACCATTCGTAGTCGGAGAGATCCTCGCAGGTATATTATTAGGCCCATCCTTATTTGGGTTATTATTCCCAGAACAGTATCAATTCTTATTTCCGAAAGTTTCCTTAAGTTCGTTACAACTATTAAGCCAGATCGGTCTGGTATTTTTCATGTTCGTAGTCGGAATGGAGTTGGATCTAAAAATACTTAGAAACCAAGCAGACTCTGCGATACTTATCTCTCATGCGAGCATCCTTCTTCCTTTCTTATTAGGTGCAATCTTAGCACTTTCCATTTATAAAACATTAGCTCCTCCGGAGGTTAGCTTCCTCTCCTTCTCCTTATTTATGGGGATAGGTATGAGTATCACTGCCTTTCCAGTACTTGCACGTATCGTTCAAGAAAGAGGACTTACCAAAACAAAACTTGGAGGACTCGCACTCACATGTGCTGCTTCCGATGATTTGACCGCTTGGTGCTTACTTGCAATAGTGATCGCTCTTGTGCAAGCAGGCGGACTATTAGCAGCATTATTCACCATAATCCTTGCAATCATTTACGTTCTCATCATGTGGAAGATCGTTCAACCTGCAATGCATAGAGCAGGAGGAATTTTCACAAACAGAGAAGCATTCACCAAAATGGCGGTGGCTCTGTTTTTACTCTTCCCTATTGCGTCTGCTTGGATCACTGAATCAATCGGAATCCATGCATTGTTTGGAGCATTTTTGGCTGGTGTTGTTATGCCAGACAAACCCAAACTCAGAACACTTTTAGCGGAAAAGGTAGAAGACTTAAGTACTGCGATCTTTCTTCCATTATTCTTCGCGTTAACCGGAATCAGGACTCAGATTGGTCTATTAAACCAAGGGAACTTATGGTGGGACTTTGCAATGGTATTAACAGTTGCCATTGTAGGAAAATTTGCAGGAAGTACAATCGCATCTAAAGCATCTGGAAACAACTGGAAAGATTCCTTATCCTTAGGTGCACTCATGAACACCAGAGGACTAATGGAATTGATCGTCCTCAATATCGGTTATGATATCGGAGTATTATCTTCTCAGATATTCTCCATGATGGTGCTAATGGCATTGGTCACAACATATATGACCGGACCAAGCTTGAATTTAATAGAGAGAATTTTTGCAGTAGTAAAAGACAAAAGAGAAGAAGGTATACTACTTGCATTCGCATTACATTCCAGAGGTGTAGATCTACTTAGGCTTGCCTCCGGTTTATTCCAAAACGGAAATAAAACAAAAGCAGTAACAGCTCTTCACCTCACTCCTGATTCTTGGATCTCAGGTAAAACTGCTCAAAAATATGAGAAAAAAAGTTTTGAACCTTTATTCAAACTTTCTAAAGAATTAGGGATCAAATTAAACACTCTATATAAACCTTCTGATAATGTCACAAGAGATATACTAAAAACAATCCAATCAGGAAATTATAATATATTCCTAACTGGTGGAGCAAGATCCTTATTTAGTGACGATGTACTTGGTGGAAAGATCAGAACACTTCTTTCCGAATCAGAAACAAACGCAGGGATACTTGTAGCAGAAAAATTAAAAGAATTAGATCGTTTTATCTTAGCAGTTTACTCAGATAAGGATGTAAAACTATTAGGTTTTGCTCTTGCGATGGCTAAGAAAATCGGCGCTAAACTTTCTATCTGGGATCCAAGAGGTAAAGTTCCTCAATTTTCACAAAAGGAAAGAAATCTTCTTAAAAAAGAAAAGATCACTATCCTAAAGGGAGAAAATCCTCAGATACTTTCTGAAGCAGACTTAGTGATCTGTGATTTAGAAACCTGGGAAGAAGAGACCGAATTTAGGAATTGGGAACTTTCAGACGGCTCTGGTTTATTCTTAGTTCGTTATAAAGATTAAGAAAACTTAATTATCAGTCTGATTTTAAAAAATAACCCACCCCGGGTTCAGTGATCAAAATTTCAGGATTACCGGGGTCCCTTTCTATTTTTTTGCGGATCTGATTTACATAGACTCTCAAATAACCTGATTCCGCCATTTGGTTCGGACCCCAGAGTTCTTTTAAGATTTGGGTTTGGGTTACTATTTTTCCTGGATAAGTGGCTAATAATTTCAGAAAAGAATATTCAGTTGGTGTCAAACGGACTTCTTTACCTTCTTTCAAAACCTTTCTAGCTCCGAAATCCAATTCCAAAAGTCCGATCCTTACTTTAACATCTGTTTTTTCAGGAGAAGAATGTCTTAATAATACTCTAATCCTTGCAAGTAATTCTCCGATCCCGAAAGGTTTCGTAAGATAATCATCCGCACCACTATCTAATAAAAAGATCTTATCCTTTTCTGAATCTCTAACACTTAGTACTAATACTGGGATTTTAGAACCTGACTCTCTGATCTTTTTTAGGAATTCTTCTCCACCTTTTTCTGGTAAACCCAAATCCAAGATAATACTATCAGGGCGAACCATATAAACTTTTGATAATGCATCATCTACAGAGATTGCTTCTTCTACTTTATAACCTTCTTTTTCAAAAGCGACTCGAAGCAACCGACGGATCTGGATCTCATCGTCTATGATCATTATGATTGGGCTAGACAATCGAATCCTCCAAAGGAGGGAAAGTAAGCACTGGAATTCGGATTAGAAATCTGGCTCCGCCCTCTTGTTTATTTTCCGCCCAGATCTTTCCACCTTGAGCTTCCACAAGCCCTTTGCAGATAGAAAGTCCGAGTCCTGTTCCTTGGATAGTCCCTGAAACCTTGGTGAACTTTTCAAAAATTCTATTTTCTTGTCCGGAGGGAATTCCAGGTCCATTATCCTCTACGGTTAACAAAAGATGATCCTTAGGAACACTTGCTCTTACTATAACGGCACTATTTTTTTCAGTATGTAAAAATGCGTTTTGCAGAAGATGGATTAAAACTTGGATCATCAATCTTCTGTCCATTCGAACAAGAGGCATAGTTTCATCCGTTTGAACTGATAAAATATGGTCTCCCTTTTCATAGTCTGCGATCCGAATTGTTTCATTTATTAAGTCTAGGGGATCTTCCCATTGGAGGTCCAACATCAACCTTCCGGATTCCAATCTGGACATATCCAAAAGATCTCCCACCAATCGATCCAACTTTTTATAAGCAATTCTTATCTCAGAGAATAAGTCGGACTTCTCTTTTTCGTTTTTTCCATCACTTGTTTCTAATAGATCCAAAGAGGCACGGATCACAGTTAACGGAGTTCTGAAATCATGACTGACCGAATTGAATAATGCAGAATAAAATTTTTCAGACTCTTCTACCAACTTAGCGTTTGCACGAATTCCAAGTAACTGTATTCTTTCTAAAGCCAAGGCGACTTGGTTTAACATCGAGAATAGAAGACTCTCTTCTTCTAATTCTAAACTTTCCTTATTTTCTCTATCTAATCCAATAACTCCAAAACAACCGCCTGGCGTAAGAAGTGGAAGATACAAACCTTTAGACATTGGAACAGTATCCGTATCTTTTCCGGATGGTTTTCTATTTTGGAATGTCCAAGCAGCCAAAGCAGATTCTTTCATGTCCGGATTAAATCCACTCTTAGGATGAGGAGTTCGAGAAAGTAAAGAATCCTGATCAGCAAGTAAGACCAAAACAGAAGATTGAAATGTATCTCCAATCGTTTCTACAGCAACGGATACAATTTCATCCAAGCTATGAGTTTTAGATAATGCAACCGAAAGTCTATAAAGACCGGATAGCGCTTCTTCTCCTGTTTGTAGAGCTTCTTCTCTGTCTCTTAATCTTGTTGTTAATGCTCCTAAGACTAAGGCCAATACAAAATAAGTCCCAAACATCATCCAATCTTCAACTTTTTCAATGTAGAATGTGAATTTAGGAGGAATGAATAGAAAATTCCAAAAGATTGCGCTCAACGACGCAGTAATTAAAACAGGTCCTCTGCCCGCAAATAAGGCAACGAACATTATAAAAAATAGATATACGAGCCCTATAGACCAATAACCTGCAAAAATATTTAATAAAAGATTAAAAGAAGTGATCCCAAGTAATGCCAGAAAAGAAAAAAAATACTGAACAGGTTTCGATCTAGTCCCTCTTGTAAAAAATCCAAATCGGAATTTAAGTTTTTCTTTAGTGATTTTAGTAGGAGCAAGGAGTATCTGAAAATCTCCAGGTTGCTCACTCAGTTTATCTATAAAAGAACCACCCTTAAAGATCCTGGAAAGTTTAGATTTACTACTTCTACCAATTACAACATGAGTTGCCTTGGCCCGATTGATTGCTCGGACGATCCCAAGAACTAGATCTCTATCCGAAAAATTTAGTATCTCTGCACCTAATTCCCGAGCAAGGCCTAAGTTTTCTCTAAGAAGATCTTTCTCTTCTGTAGATAATACATTTCCGTCATCTACATGCACTGCAGCCCAATGGCATTTCAATCCGAATGCAATCCTCTTAGCATAACGTATCAAATTAGCGGCTTGGGGAGAAGAAGATACAGCCACCAAAATTTTATCCGAAAGTTTGGAATCCTTAGTTGGTTCCAATCTAGAAAGTTCGCTATCCACCAATTTCGAAGTAAAATTTAAAGAAAGTTCTCTAAGTGCAGTCAAATTTGGAATCTTAAAAAATGAATGGAGGGCTTGCGGAACCTTATCAGAAGGATATACTTTTCCTTCTTTTAAACGTTTGATCAGATCATCAGGAACCAGATCGATCAATTCTACTTCATCAGCAATTTCTAAAATAGAATCAGGAACTCTCTCAGAAACGGGAGCTCCTGAAATTTCCTCTACGATACCTGCCCTACTTTCCAAATGTTGCACATTTAAAGTGGAATAAACGTTTATTCCTTGGTCCAAAATTTCAAGAACGTCTTGGTATCTTTTGGGATGTCTGGAACCTGGAACGTTTGTATGGGCAAGTTCATCTATCAATACCAGATCCGGTTTTTTCTCCAGAATCGCATCTAAGTCCATTTCTTCCAGATCTACTGATTTATATTTGGATCTTTTTCTGGGAATAATAGAAAGACCTTCCGCTTGAGCTTCTGTTTCTTTTCTATTATGAGTTTCTAAATAACCGATCCAAACATCAATTCCTTCCGATTTTGCTTTTTGAGCATCTCGGAGCATCTCAAAAGTTTTTCCTACACCTGCGGCCATACCAAAGAAAATTTTTAATTTTCCTCTGGTTTTAGTTACGTCCCCTCCGATCCGAGAAAGTAATTCATCCGGATCCGGTCTATTTTCTTCTGCAGGTCTCACTGGTAATATTAATTTTTCTGAATATTTTTTTCTAAGTAAATGGATCTCAATTTAAGATTCAACTTTAGAATATTCACCTTAGTCGGACCAAATAGTCCAAATTCAGGAGATTCAATTGTCTCTTCTACCAATCTGACCAATATATCTTCTGAAATTCCTTTTGTTTTCGCAACTAATGGGATTTGATAACTTACCGTTTCCGGACTTACGTGAGGATCTAACCCACTTCCAGAAGAATATAAAAGTTCAGAAGGCACGGGTTCGGTTCCACCTCTTGCAACCCAGTAAGTTCTTCTTTGCTCCACCTTTTTAGAAAGTTGCGCACTAGTAGGCCCTAGATTAGAAGCACCCGAAGAAGAAGGATCATATCCAATCGCAGAAGGTCTAGAATGAAAATATTCTGGAGACTCAAAAGATTGAGCGAGTAAATCAGAACCGATTACCTTTCCATCTATTTCAACCAAGGAGCCGGAGCTCGCCTTTGGAAAAGTAAACTTAGCAAATCCATATACAAGAACTGGATAGAAAACACCGCATACAAAAGTCCAAAGCCCTAATTGCAAAACTGCTCTGATCATACGAATACTCCCTTAGTAAAACTTAAAATCAGATCGATTCCTTTGATGCCAAAAAAAGGAAGGATAAGACCGCCGAACCCGTAAATAAATACATTTCGAGCCAGAACCGAATCAGCTCCCGCAGGTCTGTAACTCACACCTTTTAGCGCGAGAGGAACCAAAAACACAAGGATCAGTGCATTAAAGATCACTGCACTTAAAACCGCAGATTCAGGACTTGCAAAACCTAGAATATTCAAAATTGATAAAGCACCTATTCCACCTATTGGGAATAATCCAGCAAACATAGCGGGTAGTATCACAAAATATTTAGATACATCATTTGCGATACTGAAAGTAGTTAAAGAACCTCTTGTCATCAGAAGTTGTTTTCCTATCTCCACAATCTCTATCAGTTTAGTGGGATTACTATCTAGATCGATCATATTCCCAGCTTCTCTCGCAGTTTGGGTTCCGGTATTCATCGCAACACCCACATCTGCTTGTGCTAAAGCCGGAGCGTCATTTGTTCCGTCACCAATCATAGCCACAAGTTTTCCACCTGATTGTTCTTCACGGATACGTCTTAATTTTGTTTCAGGAGTTGCCTCTGCAATAAAATCATCCACCCCAGCTTCTGCAGCGATAGCTGCCGCAGTCAAAGGATTATCTCCGGTGATCATCACAGTTCTGATCCCCATCTGCCTTAGCCTTGCAAATCTTTCTTTGATCCCACCTTTTACAATGTCTTTCAAATGAATGACACCTAAAATTTCTCTTCCTTCTGAAACAACCAAAGGAGTTCCTCCTTCTCTTGCGATCTCATCTACTATGTCAGAAATTTCCTTAGGATATTCTCCACCTAAACTTGTAATATAATTCCGAATAGATTCGGCTGCTCCCTTTCGGATCGAAGGTTTTGTTTTTCCCTCTGCATCAAGATCAAAGTCCACTCCACTCATTTTACTTTTAGCAGTGAATGGAACGAATCTCCCTCCTAATTCAGATAAATTCCTTCCTCTTAGATCGAATTTTTCTTTTGCTAATACTACAATAGATCTCCCTTCCGGTGTTTCGTCAGAGAGAGACGCAAGTTGTGAAGCATCTGCAATTTTCTTTTCTGAAATTCCGGGAGCCGGAACAAATCTGGTAGCCATTCTATTTCCCAAAGTGATTGTTCCTGTCTTATCCAATAATAAAACGTCTATATCTCCTGCTGCTTCGATTGCTCTCCCTGATTTAGCAATTACGTTCCTTCTCATGAGCCTGTCCATGCCACTAATACCTATCGCGGACAAAAGACCACCGATCGTAGTAGGAATTAAACACACCAAAAGACCAACTAACGCAGGAAAAGAACCGGAAAGTCCTAAATTTCCCCCACCTTCCTTTTGGCTATAGAATACAGCGGGGACAAGAGATGTTATCGCGACCAAGAAAACTAAAGATAAAGCGGAAAGAAGAATAGAGAGTGCGATCTCATTCGGAGTCTTCTGCCTGGAAGCTCCTTCTACAAGAGAGATCATCTTATCTATAAAAGTTTTTCCGGGATCAGTTGTGATTTGAACTACGATTTTATCACTTAAAACTTTTGTGCCTCCAGTGACTGCGGATCTATCTCCTCCAGATTCTCTGATCACAGGGGCAGATTCTCCTGTAATTGCAGACTCATCTACAGAGGCTATACCTTCTACCACCTCGCCATCACCAGGGATTTGATCACCTGCTTGGCAAACTACCTTGTCTCCGGTTCTTAACTCTGAAGAAGGAACTATAATAACAGAACTTCCATTTAATTTGTTTGCCTTGGATTCCTTTCTTGATTTTTTCAAGGACTCTGCTTTTGCTTTTCCTCTGCCTTCTGCCAGTGCTTCCGCAAAATTGGCAAATAGGACCGTAGCCCATAACCAAAGGGAAATCTGTAGACCAAAACTCAAATTTACAGGATGAAAGGCTAAATCATAAGAACTTAATATTGCACCTATATACACTATGAACATTACAGGATTTTTCCATTGAACCCTCGGATCCAATTTCACGAAAGAATCCAAAATTGCTTTCAGTAAAGACTTTGGATCTTGAAAAAAAGAAGAACTTTTGTTTTTCATAATATTAAACCTTAAAATTTCGAACCAGAATGTAGAAGGATATGTTCACTTCCAGGTCCTAAAACCAAAACGGGTAGGAATGTTAGAGCTCCTACTAAGAATATTACGGAAAGAAGAAGTAACACAAACAGAGGACTTTCCGTTGAGAAAGTACCTTCTCCCTTTGGAGTAACCCTCTTGCCCAATAAAGCACCGGATAGTCCCAAGGCAGGAATGATTACTGCAAATCTTCCTACTAACATACAGAAAGAAAGAGTTAGATTATAAAATGGAGTATTCGCATTTAAACCTGCAAATGCAGATCCGTTATTACCTGAGGCAGAAGCAAATGTATATAATATTTCGGTCAGACCATGAGGTCCCAAATTTGTTCGAGATGAAAGAGCAGATTCATAAAGAAGGGAAAATGCAGTGAATAAAAGAATACAAAGCCCTGGCATTAAAACTCCAACAAGTGCGAGTTTCACTTCTTTTGCTTCTATCTTTTTTCCTAGATATTCAGGAGTCCTTCCTACCATGAGTCCTGCAATAAATACTGTGAGGACTACATAGAATAACATCCCTATAAGTCCAACACCTACACCACCGAATACAACTTCTCCTATAAGAATATTCCAAACTGCTAATCCTCCTGAAAGTGGAGAAAAACTATCATGCATTGCATTCACTGAACCATTAGATGCTGCTGTGGTCGCCATTCCCCAAAGAATACTTTGGGCCACACCAAATCTGGTTTCTTTGCCTTCCCAATTTCCCGCGAAGTTACTTTCAGACCAAAGAGACACGGAAAGACTTAAAACAAAAAGAAGAGTCATTCCAAAAAAAATAGAAAGGCCCGCCTTCCAAGAACCAACCCATCTTCCATAAGCAAAAGGCAATGCTCCAGGGAGAAGTAAGATCAAAATACATTGGACCCAATTGGAGAAAACGGTAGGATTCTCAAATGGATGAGCCGAATTTACTCCAAAAAATCCACCCCCATTTGTTCCTAATTGTTTGATAGCAATTTGAGAAGCGGCAGGTCCAAGCGGGATTTTTACAGACTGACCTTCTATCCCGATCGCACTTATATATTGGGAAAAATCCATAACCACACCTTGGGATACCAAAACGAAAGCAACCAAGAGTGAAATTGGTAAAAGAATATATAATATACTTCTGGTTAGGTCAATATAGAAGTTACCGATACCAAAAGATTCGCCTGACTTAGAGGTCATTCCTCTCGCCATTGCCGCGAGCACCGCAATCCCAACTCCAGCACTTACAAAATTTTGCACCCCTAAGAGTAACATCTGACTCGAATAAGAGAGAGAAACTTCTCCGGAGTATGCCTGCCAATTTGTGTTAGTTACAAAACTAACTGCAGTATTCCAAGCGAGGTCCCAAGAAACTGCAGGCTTACCTTCAGGATTTCCAGGAAGAAGATCCTGGAAATGAAGTCCGAGCACAACCAAGGCCAAACTTAAAAGAGTAAAATTCCCTATATCGAGTAGATAAACTTTCCAATCAGAATTTTGATCTTCCTTTATTCCAGAAATCTTATATAAGAAGGACTCAAATTTGGAAAGGAATGGGAATCGTTTGGAAACTTCTCCCTTAAGAACGTCTGCTATATAAATTCCTAAAAAGGGAGAGAGAAGAAATAAAACTGCAAAATATAAAAAGAAAAAGATTGAGTCGTTTCCGTTCATATCGATCTCCTAAAACTTTTCCGGTTTTAAAATGGAGAAGGAAAGATAACCACATAATACGACAACTAAAACGATTAAAAATGTATAAGACAAAATTCCTCCCAGGCGGAAACATTCCGTCTATTCCAAAAACCTAACCTGTTTTTTGGAATTCGTCAATGCGAACCCGCGTGAGAGGGACCAGGATTTGCGTTAATTTTGCGTTAAGATTTAAGTGTAAAATTTCACCAAATCGGAAACTTCTTCCCTGGGTGTATGAAACTTATTTAATGTTGAGTCAGGTTTAGGATAACCCAAACTTAAACCGCAGACTATTTTTTCGGATTCGGCTAGACCCAATTCTTTACGGACCACTTCAGGGAATGCGGATAATGCAGCCTGAGGAACAGTCCCCAGTCCGTAACTTCTGGCAAGAAGCATAACTGTATTCAAAAAGCAGCCAATGTCCAATGCGATATAAAAATTGAGTTCAAATTCAGTTGTGATAAACACAGCTGTAGGAGCTCCAAAAAACTCGAAGTTTCGGAGCATAAATTTATCCCTGGCTTCCTTATCCTTTCTCTCAATCCCAGCTGCACCGTAAATTTTCATCCCAAGATCGAACATTCTACGCTTTGCATCTGATGGAAAACCGGTAGGCCAAATTGTATCAGGCACTGGAGTTTCCGATTGTTTTGCCCTTTCTTGTAGTAACTCCGCCATTCTATCTCGTTTAGCTCCACTTACTACATGCACCTTCCAAGGTTGGCTATTTTTCCAACTCGGGGCACGAAGAGACTTGGAGAATAATTCCTTTAACACCGAATCTTCCACAGGTTTGGAAAGATAATCACGGATACTATGGCGGGTAAAGATCGCTTCTTCTACACTGGAAGCAATTCCTGATATATCAATTGATTCGGTTTCTGAGGATAAAGAAGACATATAGACCTCCGATTTAGACTTGCATTTTAATATATTTCGGTCTTTCTATATATAGAAAGGCTCGAACAGACAAGTCTGTCTGTTATAAGACCCCAGGAAAATAAAAATGTCAACCAAAGAAAAAGGGGTAAAAGACAGGATTTTGGAAACTGCCGTCAGGCTTTTCCAAACCCAAGGATATGGAAATACTGGGATTAACCAGATCATCCAAGAATCCCAAACTGCAAAAGCCAGTTTTTATGATTATTACCCTTCTAAAGACCAATTAGGAAAGGCATATATAGAATTTTATGGAAAAGAACAACTCGTCCTTTTAGAAAAACTACAATCCAGATCTGAGAATGCTAGGGATTTTATACAGGCCTGGACACATATACTTAGAAGGCAGACCAGAAATAGCGAATTCGCAGGCTGCCCGATGGCAAATACTGCCGCTCAAATAGCATCCACTTCTCCTTCCATCTCTGAAGAAGTTAAAAAATTGGCCCTGAGAACTGTGGACTTTCTTTCTATCTATTTAAAGGAAAGGCAGAAGAAGGGGCAGATCCCTAAGAACGCAGACACTCAATCTTTAGCTCGAAAAATTTTTGCGAGTTACGAAGGAGTATTACAGATCTGGAAACTGACAGGCAAAATTTCTGCGTTAGACGATTTACCTGAGATGGTAGATGCGATTATTAAAAGTTCTGGGAAAAAGTAAGAGAAGGACCTGGCAATTCCACCAGGTCCTGAAAGAGTTTCTTAGTTGGAGTAAGTTACGGTAGTTGAAATCTCGGACGTTCCTACAATGTATAATAGGAAGTAGTAAGAGCCGTCTACTGTATTTGTCCAAGTGAATGGTCCAGGAGTTGAATCTCCAAAAGTTGTACTGCTGAATGCATCAAATCCGTTAATGATTGCACTTTCAGCAAGAGGACAATTGGATGCTTGGTATACTGTAGCTTCTCCAGATGCTTGTGGATTTTCCACAACGTCTACACCGTTAAAGACTACTGTATCTCCTGATTGTGCTCCTAAAATTTCTACGATCGCAATCGGGTGATTTACGAAAGGAATTCTTCCCCAGGTAACTGGTGTCGCTACCCCTGTTTTAGAAACGCGAGTACGGTTTACACCGATAGCAGCCTTACCAGGAAAGTCTACTAAGCAGTCTCCCCCACCTCCAAGTGCATTCAAGAGGGCCAAGTTTGTTAGGTCATCTTCTTCTTTCTTGCAATCAACGAAAGAGGCCGAGAGTAGAAGCACCAATAATAACCAAATAGCTTTTTGTTTCATTTGAGTTTGTCTCCACAGAACAGTCGTTCCTTATACTCGTTTCTCAAGAACGGGTCTGAGTTTCAATCTCAATATTTAAGAAAATGCAGAAATTGATATATATTTCTGTCATTCTGGCTTGCTATTTGGAAAAAAAGGCAGGTTTCTTTAAATTTTTCTTAAGCGATGGAACCACCACAAGAAGACCCTGCTCCTGCAGTACATCCATAACAATGTTGGTGCAATAAGATCTCTCTGGAATCCAATACCGATTTATTAAATTCAGATATTTTACTTACCTTACCTTCTATCTTCATATCCAACATTTGGTTAAAATCACAATCGTATAGACTTCCATCCCAACCAACACTTAATGTGTTGCGACACATAACTGCAGTCGCTGCTACAGGATTAAATGCAGTTACGAGTTTTTCTAAATAAGTATCTATATTATCGTTTTCGAGTAATGATTCCAAGAAACGGCTGATAGGCATATTAGTAAGAGCAAATAATGAATTAAATTCAACGTCGTGAACCTGTTTTAATTCCTTTTTAAAATCATTTTCTAAAGTGGATTGTCCACCCGCAAGAAAGGCACCCACAGGATTATAAACTAAATTTAATACAAGTCCGGATCCTGGGATACCGTATCCAACTGCATTCAATTTTCTTAATGCCTCTATAGAACGATCGAATACTCCTTCTCCCCTTTGCGCGTCTGTTCTTCTTTTTTGGAAATAAGGTAGGCTTGAAACCACCTCTACCTTATGTTTTGCAAAAAATTCAGGAAGGTCTTTGTATTTTTCTCCTGCAAGAAGAATGGTAAGATTACAGCGGATCATTATCTTTTTTCCTAATTTAGAAGCTTCTTCTACGAACCATCTAAAATTAGGATTCATCTCAGGCGCACCACCTGTAATGTCCAAGGTTGTAACACCAGGTGTTGCTAATGCAACCAAACATTCTTGCATGGTTTCCTTACTCATATTCTCTCTGCGATCCGGACCGGCATCCACATGACAATGTTTGCAAGTCTGGTTGCAGAGTTTCCCCACGTTCACTTGAAGTATGTCCACCCCAGTAGGGCGCAAAGGATAGAGTCCCGCTTCTTTTAATTTTTCAGAAAAACTAGGCAGATTCAGTTTTTCAGAAACTTCCGTAAGAATTTTCAATTGTTCTTTGGAAGAAGCGAGCTCGCTCCCTCTTGCTAATAGGGATTTCATACTTTAAAAACTCCTTATAGACCGAGTTCTTTAACTTTATTTAATGCTTGAACGCTATGAACTAAAGTTGCTCCTCCACGAATGGCAGCACCAACATGGATCGCTTCCCAGATTTGTTCTTCGGTCACACCTTTTTCTACTGTGTCAGTAGTATAGGCATCTATACAATAAGGACATTGAACTACATGTGCTACTGCAAGAGCAATCAATGATTTTTCCTTAGCAGACAACGCTCCATCCGCAAAAACTGCTCCGTAATAGTCGAAAAACTTCTTTGCTAGATCAGGCTCGAATTCTCCGATATTTCCGAATTTTTTCAGATCTTCCGGTTTGTAATAAGTTGTTTCTTGAGCCACGAAAGGCCTCCGTCGTTTTGATTTATTTTTTAATAGCGAACTGGATATTATTACATTTCTCGCAAACTTCTTCCGGAATCCAGCCCCATTGTATCAGAAATCCAAAAACAAAACAACCAGCACAAAATCCCAAAACGGATTCTAAACTTGCAAAAAGTACAAGAACTCCAAGCACAACTTGGAAAGCTACTACCTGACCTAAAAATAATAGAATGAATGCTGTCCCGCTGAAGATAACTCCAACGAATTGCGCAAATCTTTTAGGAGGTCCAGCAACTGTTTTAGATCCAAGACCGAGTAACGGTACAATCACATGTATTGCAAGTTTTGCAAATAGTGAAAACTTCGGTCCATATAATACTCTGGCCGAAAATCCGTAGAAAAGTGCTCCTACCAACCAAAGCGATTGCGTAATTATTGCGGCCAAACTTAAGATGACAACCAGGCCCGCAACGGTCCTTGCTGCATATTCATTAACAGTGTCTGGAAAATTACCGATTCGAATCATTCTTCTTGCCCGATACCCTTTCGCCTAGTTAGACTTTGACACCCAGGAATTCAAGAATATTTTCGCTATATTGGACAAAATGGTTAATATAATTGTACGATATACAAATAATTGCCGGGGTTTTGTAGGCACTTCGACAATTTTACTACTTTGGGCACTTCCACTCGCATTGTTCCCATTATTCTTCGGAAGAAGCGATATCTGGCAACTTTGCGGAGCATTTTTCTTTAGCCTAAGCCTCTATTTCGTATTTTTAAAGTTCTTTGCTGAGAGAAGAGAGAGGATGGGCATCTGGGCTGGGATCTTACTTAGGATCTGGTTCTTATTTACTCCTGTATTTTTGTCGGAAGATACATTTCGTTTTTTATGGGATGGGCTTTTGGTCTCGGAAGGTTTATCCCCTTATGCAGAACTTCCAACACATATAAATTTAGGATTCAACCAAAACTTGGAGAAGGAATTAATCTCCAAAATGAATTCTCCCAATTATTACTCAGTTTACCCTCCTATATTGCAGTTTTTATTTTTAGTTCCTGTATTCTTCTTAAAAAAAGGAATTTCTATTTTTTGGGCGATCTCCATCTGGAAATGTATTTTAATTTTATTTGAATTAGGAATCCTTTATATATTTTCAAAAATAAAAAAAGAAGAAGGTTCCGGGAATTGTCTGAAATACTGGCTCCATCCTCTCGTCCTTTGGGAAGGAATTGGGAACGGTCATCCGGAGCCGATCCTATTCTTCTTTTTATTTTTAGGAATACTCTACTGGGAAAAAGGAAAAGTTTTAAGAGGTTCTATATTTTACCTGGCTTCTATCCTAACAAAAATAATCCCTTTATTAGCACTCCCCTTTTTGTTTTTTTATTGGTGCAGAAGATCAACAGCTCGTAGTATTTTACTCTTCTTCAGTGCTAATATTTTAATTTTTGGATCTGCACTCATTTGGTTTTTATTTTCAGATATAGGAGATAAAATTTTAGAAGAACATTGGAGAAAAGGAATAGGAGTTTATTTTACATTATTTGAATTCCACGGAGGATTTTACTATCTTCTGAAAAACCTGATCAAACTTACTTGGTATCCTTATTCCACCGGAATTATATTAGGCATTTTAAGTATTTTTACGATATGTTTTTATTCTTTTAGAATTTCGAAAATCGAAACAAACAACAAAATAGTTTTCCTTCTAACTGTATGGATCCATTTATGTGGAATTTATTATTTGTTTTCGAGCACTATACATCCTTGGTATTTTCTTCCGATCCTTGCAGGATCAGTATTTACAAAAACAATTTGGCCCTTGGTCGCTTCAAGTATTTGGATCATATCTTATTCTACTTATTCTTCTGTTCCATTTTATGATAGGAACTGGGTCCTGGTCTTGGAATATTCTTTAGTATTTGGGACTTTCTTCATGGAAAATTTTCTCTTGCTTAAACATAGAAGGAGACAAATATACTTCGAAAATTCTCACCCTTCTTAGGAATCATCCATGTTATCCAGACATTTCGAAACCCTATCAAATACCTTAGAAAAAGAGATCCTGGCCAGTGAACAAATCAGAAGTAAGATCCTGTTAGCTGCTTTCGGACTCGCGGGATTGTCTTGGAGTATCCTATTCCTGTTTTTAGAAAAGGAATTTAATCAAAGCACAGGGATAGAATTCCCATTTGAGGTATTGATAGGCACACTCGTTTTCGGTACAGTTTACGAATTCGGATTTTTAAAATTACTGAATTATCTGAAAAAAAGAGAATATAGACTTCCACTTCTACCTAGATTCGGGAACGCATTGATAGAAACTTCTCTACCAGGGATCATATTATTCATTTTGATCCAAAAACATTCTCATCCAGTCGTTCCTTTAAATTCTCCTATTTCCAATCTATATATAATTTTTATAATACTCTCAGTCCTTAGAATGGAGTTCGGACTTTCCTTTTTTACTGGGGCAATAGCTGCAGTCCAATATTTGATCACTGGATTATTTTTTGTTCCAGACTCTCCTTTAGGCGGGGAATCCGCGTATAGTTTCTTCTACTCTAAGATCCCAACCTACTTGCGTTCAGGATTGTTCCTAGCCTCTGGGATTGTCGCCGGACTCGTGGGACTCCGACTTAAAAAAATCCTTAAAAATTCAGTAGAACGTTTGGAAGAAAGAAACGAAATTTTAGGAATGTTCGGACAATATGTTTCTCCATCAGTAGTAGACAAACTAATGAGCCAAAAGGCAGACACTGCTTCTGAAAACAAAGATGTATGTGTAATGTTTTTGGATATTCGCAACTTTACAAAATTTTCAGAAGATAAAAGTCCTTCAGAAGTGATCTCATATTTGAACACATTATTTGAAGATATGATAGAGATCGTAAATAAACATAATGGTATCATAAATAAGTTTCTGGGAGATGGATTTATGGCGGTATTTGGCGCCCCACTTTCAGACAATGGAAAGGATGCAAAAAATGCAGTTTCTGCTGCATTAGAAATTCAGAAAAAAGTAATGGAGATGAATGTCTCCGGCAAAATCCCCGAAACTAAAATTGGAATTGGTTTACATTTCGGAGAAGCAATGACAGGAAGTGTAGGTTCTTCTCAAAGAAAAGAATACACGATCATTGGAGACACGGTCAATCTTGCTTCCAGAGTAGAACAATTGAATAAAGACTTTGGAAGTGAAATTTTGGCTACAGATACAGTTTACGAACATGTAAAACATTTCTTAGAAGCTGAGTCCCTTCCCCCAGTGAAAGTAAAAGGAAGAGAAAAAGAAGTTCTGATCTACAAATTAACCTAATGCAATCTCCAGAATCACATTACGAAAACTTTTTGGCTGATAAATATTCCTGGATGTTGGGAGATCTTTCTGTAAAAGAAAAGGACCAATTGGAATTATTCAGATCATTTGAAATTTCTCCGCGTGCAAACGGAGTCGCTTGGGATCTAGGAGCAGGAAGTGGAATACAATCCATTCCATTAGAAGAATTAGGATTTCAAGTTTTAGCAATCGACTTCAGCGAAAAATTATTATCCGAGATCAAAACGAGAAAACCAAATACAAATATAAGAACCAAGATTGCTGATATCAGATCCAGGGACTTATACCAAGGAGTTTCTCCCGAAATCCTTTTGTGTATGGGGGATACGATCACTCATTTAGAATCAGAAAAAGATTGGGAAACTACTGTAAGTCTTTGGTCTAGTTTTCTTTCTCCAGGAAGTAAATTAATTTTAGGTTATAGAGACCTGAGTTACGGAAAACCTGGAGATAAAAGTATTTTTGTAGTTCGTTCTGAAGAATCTCGAATTTTCACCTGCCAACTACAATTCCTTGAGAATAAAGTAGATATTACAGATATATATCATGAGAAAACTGATAAAGGTTGGACTGTTACTTCCAGTTCGTATAACAAACTGATCCTTCCGATTGATGATTTGATCAAAACTGTTTCTCAGAATAATTTCGGACTGGAAAGAAAGGATGAGAAAAACGGGATGAAGTTTGTACTTTTTGAAAAGCTTTGATTAGACCCTCTATATTTAGATCAGTTCCTTTCTATAGTTACTTTTAAGAGACCCTTTTTACTAAAAACCATTCGACAAGTCGAGAGTTACTGGGAATTTGTACGTATCCTTGCCCGGGACCCTTCCATGATAGATAAACTGATCCGTCTCTCCATTAAGAACAGGATTTTCGTCCTGATACTCACATCAGGAATAACCATAGTAGGTATTTATAACGCGTATCAACTTTCTATCGACGCGATCCCAGATATTACAAACGTTCAGGTTTCCGTTGTAACTCAGTCTCCTGGTCTTTCTCCTGTAGAAGTAGAGCAGTTCATCACTTATCCGATAGAGATGGAACTCACTGGTGTTCCTCACGTAACAGAAATACGTTCTATTTCCAGAACTGGAGTGAGTAGTGTTACAGTTATCTTCAAAGACGGGACTGATATTTATTTTGCAAGGCAGCTCATCAACGAAAGATTGAGAGCAGCAGAAGCTGTAATTCCTAAAGGTTATGGAAGCCCTGAACTTTCTCCTATCGCAACTGGTCTTGGTGATATTTACGAATTCGTTCTAACAAGTGATCGTCATAATCCTGAAGAGCTCAGGACATATATGGAATGGGAACTTGCAAGAGAGATCAAATCCACCGAAGGGATTATAGATGTAAACATCATCGGCGGAGAAGCAAGACAATATCAAATCAAGATAGATCCGCAAAGATTAGCAGTTCATAATATTACATTATCTCAACTTTGTGATAAACTAGAGACCGCCAACCAGAACACCGGTGGTGGTTATATCACCAAAAGTGCTGAACAGATCGTAATCCGCGGAGAAAGCCAGTTCAAAACTGTAGATGAGATCCGTAACGTAGCAGTCCAAACAGAAAGAGATGGGGTTCCACTTCTTTTAGGACAGATCGCAACAGTAGAAACTGGTCCAGCACTTCGTTTTGGACTTATGACCAAAGATGCGAAGGGAGAAGTTGTAGGCGCCACTGCAATGATGCTCATGGGCCAAAACTCTTTGGAAGTTGTAAAAAAGGTTAAAGAAAAAGTAGAAATACTGAGAGCAAGACTACCGGAAGGAATGAAGATCGTAACATTCTACGATCGTTCTGAATTTATCGGAAGAACATTAGGAACCATCTTCACAAACCTTGCAGAAGCAGCTGTACTTGTAATTATCGTTTTGATCTTTGCACTCGGAACAGTAAAGGGTGCGCTACTCGTTAGCTTATCTATTCCGATCCCGATGCTTGCCGCTACAATATTTATGAGAATGTTCGGCATTGTTGGTAACTTAATGTCTTTAGGAGCCTTGGACTTCGGACTCCTGGTAGATGGAACCATCGTGATGTTGGAATCGGTTCTTCATGGTTTTATCTTAAAACAAGCATTCTACGAACAACAGAATTCACAAGAGGATAGAAAACTCGCCGCAGAACAGATCATCACAGATTCCTGCGTGAGAGTAGCAAGAGCAGCAGCATTCTCTGTCGGTATTATCTTATTAGTATATCTACCGCTCATGACATTAGAAGGTGTAGAAGGTAGAATGTTCAAACCTATGGCAATGACTGTTGCAATCTCACTTGCCATGGCACTTTTATTTTCTCTTACCACCTTCCCTGCTGCAGCAAGTATCTTATTCCAAACTCCAGTATTCCATCATAGCAAATTCTGGGACAGAGCAGAAGAGCTGTATATGCAACTTCTCGAATTTGGTATGGCCAACAAAAAAATATTCTTAAGAACTGGCTTAGGAGTATTTGCAGTTTCTCTAATATTAGGATCTACCTTAGGATCAGAATTCCTTCCACGTATCGACGAGGGGGAATTTGCGATAGATATCAAAAGACTTCCATCTACTTCTATCAATTATTCCAGAGACACAAATACTGAGATTGAGAGGGTAATCGCTCAATTCCCGGAAGTAACAAGTGTAGTTAGCAAGATGGGTAGAGGTGAATCCGCAGCAGAACCAATCGGAACAGAAGAAGGAGAATCCATGGTGAAGCTCATTCCTCCTAAAGAATGGACATCCGCTTCTTCTCGTGATGAGCTCATGGATAAAATGAAGGACGCAATCCTAAAATCTGTTCCTTCCAGCACGATCTCACTTTCACAACCAATTGAAAACAGAGTGAATGCACTTCTCTCTGGATCCAAAGCAGACGTAGTGATCAAAATTTACGGAGACGATCTCCAAACATTAAAGGACACTGCAGCAAAATTTGCAGATAAGATCAAAAAGGTCCCTGGTGCTGCGGACTTAAGAGTGCAAAGAGTACTCGGACTTCCTTTGATCCAAATCAAAGCAGACAGACAAAAGATGGCACGTTATGGAGTCGCCGCAGAAGAAATTTTAACTACTGTAGAATCATTACGTATCGGAAGAAAAGCAGGAAAGGTATTCGAAGGATTCAAACGGTTCGACTTAGTAGTTCGTTTACAATTGGATGTTTCGGATCTGGATAAATTAGAAAATATTCCAGTCATGACTTCTACAGGAGTCACAGTTCCTCTTGGCCAAGTAGCAACCATTGAATTTGTAGAAGGTCCCGCTGCAATTTACAGAGAATCCTTAAAACGAAGGATCATGGTAGAAGCCAACGTTCGCGGAAGAGACTTAGTAGGTTTCGTAAATGAGGCCCAGAAAGTAACAGCGGATATCGAAAAAACTCTTCCGGAAGGTTATAGAACAGATTGGGGTGGCCAGTTCGAGAACTTCCAAAGAGCGAAGAACAGATTGATGCTCGTTGTGCCAATCGCACTCGGGATCATATTCGTGATGTTAATCGCTGCATTCGGGAACGTATATTATGCGGCGGGAGTATTCATCGTAGTACCACTCGCAGTTGCAGGAGGGATCATAGGACTCGTGCTTAGAGGCCTTCCTTTTAGTATTCCTGCTGGTGTTGGATTTATCGCGGTAAGTGGTATCGCAGTATTGAACGGGGTTGTATACGCCTCCACTCTCAAAGAAGAATTAGAAAAAGGGATTACTATCTCCAAAGCAGTGCTCTCAGCTGGGCTTCATTCACTTCGCCCAGTAATGACAACTGAGATTATTGCAGCAGTTGGATTTATTCCAATGGCAATTTCTACAATGGCAGGGGCAGAAGTGCAAAGACCTCTAGCAACTGTGGTGATCTTCGGAGTAATCGTTGCCACAGTTTTATCTAGGGTACTTCTTCCTATCGTGATGGAATTCCTACTGAATATTTACCAAGACCAGGAAAGAAGAAAAGAAGCTCGTAAAAGAAAATTAGAGTCCGAGTTCCAAGCTTCCAGAGCCCAAGAAAGAATTCCTCAAACTTTGGAAGAAGTTTCCTGGGAAGCAGAAGAGATCCAAGAAGAAGAGCCGGAAGATATAATAAGTTCTAAATCTAAACGTTCTAAGAATGGATTAAAAAGGAAGAAGTAAGATCCTCTGATCCGAACGAAGCGAAGAGCGCGGCTCTTACTTCTTACTCTTCAGTCCAGAGAGAATCGCGTTCACAACGGATCGAAGGAATTCGATCCGATCTTCTTCTATATTATCGAATACCAGACGAGGATGATGGAAGGCAGCAGTCCCTTCAAAAATGATCCGAGCTCCTTCTTTAGGAGTATTACAAAAAAATAATCCTTTTTGTAATCCTTCTTGGACCATTGCTTCCAGTTGTTCATACATTGTCTGGATATGTTTTTTGACGAATGGTCTTGTTTTCTCTGCTGAATTATTGAATGCAGTATAAATTCTAGGATCTGACTGGACCTTCTCTCTTTTCATCATATGGAGAGTCATTAGCCACTCTAAAATTCTTTCTTCTAATGGACTTGTTTTGGAGGAAACTTCTGCGAGAGCTAGATCGATTCGATCCAACCATCTTTTGGAAATAGAATCGAGCAACGCTTCTTTGTCAGCGAAATGTTTGTATAATGCGGCGTGGCTTAGGTTTAGATTCCTAGCCACGTCAGTAAGTTTCAAACGCTCGACACCGTTTCTTCTAATCTCAATCTCTGCGGCATCGAGCACTTTTTCTTGTAGTTCTTCTGGCTTTAAACCTGTTTTAGGCATCTCTCATTTAACGACGAGTTGCATCGAATGAGAAGGATATCTATCTCCTTGGAAAGCGCCTTCCGGAAAAGTATCATCCAAGGTTTTCACTTCTTCCGGAGTTAATTGCACCGAAAGAGCTTCTAAATTTTCCCTAAGACTTTCTCTTCTTGTGGAACCGATTAAAGGAAAAATATCTTCTCCCTTATGAAGCACCCAAGCGATAGCAAGTTGAGCAGTAGTGCAGCCCTTCTTCTTTGCAAGCTCTTGAAGCAGACTCACACGCTCCAAATTCGCTTCAAGGTTTTTTCCCTGGAAACGAGGAGAAATGGATCTAAAATCTGAAACACCCAAAGAGCTTTCAATTTTTCCGGTCAGAAGTCCTCTTCCCACAATTCCGTATGGAACGATTGCCACTCCAAGTTCTCTCGCGGTTTCGAGGAGTTCCTTCTCAATCACACGAGTTGCCAAAGAATATTCAATTTCCAAAGCAGTGACCGGATGAACCTTATGAGCCCTTCTCAAATTTTCGGGAGAAGCTTCCGAAAGTCCGAGATATCGCACATATCCTTCCTTGATCAGGTCTGCAATCGCACCCACAGTATCCTCGATTGGAACTTCTGGATCAACCCTAGAGGCCTGATAAATATCGATCACATCTACTCCAAGTCTGGTGAGAGAATGTGCCGCAAAGTTTTTCACAGAATTCGGTCTGAAATCGTATCCGATGAATGCTCCATTTGGATTGCGAAGTCCGCCGAACTTCACACTGATCATTGGTTTGGTTTTTCTATCCTTCAACGCTTCTGAGATCAAAAGTTCATTATGCCCAATCCCGTAGAAGTCTCCGGTATTCAGAAAATTGATCCCGGAATCCAAGGCCTCATGAATGGTCGCGATGGATTCTTGCCTGTTTCTGGTTTCTTTTGTGCCGTAAAAGTCCGACATCCCCATACAGCCCAAGCCTACTTGGGAAATCTCAGGGCCGCTTTTGCCTAATTTTCTCAGTTTCATTCGAAACCTCCATTTAGTTACAATTTACATTTTATATAATTTGTAACTAAATGGCAAGCATTTTCTAAGCCTGATTTTTGTGGGAGTTCCCACATTTCTTGCTTTTCGCTTACCGACATAATACCATTCTAGCGTTCCGGAGTAGCAAATCCATGGATCACCAGAAACCGATCGTTCAACTTTTAGATGCGACCACAGAACCTTTCAATCTAGCGATCGCTTCCGCTCGGACTTGCTATTCTTCTAAGGGGATCCTTCTTCCTGAAGACATGATCCGTACTGAAAAATCCTTGGAAATCAGAGATAAGGTAGCCAAATCCACGAAGAAAGCTGGCCACCTTACCACAAGACAACATCCTCATTTTATATTCACGTTAGACAAAGTGTCCCGTCAGTTCGTTTGGTCTTTTCTACATTCTCATCCGTACTATAACTCGGAACAGGTGAGCCAAAGATATGTAGAAGTTAAAAAAGAAAATTATTATATTCCGCCTACTCTCTCGGGAAAGCAGAAGGAATATTATTTAGAAGCGATTGAATATGCCTCTAACGCGTATTTTGAATTTGTGGAGCTACTACATCCGTTCATCCAGGACGAATATTTCCTAGTATATAAGGCACGTGCAAATTATCCGGAAAAATGGCAGCTTCCAATCAAGAAGAAGTGCTTAGAAGTGGCACGTTATCTTCTTCCTTTAGGAACTTATACTTATTTATATCACTCAGTAAACGGGCTTACTCTTCATAGATATCATCGTTTGATGAATTCTTTCGACGCACCTGAGGAACAACGTTTAGTTGTAGAAGAGATGATCGAAAAAGTAAAAGAGATCGATCCTCTTTATGTGGAAGAAATGGATGATCCGATCCCTCTGGAAGAAACTGCAGAATATAAATTTTTCAAAGACTTCTACCAAGATGGCTCTTCTGAGTATAGACCGGAGGCTGCTAAAAATTTCGTAAGAGAATTCGATGAGGATATGGATAACCGTTACGCAAGACTGGTTTCCTATTCTTCTAATGGACCTGAAGTTTTGGCTTCTTCTGTCCGTGCGGTTTTAGGTTTATCTAAAAATTCTTTAAACGATGAAGAAGCGATCCGACTCGTGATGGATCCTTCTAAGAACAAACATCTGACTTCTACCCTGAATGAAACTACAATGAGTCCTCTTTCCAGAGCGATGTTCAATGTTCATTATTCATTCAAAAAGAGAATTTCTCACTCTGCGGATAGCCAAGACCAAAGACATAGAATGGTCCCTGGTTCTCGTCCAGTATTAATGAGCCAATACACTGGAATGCCAGACTATATCGTTCCAAAAGTAGTATTAAAATATCCTCAATTAGAAGAAACTTATAGAAGAAAAATGGACGGCATTTTCAAAAACCTGAACCGTTTTATTGAAGCAGGAGGATCTACTGAACATGCTTCTTATCTTCTTCCGAATGCTTTTCCTGTGCGTTTTTATGAAAGTGGGGATCTGTTAAATCTTCATCATAAATGGAGGGCGAGAACTTGTTATAATGCTCAGGAAGAAATTTTCCAGGCTTCTATCAATGAACTTATAGATCTGACAAAGGTCCAACCGGAGATCGCAAAATGGATCAAGGCTCCTTGCTGGATCCGCTTACAAGGTGATATTAAGCCATATTGCCCTGAAGGTGATCATTATTGCGGAACCCAAGTTTGGAAAAGAGAATTAGACGAATACGATAGAACTCTGTAGTTTTATCGTATTTCTATTCTGAAAATTTTTCCGTTATAATCTACCACGTAGATTTCTCCATTTGAATCTTCTCCGAAGGAAGATACATTGGAAGAAAATCCCATTTCAGAAGTATGTTCTATTAAGTTCAAAACTTTGGTCCCATCCCAAAGAATGGACCAGATCTTTCCTGTGATAAAATCACCATAAAAGTATCTTCCGTTCAATTCAGGAAAGTTTGATCCTCTATACACATAACCACCAGTGATAGAACTTCCTATAAAATGACTATATTCTAATTTTGGAAAACTGATCCCGGAAGTATTACATCCAATAGAAGGATCATAACAATGATTTCCTTCTGTGAGTCTCCATCCGTAATTTTTAATTCCTGTATTCACGGGCTCTATATTTAATTCTTCATAATTGTTTTGCCCTACGTCTGCAATATATAGATCTCCAGTTCCTCTATCCAAACTGAATCTCCAGGGATTTCTAAGGCCCCAATCCCAAATATGAGGATTTTCTAATCCAGTAGCAGGTCTATTTCCAGGAGCGGGAGTTGGATAATTATCTACATCTATCCTCAAAATTTTACCAAGAGAAGATTCCAAATTCTGCGCTTCGTTATTCGGATCTCCTGCGCCACCTCCATCACCCATTCCCACTAAAAGATAACCTCCAGTATCGAAGGTCATCATTCCTCCATTATGATTACTGAATGGTTGATCTATCGTAAATAAAATAGAACCAGAGCCTATATTTGCAAGATCAGGATCGGAAGAAGATCTGGAATATTCAGCAACCACAGTATCTCCATCTGATTTTCGAGTATAGTTTACCCAAAATCTACCATTAGAATTATAATTAGGATGAAATGCGATACCAAGTAGGCCTCTTTCACCTGAGAATGAAATTAGATCCAGACCTTCCGATCCCAGATCTAAAAAAGGTGAAGCAAGAAGAGAACCGTCTTTGATCAAACGGACCTTCCCCCCTTGTTCCAAGACAAAGATCCTACTCGCATCTCCAGAAGGAGAAACAAGAAATAATGGAGCGTTAAATCCGGAAGCTACCTCAGTGAGTTTCAAACAAGGAGGATTTCTATCTTCGTTACATCCGGTCAAAAATGGAAGAAGTGGAATATTAGAATGACCTGGCTTAGAACATGCTAATAAGCATACAAAATATAAGAAGATCGTATAAATGCAGATCCTTTGGATTTTAGATGATGGTTTCATCTTCTTTAATTTATTGACCTATTAATATAGAAAACAAGCCGAAAGCTCCGGTTTCTCTCTTTTCGAAAAAATAAAAAAAGAAGGGACTAAAAACCTATTTCAGGGTAAATCATCCTAGAGCAGATCATGAAAACAGTCTCCACTACAAGGACCGAAGAACTGGTCCAATACCGCAGATTCATTCACAAACATCCCGAACTCAGATACGAAGAAGTCGGGACAGCGGACTTCGTCTCTAAACATCTCCAATCCTTAGGTTATACATTCCAATCTGGGATAGCAAAAACAGGGATCGCTTGCCTTATAGATTCCGGAAAACCAGGCAAAACTCTTTTGGTAAGAGCGGATATGGATGCCCTTCCCATTATTGAAGAAAATAAGACGGATTATACTTCCGTTCATAATGGAGTCATGCATGCATGCGGTCATGATGCTCATACTTCTGTTTTAATGGGACTTGCTTCGGAACTAAAAGAAAATCCAAGCGCTATAGTTCCTAAAGGAAGAGTGTTGTTGGTATTCCAACCAGCGGAAGAAGGCGGACAAGGCGCAGACCGCATGATAGAAGAAGGAATATTAGAAAAATACGATGTTTCTGCTGCATTGGCTCTTCATGTTTGGAATCATATCCCTGTGGGTAAAGTGGGAGTTGTAGATGGCCCGATGATGGCCGCAGTAGATGAATTTCAAATTACTGTCCAAGGGATCAGCGGCCACGGAGCAATGCCACAACATACAGTGGATCCTATATTAGTAGCTTCTCATATAGTTACTTCTCTACAAAGTATCGTATCACGAAACACTGATCCTTTAGATTCCTGCGTTGTTACGGTAGGAGCTTTTCATGCTGGACATGCATTCAATGTAATTTCCGAAACAGCAGAATTAAAAGGAACGATCCGCACATTCACAAAAGAAATGTTCGATAAGGCACCTGAGTTATTCAAAAGAGTCGTAGAAAATACTGCTTCTGCTTTTGGAGCGAAGGCAACCATTCATTACGAAAGAACGAATGCCCCAACAATCAATCATCCTGAAATGGCAGATATTGTTCGAAAGGCTTCGGAGAATATTTTAGGTCCAAATTCAGTCACCGAAGAACATGCTAAGACCATGGGCGGAGAAGACTTCTCTGCATTTTTAATGAAGGTTCCTGGATGTTACTTTTTTGTCGGCTCCATGAATGAGGAGAAAGGTTTAATCCATCCACATCATAGTTCAAAGTTTGACATTGATGAAACATCTCTTCCAATTGGATTATCAGTCATGAAGGAAGCTATCAGACTTTATCTGGAAAATAACTGAGAATATAGGAACTCCTGAGTGAGAGATTAGCCGTTTGTTGGAACTCCTACATGGGAGTGAAGATCGCCCCCACCCGGTTCGGGTGGAGGAGGTGGGCTTGTGGGAGAAGCTATTTCCCCTATACACTAAAATCACCTAATCTTCAACTCCAATTTACGCCCACAATTCATGTTGGAATTCCAACATTCCAGGCTTAACTAAAGAAACAGGTCACGCTGCGTCCCAAGGTAGAAACTTCTCCCCATTTTTCTCAGTTTCTTTTTTTAGTTCTGAATTTTCCTTTCTAAAAGACTGAAATCCTGAACTCAAGATCCATTCCATTTTCAAAAGTGAACTTAAAAAACTACTAGTGGAGACGTTTCTCTCGTTAGCGTAACCCATCGCTTCCCAATAATCAGAACCATAAACTCTGATCCTTTTTCGAGAATCGCTATTTTTCACTTTTTCGAAATCGAACCTTAGGATTCTACCCTTTTGCCGTCTTTCTCTAAAGGAGGAAATTATGAATTGCAGGATCTCCTTCGGTTCTCCCAAACGTAAAACTGCATCTCTCCAGATCGACTCCATTTCCATCGGAATTCTCCAATCGATTTGGATCATTCCTCTGTTCTCTAGTATTTGTTTTCTAAAAACTTCTTCCATATTCGCTCCCGAATGTTGGGATCGAATCCATAATATAGAACAAATATCTTCAAATAAAAAATGAAAGGAATATTAAAATTTTTGAATTTAGTTCGTCTTAGGTCGAAATTAGGCACTAAGACGAAAAGTTTGGAGACGTAAACAGGAAATCAAAACGGCGGTCAATCATAAAAGCCGACAAGGCTTCCAAAGATTAAGATAGATCTGGAATCAATATTCCGGTATATATTATAAAAATTTGATTAATGAAGATAAGAAATGAATCTCAATTCCGCTTAAATCCCTGTTTCTGAATAAGCGAAGTTTGACTCACCCACTCTTAGCTCACGCTCTCATCGCCTCAATCTCATCTACTTCTTTCGCTATCATAGATGTTAGAACGACAGGATTATCTCCGTTAACCAAAACATCATCCTCTATCCTAACTCCAATTCCTCTGAAACCAGCGGGAATCGTTTCATCTGTAGGATCAAAATATAACCCTGGCTCCACAGTTACTACGAGCCCATTCTGCATAGGTTTACTTTTTCCATTCTCGAAATAGCGTCCTACATCATGCACATCCATTCCCAGATAGTGACCGGTTCTATGCATATAAAATCTGCGGTATTCTCCCTTTTCTATGACCTCTGAAAGATTTCCTTTCAATAAACCTAAGTCAATCAATCCGGAAGTTAAATTTAATACAGTTTTCTCATGAACTGCATTAAATTCTACGCCTTGTTTTGTGTCCAAGATCGCTTGTTTCTGCACATCCAAAACTAATTGGTAGATAGTTCTTTGTTCCGAAGTGAATTTTTTTCCGGATGGGAAAACGCGAGTAACGTCTGCAGTATAATAATCCTTCTCCGCTCCGCTATCCACTAAAATAAGTTCGTTATCACCTATCTTCGCACGATTGGTTGTATAATGCAGAATGGTTGCATTTTTTCCTGCGGCGACTATATGGCCGTAGCCTCCGCCCCAAGCACCATGTTTCAAATATTCAGATTCAAGAATGGACTCTAATTCGAATTCGTACATTCCAACTTTAGTTTCTCTGAATAATCTTTCGTGACCGAGAGCTGTAATCCTGGAAGATTCTTTTAATTTTTCTATCTCTTCTTGAGATTTTAACATTCTCATTTCGTGAAGAAAATTCGGGATCTCCCATCTTTGTGGACCGAACTTACCTTCTCTCAATCTTCTGTTTAAAGAACTGATTAGTTCGAGTAACTCTGAATCTCTTTTGGAGTCTTTTCCAAAAAAATGATATAATGTAAATTGATTGGTAAGAATATCCGAAATCTTAGAATCCCATTCTCCAAGATCAAAACTTTGATCCAGCTCCAATCTTTTTTTGATCTCTTCTTTACCTAGACGAATGCCTGTCCAAATTTCTTTTTCTTTATCTTTAGGAAGTGCAAAATGAGAAGAGAAGTCCCTACGTAGAACCAAAACACCATCTTCTTCCTCAATACCAGTCAGATAATAATAATCGGAATCCTGTCTGAACTTATACTCTACATCTCGGTTACGGATCTTCTGAGGGGCCGCAAAGATGAGTAAAACTTCTGATTCTTTTAAAAGGTTCTGAACTTCTCGGATCCGTTTTCTAAAAATGTTTTGGTCCATAATTATCCTTTTATTAGACGAATTCCTTCTTCCACCATTCTGTCCGTATCCTGTTCCAACATACAACGAAAATGTTTTTTAGGGCAGACCCTTCCTCCATGAATACCACAAGGACGACAGTCTAGGCCGTTTACCTCGGATATAAAAACGCGACTCGCCAAAGGAGTATAACCGAATGCAGGGATCGTGGCACCGAAAGCAGCCAAAGTTGGAATATTAAATGCAGAAGCAAAATGAATGGGAGAAGAATCATTTGTCACAAGAAGGGCTGCTCCGCTCATCAAATAACTCATCTCCGGAAGACTTGTCTTTCCAGAAAGATTGATCCCGAAACCTTCTCCTACTTCTTCGCAAAGTTTGATGTCTCCTTTGCCTCCGGTCAGAACAATTTTCAGTCCAGTTCTTTCATGAAGAAGTTTGCTAACCGTTTTGAATTTATCCGAAGGCAAACGTTTTGTTTCCCAAACAGAAGAAGGAGAGACCAGTATATAATTCCCTTTTTCCAAACCATTTTTTTTCATTTCGGATTGGATACCGACAACTGATTCTGGTTTCCAAAATAGTTCAGGCTGTCTTGAAATATTTTTTCTTTCTTCTTCTGCATAAATAAGAGAAAGAAGTTTGTCCACCTCGTGTGGCCCTCTTAATACTCTAGATTTTCTTTCATTTAATAAAAAAGAAAATCCGGCGGTTTTATATCCGATCCTTCTTTTAGCTCCACTCAAAAAAGAAATTATAGAAGAACGAAATGAAAAATGTGGAGAAATACAAAGTGTAAAATTATGTTTTCTTAATTCTTTGCAAAAATTCCAAAAACCAAAAATGGAAGACTTGATCTGCTTTTTATCCAAAGGAATGATCTGATCTATCCAAGGGTTTGCTTCCAAAACGGATTCAGTTCCTTTGTTCACGATCACTGTCATTCTTGAACCAGGAAACCTTCTCTTGATCTCCCTAAATAACGGAGTAGTTAAGATCAGGTCTCCTAAGAATGCAGTTTGGATGACTAAAATATTTTCAGACATTTATTTTTTGGCCTCTAAGATGGTTGCAAAATTATTTACACCCAATCCTCCGATGGATAAACTAAGTGCAGTGTCCGAATCATTCTCATTCATAAATTCACAAAGTTCAGCAATCTGTGCGAGGCCCGAAACTCCCACTGGATGACCTCTTGTTTTCAATCCCCCTGATGGATTGATAGGCAGCCTTCCTCTTTTATCAGTGATCCCTTCTGCAACATTTGCAAGTGCCTTTCCTTGAGGAAATAAACCTGCATCTTCAGCTGCAATGATCTCAAAAATCGTAAATGCATCATGAAGTTCAGCAACTTGGATATCTTCCGGTTTTTTACTAGCTTCTTCATAGGCCTGCTTAAATGCAGATTTGGATGCAGTAAAACTAAGTCCGCCAGGAACCCCGTTCACCTGGCCTAAACCATGCCCAGTACCAGTGATCTCAATTTTTTTGCGGTCCTTCTTCAATCTTGCCGGATCTGTTTCTAATAATAATGCGCAGGAACCGTCAGATAAAGGAGAAATATCATATAAACATAATGGACTGGAAAACATCGGAGAGGAGAAATATTCCTCTTCGTTTAAGTTTTTTTGAATATGCGCGATCTTATTTTCAAGACCGTTATCATGAAGTTTTTTAGATAATCTAAAAAGTTCCTTCCTAGTATATCCGAAATCCCTTAAATACCTGGTAGCGGTCAATGCCCCACCCTGAGCCATGGACATTGCAAGGTTTCTTTGCCCGGAAGAAAGTACAGAACCTAAAAGAAGATTATTCTCTTCTCTCGGAAGCCTACTCATGACTTCTGTTCCGATCACAATCCCTCTTTTAAATTTTCCTGATAGAAGAAGATAACGGGCCAGATGTAGAGCAGAAGCCCCGCTTGAAGATGCAGTTTCCGAACGGATCGCGAATAAAGAAGAAAGTCCAAGATCTTCTTTGATCTTTGCTGGTAAAAAAATTTCCCCAGTATATCGCTCCGGGGCCATACATGCAAATATTAGAAATTCAGGAATAAAACCCGGATTCTTCTTAAGTAAATGATTCGCAGTATCGTAGGATAGCGATTGATAGTCGGACTCAGTCTTGCCAAATTTACTTAAATGAGAGTCTAGCACATAGGCCGAGGTCATATTCCTACAAATTTTACTGCTCCTGATTTCGAGCAAAGTCAAAAACTTAGAGATCTATTCTGCCTTTTTTAGAATCTCGCTTTTCAAAATAGGCACTCTCGTTTATAGTGATCTCAGGTAGGAGAAACGACGTGAAAGGAAACCAAGAAGTCCTCGAAATCTTAGCGGAAGTGCTCTCCGCCGAACTCACAGCGATCAACCAGTATTTTATCCACGCTAAGTTGAACAAGAACTGGGGTTATGACAAGCTTGCTTCTTACATGAAGAAGGAATCCATCGAAGAGATGAATCACGCAGACCAAGTGATTGAACGTATACTCTTCCTGGATGGAATTCCTGATCTGCAAAGATACATGAAGATCAATGTAGGCAAGGATATTGAAAGTATCCTAAAAAATGATTTAGACGTAGAGTATAATGCCGTAGAACGTTTGAATCGTGGGATAGAAATTACCACCAAGAATAAAGACAACGGCACACGTGAATTGCTCGAGAAGATCCTCGTCTCCGAGGAGGAGCATATCGACTGGCTCGAGGCCCAGCTAGAGATCATCAAAACCATTGGGGTCCAAAATTATTTGGCCCAACAAATTGCCTAAGCATTGAATTCCAAAAAACCATCCCCTAAAAAATCCCCTTCTTCCGGTTATGGCAAGAAGGGGCCTGCTAATAAATCAGGTTCTTCTTTTTCAAAACCGACTCGCTCCAAAAGTTCAGACTCCGATCGAGATTCAGATCGTAAACCGTATCGCTCTAAAGAAAGAAGCGATTCAGAAAAACCTTATCGTTCCAAAGACGGAAATTCTAAATCAGGATATTCTTCCGACAAACCAAAAGAAAAAGGTGGTTCCAAACCTTTTCGTTCTGGCGATGATCGAAAATCCCCTTCTCGTTCCGGAAATCGTAAATTTTCAGACGATGACAGAAAACCTTACCGCGAAAAAGATTCTAGCAGAGAAGATCGCAAACCATTCTCCCGCAATGCAGATCGCGGAGAAAGAAAACCTTTCTCTCGCGACTCCGATCGTGGTGAAAGAAAACCATTTTCTGGAAATACAAGAAGAGAAGGCAGAAGTTCCTACGGAGAAAGTTCTGACCGCGGCGACCGTAAACCATTCTCACGTAATTCAGATCGTGGCGAAAGAAAACCTTTCTCTCGCGATTCAGACCGTAGTGAAAGAAAACCTTTCTCTCGTGACTCGGACCGTGGAGAAAGACGTCCTTTCTCACCTAGAGGCAAAGAAGGATTTCGTTCTGAACGTCCAGCCCGCCCTTACGAAGAAGATAATTTCAGAGAAGGAATCCGCGCAGGCTGGCAATCAGCAAAACTTTCTCTTTCAGAATTTGATAGACCAGAAGCACTCACCTATCACGCATCATGCGGTGATGGCCTTGCATTCCTATTAAAGGAAGAGGTTAAGGAAGCAGGCTTAGAAACTCTCTCCGACAATAGAGGAGGAGTTTTTTTCAGAGGGCCCGCTAAAAAGGTCAGAGATTTTTGTTTAAGTTCCGGGATTTCTTCCGGCATCAGCTTTGAATTGTCTTCTTGGTCGGACATACAAGGACCAGACGATCTATACGAAGTCGCAGCAATGTTCCCTTTTGAGAAATTACTTTCTCCTAAAACAAAATTTAGAATAGATGCTGCAACAAAAGATAATCTGCAAGATTCACGTTATGCAACCTACCGCTTAAAAGACGCGATCTTTGATAGATTCAGAGCCCAAGGCCTGGAACTACCTGAAGCAGATCGTGAAGAACCTGAGGTATTATTCTATCTTCGTTCCAGAATGAACCAGGTAAAATTATTTGTGGCATTACATGCTCAACCTTTACAAAGGAGGGGGCATGGAAGAGAAGGTGGAGAAGCTCCACTCAGAGAAACTCTGGCACAAGCATTACTCCGTTTTTCAGGTTGGAAACCTGGAGAAGCATTGTACGATCCATTCTGTGGTTCTGGAACTCTTTTGATAGAAGCAGCACTTAGAATGAGAAACGGCGGTTGGGTGAATTATAAAAGTTTATCCAGATCTTCTATCTTCACTAGGCTTTTTGGACCATGCAAAGCAAAAGAAGAATGGGACTCTAAGGAGATCTTACTCTTTGGTTCAGATATTTCAGAAGAAGCAATTGAACTCGCAAAGAAGAATGCAAAAGAAGCTGGAGTCGCAGACCTGATCCGCTGGAAGGTTGCTTCCGCAGAAGAATTGGATGAAAGCCTAGGATTCAAAGAAGGGAAAATTGTGACAAATCCTCCTTACGGAGTTCGTTTGGGAGATAAGGAATCCGTTTCTGAACTCTATTCGACCTGGGGAGAGGCTTTGAAAAAGAATTTCTCCGGATCCTATGTGGCAATGGTAGCAGGAGATCCTTCCCTTTTGGGCTTCCTAAAACTGAAGTCTGATAAAGAACAATCTGTCACCATCGCAAAGTTAAAAGGAAAATTAGTTGCCTATCGGATCGACTAAACCAGACTCCCGGGAGAGATGAATCACCAGGAGATCCTACTCAAACTTTTAGAAGTCACAGAAAACTCCAAGGACAGTTTTCAGTTCCTGAAACTATTCCGGTCCTTGGAGCCCGAAAAATTCGCGGTCATCCATGCAAGTTCCGAAACCTTGACAGAGTCGGCGGAAGCATTCCTATACAATTTAAAATTATTACAAAAATTACAGTTATTCCCTGTAGTCGTTCTGGAGAAGGACGGAGTATCTTACGCAAATTTATTCTATCGCTCCCCTGCTTCCAAGATCAGTTTGGAGTCCATCAAGGACTCATTGGAAGAAGGACAAGAACTTCCTGGCTCAAGAAACCTTCCTGCAAAATGGTTCAGAAATCCAAGCCAAGCATTGGAATCTGTTCTTTCATCTTTAAAAGAGAAGAAGATCCCGGTATTCGTAACAGACCAGAGCGGATCTGAAATTTATCCTTATCTTTCTAATTTATGCAAAGAACTTAGAACTAAAAAGTTAATCCTTCTTACAACAAGAAGTGGACTCCATAATTCGGAAGATAAAAAGATTTCCATCTTAGATTTCGAATCTACTGAAACTCTTCAAAAAGAAGACGAATTATTATTCAAAGAATGTAAAATGATTTTTGAATACACTGGAGATCCGAATCTTCAGATCGCGATTACTTCCGCCCCTAGCCTATTAAAGGAATTATTCACTATCAAAGGTAGTGGGACTCTATTAAGAAAAAAGAATAGAATAGAATTTCATACTGATTTCCAAAATTTAGATCCTAAAAGATTAAATGGACTGATCGAAGATTCTTTTGGAAGAGGATTAAAAGAAGGTTTTTGGAATAAGGAATTTTCTGGGATTGTTCTGGAGTCCGAATACAAAGGATGCGCACTTCTACAAAACACTCCTTGGGGAACCTTTCTTTCTAAATTTGCAGTGAACGAGATCGCGAGAGGAGAAGGTGTAGGAAGAGATATCTGGGACGAGATGTTAAAAAAAGCCCCCGTTCTTTTCTGGAGAGCGAGAGCAGAAAATACAATCTCCAAATGGTATGCAAAAGAATGTAGCGGCCTTCAAAAAGAAGGAATCTGGATCTATTTCTGGATCGGATTGAAAGAGAAAGAAATTCCTGCGGTATGCGATTTTTTAAGAAACCTTCCTGAAGATTTGGAATCTAAGCAACGGATCGATTCCTAATGGAACAAAATGTTTTTTTATATGATGGAGACTGCGGCTTTTGTTCAGGTCTCGCTTCTAAATTATCTGAGCTATCCTTAGACAAAAGCGTAAAATTTGTAAGTTTCAGAGATCTATCTTCTCAAAACCTAAAAGAATTACATCCAAGTTTAGGACCCAAATTAGTTGCGGGTAATGTGCAATATATCTCAGGAAATATGAGATACCCTGGTTTTTTTGCAGTCCGAAAACTTTCTCATTCTTTAAAAGGATGGAGATGGGCTTCTCCCCTTCTTTATTTGCCCTTGGTTCCGATACTCGGAATGTTTTTTATGAGCCTTTTAAAATCGGTTCGATCTAAGGTTTAAAGAGAAATCGGAGAGATTATCTTTTTTAGACCTTCATAAAATACTAAACGTGCATCCAATGCGAGTTTAGAACCTTCTCTTACTTTTTGCATTTTTTCAGGATCAACTGCTACAGTTTCTATTAATCTAAACATTTTTTCGGAGTGAGATTCATCTGCCTCCAAATTCACTTGGAAAAATTTTCCTTCCGGAAGGGAAATCCTGGATTTAAGATCAGAATAAGACTTATACATTCTGGAATATTCTAATTTTAGAAGATACTCATTCGCAGGCCCAAGTGCTCCTAGTGCGGAATAAAAATCAGTGGTAGTAATTCTTTTCATCAAAGCAAGATATGCTCCGGTTTCAGGAAGCATATCTTCCCCAGTCACTGTCTCCCCCATCTCGGAAAGGAATTTTCTAAGGATAGAAACATGTGAATCTTCCTCCTTACCTTCTCCCAATTCTTCCCATATATTTTCTACGAGTATTATCTTAGATGGGACAAAATTTGTGAGGGCCGCAGTATTCAAAAACCAATTCACAAACTCTACAGACACAAAATATTCCTGCTTCAACCAAAGAAGAAGGTCAGAATGTTCCATTCTTTCTTCTTTTTCTTCTAACCATAAATTCGCAGTCAATACAGGATGATATTTGACCTGGTCTATTAATTCTTCTCGAAACGTTTTCATCCTTCGATCCCGCTCGTTTGTTTTTCTTTTTTCAGTTTGGAATAAGTAAATCTTTCAGTTAAAAATTCTATTCTCGCAATTTCCAATAATTCTTTCATCAGGTCCGAATACGTTCCGAAACTTTCAGAATAACAAATCGGAAAACTGCTATAATAAGAGGATAAACCAGGAGTCAGATTCCATTCCAAAAACATTGGCTTCCCTTTCGCATCCACCTTCCAATCCAAACGAACTGCTCCGGAAGTTTTGATTAATTTACATAATTCTAATGCACATTTCTGTATATATTCAGATCTTTTTTTATCCAGATCGAAATGTAATTTTTCAGGCATACTCAGTTTAGTTTTGGTAATTTCTCCGTATATTTTTTCCGGAGAATTTTCCAAACCGATCCTTGCGACCTGACTTGCCTTATATCCGTAAGTTGGTGAACCTATAACTGCCAATGTCCATTCTTCTCCCGGCAAATAAGATTCGCAGATCCAAGAGGAGTATTCGTTAAATTTGGATTGGAGGAATTGATTTAAGTCAGCTTGGTTCGAGATCAGATTTTCTTCTCCCACCCCAAGACTTGAACCTTCGAATCTGGGTTTGAAGAAAACTGGAAATTCAGATTCGAGTGGAAGTCTGGCACCGCGGAACGTGGAATCCAGATTCCGCGCTGGATCTAACTCCTGACTCTGTAATGATGTAGTATCTTCGACAGAATTCTTCTCTACTATATTCCAAGGACTGGTAGGAACACCTGCAGACACACAAAACAGTTTAGAAAGATGTTTATCCAAACTCAAATTCTGAGCGTAAGCATCAGATCCAGTATGAGGAAATCCTGAATATTCTGCGAGCCCAGGAAGAAGTGCCTCCCTATTTCGGGAACGAAAGCCTTCTACCAAATGGAAAAGAACAGGTCTATCCAAAGATTCTAAGGAAGAATAATCTGAGAGTTTTTGTAGTAACTTCGACGGAAATTCAATGATCTCCACCTTCTCTCCCAATTCCTCCAGACAATGTTTAATCTTTTCAACAGAACTCCGATCTTCCCATTCTTGAGTGTCCTTAGGATCCATGTCTGGATTTTGGATATCCGCAACGATCAAAACAGTTGGAGAATCTGAATTCATTTTCCGGATTCTCCCAAAGGTCCAAGGCCTTTAAATGCAGAATAGGAATTCTGCAGTACCAGCAACCAAGTCTCCTCACTGATCTCAGGATAAAATTCCTCGTATTCACTATCAGTTGGTTCTGGACTCAAATGATAAGTCCCTCTTACTGCCGATCGAAACACATGATTTCGAGAAGGTTTGTGAAATCCAAGATACCAATTCGGGCCAAGACTCACCTTTCCTCCACCACCAGGAAGATCATTCACAAACTGCGGAATTCCCATACCTGCAACTTTTCCACGCATATATTCAATTATTTGAATACCTTTTGCAAGTGGAGTCCTAAAACCGCGAGATCCTGGAATCAATTCAGGATCATACATATAATAAGCGCGAATTCTAAGTTCCAAAAGTTTTCGATGGAGCCTAAGCATTGTTTCTCCATCATCATTGATCCCTTTTAGGATCACACATTGGTTTCCTACGCTTACTCCAGCTTTTAGAAGTTTAAGAATCGCTTCTTTTGCTTCGGAAGTGCATTCTTTTTCATGATTGAATTGAGTATTACAAAAAATAGATAAATGATCCGTGTTATGGGATTCTATAATTTTACATAGATCAGAAGTAATCCTCATAGGAAGAGTGACTGGATTTCTTGTCCCCAACCTGCAAATTTTTACATGAGGGATTTTTTCTAAATTTTCTAAAATCCAATCTATTTTAGAATCAGCAAGATTGAGTGGATCCCCACCTGAGATCACAACATCTGAAATTTCAGGATGATTTCGAATATAATCAAAACATAATTCCAGATCCGCAGTTTCCATTCTTTCAGAAGAATCTGAAACTTTTCTTCCTCTCATACAATGTCTACAATAAACGGAACACTCATGATTCGAAAAAAGTAATACTCTATCCGGATACATATGAGTAAGACCTTTTACAGGAGAAAGATCTTCTTCATGCAAAGGATCTAATGTTTCTTCCGGAGAGAAGAAGGATTCTTCTTTTCTTGGGACGATCATTTTTCGGATGGGGCAATTTGGATCTTCAGGATCAGAAAGAGAAAGATAATAAGGAGTAGTTCCTACATTGAGTCGGATAGTTTCTTGGATCCCAATTTTCTCAGATTCGGTTAAATGAAAATATTTTGGAAGATCTTCTGCTCGTACCCTTTTTTGGAGTTGGGCCTTATAATCAGTCCAAACAAAAGAAGAATATAAATTCTTTCTAGAATCAACAGGTGACTCTAGATCCGCTATTCCCCGGTTTTTCCCCAATCTCTCCATCCGGAACTCTTTTCCCATCCTTATGCCCGTGCAGGGAAAATCAAGCGAAGGAAAAAAGGAATGCCCCGAATTCCCCACCCAAAACTATTGTCTAGCTAATGGATTGGAATCCCAAACGGGTCCGCGCACTTGCCTTCGATGTGGACGGAACCCTATTTTCTTCCGAAGGAATCATTTTAGAAACCTATGCGGAAGCAATCCGCAGATTTTCAGTCAACTCCCAGATCCCACTCGAGGTTCCAGATAGAGAAAGAATCATGCTGGAGATCGGAAAACCGGTCAAAACTATTTTTCTGAACCTGGTTCCCCAGCTTAAAGAGTCCGAAAGAGACCAGATCTCCGACTCAGTTTTGGAACTTTTAGTGTCTAAGATCCGACAAGGAGAAGGTGAATTCTACCCTAAGGTCAAAGAAACGGTCACTTCTCTCAAAAATAAGGGGTACCAAATTTTGGCAGCTTCCAATGGCAGAATGCCCTATGTCAAAACCATCCTGGAAGTTTCCGGGATCCTGTCCTTATTCGATCCAATCGTCGTTTTGGACAATGAAACGATTAAAACCAAGCCTGATATAGTCGCAAAATACATCCGAGATTATTCTTATTCCCCAGATGAGATCCTGATGATCGGGGACAGAAGTTCAGACCACGAGGCGGCCCGAAAAAACGGTAGCCCATTTGCATTCTGCGCCTATGGACACGCACCCGAGGGAGAAATTCCTGATTGGGAAGTGAGTCTGGCAAAATTGGAAGATCTGGACGCAATATTCTAATCACTTTTCCTGGGAAAAAGTGAGAAGGCAGTTTCCGGATCAGCCGAAAATTGTATTGTGCCCGAATCGGATAAACTTAAATCGCTTCTTTATATCCTGACAGGGGCTCTATTCGTTTTAGTATTACTGGATAAGTCTATGGGGAATAAGAATACCACCTCCCCCGGACAAGAATCCCATTCTTTCTTTTCAAAATTTAATACGATCGGAAAAACAAATCCGTTATCTCCTACTTCTTCTTCAGAGAACAAAGGGAAACAAACTCATGAGCAGGTAATGGATCAGGCAGAAGACGAAATCTTAACCGAGCTAATGCAGAATGGAGAAAACTCTTCTTCCGAAGAACTCTCCTCTGATTCAAACGATCCGGAAGAAATGTTTATCCCGATCGTAGAAATGCCTAAGCCTGGACCAACTGGACCTTCTCCTAAAATTCGTTTGGATCATTCTCCAGGAGAGATCAAACTTTACTTTCTGAAGTTTTATGGAAGAGGAAACAAAAGCCACTCTAGACTGGTTCAGCTAAAAAGAAAATTCGATCATGGGGATAAGATCCTATTCATTCTAAAAGAACTCACTAAGGGTCCTTCTTCAGATGAGAAAACACAAGGTGTCCTGAACGCACTTCCAAACAGAATGGAATATTCTAAAGAATACTCTGTAGAAAATGGAGTATTAAAATTATACCTAGGCCCTGATTTCGAAGCAGGCGCCGGCCCTGAACTTTTAAAAGATAGAGTGGACCAGATCTGTTACAGCATTCTAGAAAACTCTGAGCTGAGAGGGATTAGGCTCTTTATTAATGGAAAACAAGTCCGCTCTTTAGGTGGTGTAGGACTTCCGATCCCGGAAGTTCTGACCAAAAATCCAAGAAAGATCGCTACTCTTTAATTTAAAATCTTTTCGATCTCGGAATATTCTTCTTGAAAAAAATAGAACGATCGGTCGTTCTTTTTATTCATGATCACTGGCGGAAAACTTAGCCAAGAAACAAGAAACCATATCTTAGATAAAGGGCTTGAGTTAGTAAGCAAATCAGGTCTGGAAGGTTTGAGTCTTGGTCCTTTGGCAGATCTTTCAGGGATGTCCAAAAGTGGATTATTCGCTCATTTTGGCTCCAAAGAAGAAATTCAAATTTCTATTTTAGATCATACAGCGGAGTTTTCTAAATCAAAAGTTTTAGAACCTGCATTAAGGGCCAAAGAAGGTCTTCCTAGACTTCGTTCCTTAGTAAAACATTGGATGGGTTGGTCCAAAAAAGCGGGACTTCCTGGAGGATGCCCTATCGCTGCAGGATTATTCGAATTAGATGATTCAAAAGGTCCAGTCCGCCAAAAACTATTATCGATGGAATCAGAATGGAGAACTTTTTTAAAAAAGCTCGCTAAGGAATGTGTGGACCTGAAAGAATTAAGATCTGATCTGGATTTAGATCAATTTGTCTGGGAACTTTGTGGGATCTATTTAGTTCATCATACTTCGTTACGATTTTTAAAGGATCCTAAAGCGGATTATAGAGCTACTAGATCATTCGAAGATCTATTAGAAAGATCCAAATCTAAAAGAAAAACCAAAAAATAAAGGAGAGATTATGTATTCACATTTATTAATATTCCATTCATTCACAAGATGGATCGTTCTATTCTTACTCTTATTTACTTTGGTAAGATGTATCCGAGGAATAATATTTAAAAAGAATTTCGAAAAATGGGACAATTTAGGAAGGATCCTAATGATTGCATTCTCACATTTTCAATTGGTATTAGGATTTTTCCTATATTTCAAAAGCCCTATTGTTCAGGCTTTTTTCCTGGATCCTGTCGGAGCCTTTCAGGTTTCAGATATAAGATTTTTCGCAATAATCCATATTTCTATTATGATCATTTCAGTAGTATTTCTTACAGTTGGATCTGCAGTATCCAAACGCAAAAAAGAAGACTCTGAAAAATTCAAAAGTTTATTCGTATGGATTTTAATCTCGATACTACTAATGTTTATCGCGATTCCATGGCCTTTTTCTCCATTCGCAAATAGACCCTATATCAGAGAGTTTTAGAAATGACAAAATTTTTCACAACCGAGCTTGGTAGGCTCAGACTTTTAGGCTTTTTAGAAGGAACATCCCTACTTCTTCTTATATTCATTGGAATGCCTTTGAAATATTATTTCGGATCGCCGGAAATTGTTAAACTTTTAGGCCCAATCCATGGTGGACTATTTCTTTTATTCCTTCTTGGAACATTTCATTTCTCAATCGAGAATTCATGGAGTTTTAGAGAAAGAACCTGGAAAGTAGCCCTTGGCTCAGTCTTTCCATTTGGAACTTTCTATATAGATAGCACCATTCTAAGAAAATTATAACTGGTCCCAAAATTTATCCCTTTGTGGATAAATTTTGTAGTAGTTCCAACATCTTCGATATCAATGAAATGAAGGAACTACACCTTCGAGGCGAATACTGCGTTGCGATTTATCCTAACGCAATTGGAATTCCAATCTTCTGACAAAAACGACAATCACTTGCCTTAGATTTTTTTTTGACTAAAATTAGATTCTTCCTTGCTCAGAGATACGTTATGCTTGAACCGTGGTCTTATTATGGAGGTTTTCCTAAAAAGCCTTCCATGCGGAAATTAAAACAATGTTCAAGTGGTTCCCAGGCATAGACCGAAGAATTCGCTTACTATCAAAGCGAATCTTCTTTAATCGATACCCCCAAGGATTTTTAGAGACCAATTGGAGCGAAATCCGGCAGTCCTTGGTGGCCCACTATTCTCTTTGCATCGTAATCAGTTTAATCACCTATTTCCTGCCGAATTCGCGGGACTTCGAAGACGAATCTCTAATCCTTCTACAATCTAGCAGAATCACGTTAATCGTTCTTTCACTCATATTTTTGTGGAGACATGCCCGCAAAAAAGATTGGGTCCCTAAAAAGTTGGAGTTCTACAAAGTATGGACTTCTTCTACCCTTCTAATCTCATTCTTTCCTTTTTTATATTCTGATAAGGTCCACTACGATGTCTATCTTCACCAGGCATCCGCGATCTTACTTAGTATGAACCTTCTTCTTTGGTTAACGACTACCACTGCAGTTGCCACAAACCTTGCATTCTGTTTCATGTTCTTAGGTGTGTGCTATTTAGGAGATTCTCCTGTAGAAGCTATGCAAGAGTTCCCGATCCTTCTAACCTATCTATTCGTAGGAACATTCGGAAATGTGATCATGAACTATTGGAGAACTATGGATTACCGAGATAAAAAAAAATTATCCGGTGCAGTCCTAAGGTTGAAAGCAAAAAATCTGCATATCAGAATGATCTCTAACTTGGATGATCTTACTGATCTTTATAATCGCAGATATCTAATAGAACAATTCGATATATTTAAGAAGAGAGCAAGACGTCACCAATTTCAAATGGCACTTGTGATTTTGGACTTAGATCATTTAAAAGAGATCAATGATAAATACGGACATATGGCAGGAGATGATGCTCTCCAAACACTTTCTGCTGTTATGAAGTCTAGAGTTAGATCTACTGATATTTGTGCACGTATCGGTGGAGATGAGTTTTGTGTTCTTTTAGATTCAGTAGATCCTAAAAGTTTAAAAACTTTATGTGAGTCTTTGCGTAAAGGTGTGGAATCTCATCCACTTTCAGTCAGAGATCCGAATGACAAGCCTGTGAATATCACTGTATCCATAGGCGCTGCCATTCTTTCTTATGATGAAGATTTTACTTTTGATGATCTATACCAATCCATAGATTCAGGATTGTATAAATCAAAATCTTCGGGTAGAAACAGAGTTACAATAGTAGAAGCTACTAAGCTAAATACTAAGGTTGATCTTTCTGCTTCTTGGCCTGAGGAAGTTCGTATATATAAGTAAGTTCGCAGTATTCTCCATCGCCAAAATACTTTTGTTCTTTTTGTTCTAAGAAGAATTGTCTATGTTTTTGGTCTGATTCCAACTCATCCAATCTTTGGGTGACTTGTAATTTTGCAGCTTCACAGGAAGTCTTTTTCATTTTGAAAAAATCCTGTTCTTCTACAGAAGGAACGGAAGCTTTCCCGATCGCTATGAATTGATACTTATGAGGACCCAAGGTTTTTACACTGACTCCGGTATCCATATGGACCCTTTCTCTATGAGAATCCAAACAATTTGATACACAGAATAGAAATCCACAAATCGCGGATAACTGCAGTATTTTAGAACTCAAAGATTTTTTCATTCTTTCCCCCGTTCGAATCTATCTATTTAGGAAAGTTTACGGACTAAGTCATCCGGATTTTTGAAAAAAATTTACAATCGTATAAGAAAAGATCAGACTGTAGAAAGTTCTCTTCCCTCATATCTTTCGTAATTATAAAGAAGGTCTCTCCTTTTAGGTATGAATCCACCTTCTTTCAAGAATTTAACAGCTTCTTTTTCTGTTTTAAGACCGAAGGAACGTAATACATTTTCCTCAATCACCACGGAGGAAATATCATCAGCACCACTTGTAAGTGCCAACTGCCCTACACCTTTCCCAAGAACCATTACAGAAGTTTCAATATGTTTAATATTATCTAAGAAGATCCTACAGATTCCAAGGACTTTCAGATACTCTTGCGTGGAAACTGCCCTTACTTTAAATCTTTTGGTTTGAGGTTGGAATGTCCAAGGAATAAAAGAAAGAAATCCTCCAGTCCTATCCTGAAGATTGCGAACCACAGTTAGATGTTCTATAACTTCTTCTTTGGTTTCTTCTGAACCAAAAACAATATTTGCACTTCCGAGTAGTCCTGCTTCATGACAGGTTTCCATTGCACGAACCCATTCTTCAGTAGTTGCTTTTTTAGGAGAGATGATGTTTCTCATTCTATCCGTTAAAATTTCAGCGCCTGCACCAGGAACAGAATCCAAACCGACCGATTTCAAGATTTGCAAAACTTCGAATAAAGATTTGCCGGTGATTTTTTCTAAATTGATAATTTCTACAGGAGAGAATGCACGTATATGCATGTCAGGATATTTGGATTTTACGGTAGAGATCACATCCAAATAATAATCGAAAGGTAGATCGGGATAAACTCCACCTTGTAAGAACATTTGGTCCGCTCCTTCCGAAACGGCATAATCCATTTTTTCTAATATTTCTTCTTTAGAAAGTACGTAACCTTTTCCATTTCCGATCTCGTCCATGAAGGAACAAAAATTACATTCAACATTACAATAGTTAGTGTAGTTCACTACTCTGAACATTGTGTAACTCGCACTAGTGTGAGGGAGAACTCTTTCTCTCAAGGTTCTCGCAGTTGCCATAATTTTAAGATGGTCTCCAGATTCGTATAACTCCAACGCCTCCCCAGGAGAAATTCGTTCTCCATCTAGGGCTTTTTCTAATATAGAATCTGTAGAATGATTTGGGAATATTCGGCTCATCTGGATGGAAAGTTTTGTTCCTTTAACTTCTTCAAAGTTTTCTATTTCTTCAAAAATGCACGTCCTTTTTAAATCACATTCTCATTTATTGCGATTGAGTCGCAGTTAAATATGTACACGATTTAAAGCAAGAAGGGACCGGATCTTTTCTAAATATGTAGGAATTCCCACAAAGAGACTAAGTATCTTTTTTCCTGGACAGGGCGCCTCCTAATCAGTAGCCTGCTATGAAAGACCATCCAAATACAAAGGGTAACCTGAAAAACTATGGCTATTTCTCAAATCGCCTTCCACGTGATCTTCACGGCTCTATTTATAGTAGCAAATGTTGTATTCGTTCGTGCCGTTCTCTACAGATTAAATCTTGTATTTAATGCTAGAAAGGCAAACGGAACCGAAAACTTCCTGGAACATAAAAACTGGGGATTCCGGATCAAAAGTTTCGTATTAAACGTAATCTTACAAAAAAAGAACTTTAAAGAACCATTACGCGGTATCATGCACGCGTTCGTATTTTACGGATTCGTCACATACTTACTACATACTACCAGTCAGTTCATCTCCGGTGTATTTGGATATGCGTTGGATGATCCTTACAAATTTACCTTAGTTGGAAGTTTATTCGGAGAAACTGCGAACCATTATTACGAAGCTGCTCTTCAAGTAGTTTCCATTTTAGTACTCGTGGGCCTCGGCTTCTTTGCTTGGAGACGTTGGATCCAAAAAGCAAAAGGATTAGATGTTCATTCTCCTGCTTCTGCAATCGTAATCGGAATGATCTCCATACTCATGATCTCTACCCTATTGGGAGAAGGTGCAAGAGCAGTTGGAGCAGAATACGCTAACCCATTCCATGATGCGGCTCCAATCGCTGCCGGTATCGGAGCTATTTGGGAAGCAATCGGTGTAGAATATTCTTCCGCTGATTTAGTTTTCCAAATCATGTGGTGGACCCATATTCTTTCAGTGTTCGCGTTCATGTTGTATGTTCCAACATCCAAACACGCACACTTGATCTTCGCGCCATTTAACTATTTCTTACAATCAGATACTCCTAAAGGTGCTCTTTCTAAATTGAATTTGGAAGATGAGACTGCTGTTTGGGGTGTTACAAGAACTGAGGACTTCCCTTGGCCGAACCTTTTAGACGGACTTTCTTGTATTGAATGTGGTCGTTGCCAAGTGCAATGTCCTGCAAACCGTACTGGTAAAGTTCTGAATCCTAAAGCGATCATCGTGGAATTAAAACACGCGCTTATGGATAAAATGCCAGAAGTTGTAAAGATCAGAGAAACGAATCCAGAAGGAGCTGCTGACGCAGTTGCTGCATTAGATACTTCTGTGATCGGAAAATACGAAGGGCTTTCTGAAGAAGCACTTTGGGGATGTACTACTTGTTATGCTTGTGTAGAAGCTTGTCCTGTTGGAAACAACCAAGTGAACGCTATCATGGAAATGAGAAGACACTTAGTACTTGTTGATTCTAACTTCCCTGCTGAATTACAAGGTGCATTCGTAAACATGGAAAACAACTCCAACCCTTGGGGAGTTGCTGCACACTCCAGAGCAGATTGGGCAGAAGGTCTTGGCGTTAAAACCATGGCAGAAGATTCCAATGTAGATGTTCTATACTGGGTAGGTTGTGCTGGAGCTTTTGATGATCGCAACAAAAGGATCGCTCAATCTTTCGTTAAGATCATGCAAAAAGCAGATGTTAAGTTCGGTATCTTAGGAACTGAAGAAGGATGTTCCGGAGATTCCGCACGTAGAGGTGGTAACGAATATCTCTACCAAACATTAGCACAATCTAATGTGGACACAATGAACGGATACAATGTGAAAAAAGTTGTAACCGCTTGTCCTCACTGCTATAACACAATCAAAAATGAATATCCTCAGTTCGGCGGAAACTTCGAAGTGATCCACCACTCTGAGTTCATCAACGAACTTTCCAAAGAAGGAAAGATTGATGTAGGTGTTGCAGAAGATGCGAATGCTGGAAAGTATACCTACCACGACTCCTGCTATATCGGAAGATATAACGACAACTACGAGAATCCAAGAGACCTGGTTAAAAAGGTTTCCGGCGGAAAACTCGCAGAAGCTTCTGACCACCACTCCAAAGGACTTTGCTGCGGTGCAGGTGGAGCTCAGATGTGGATGGAAGAGCACGGCGAAAGGGTCAACGTTAAGAGATCCAATCAGCTTCTGGATACTGGAGCTACTACGATCGCAACCGCTTGTCCTTTCTGTATCACTATGATCACAGACGGGGTAAAACAAGAAGGAAAGATCGAAGAAGTAAAAGTAAAGGATATCGCGGAATTAGTCGCGGAAAACTTGAAATAAGAAGAAGTTTGATCTTCGCTTAAATAAAAGCCTCGGCGGTAACGTCGGGGCTTTTTTATTTTAGAACAAGCGGCTTGCTCGCAAAGGCAAAAAAATAGCGGAATGTTTCCATCCCGCCCTGAATCATCTGGTGCAAATACATTATATACGACGGTGGGAACTTACGCCACGCTACAGGAAATTATTTATTTTCTTTAGAAATAAATTTCTGGGCATAAAACTAGACTGAAAGGATTAGAAATCCCTACTTATTGCCTGTATTTTCCTGTAATTTTTTCACAAACTTCTCATATAGTTTATTCTCAGTATCTAACAATGTTTGCTGTCCATTGATATAGGGAGCATGACCCTTCAAAGTGGATTCCCAAAGGATTTCTCCAGTTTCGATATCCACCCCTTTTAGGATAATTTCAGCCACGAAATGTTTGCGAAGCCTGCGCCTGGCAACGTTATAATTTGTGATCTTACCGAAGACTGCAGAGTTTGCATTCACCATTTTACCTAGATTCAAACCTTCTGATTCAGTTATACCTGTCTTACTCAAGGTAATTTCGTTTATCAATTTATCCAGTTTGCCTCTTTCTAAAACGGTGAATCCAGCTTGGAATAAAGCCTTCTCCGCCTTCTCTCTATTTCTCGCAGAAACGATCTTTTGAGAATTCTCTTGAGAATCGGTTAATTCCAGACCTTCTGCAAACTCAAAAGGAAAGACTATATATTTGGAAGTTTTGAATTTAGAAGGGTTTTTGCCCAAGCTCAGTTGAGCATCATAAGAAGGAAGACTTCTACAATTACCATAGAAGGAAATAAATATCGCAGATAAGAAAATTAAAATCGGAAATCGTCGCATAGAGGCCGCCTAAAAGTTTATTTTTAGACAAGAGATATATGTAGGAGCTCCTACAAAATTATGAAAATAAACCGACTTGCGGAAAACTTAGATCTGTGATAAGCGAATTGCGGGCTCCCACGGGCCACTCCCCCCTCCCAAAGTCAGGGTGGGGGCGAGCTTTGCCAATCCCCTCCGCAAATGGGAATCTGCATTCCGAGATTCCTGAGTTCTTAGTATTCCTGATTCAGTTCAGAAACATCTTGTGTAGGATAATCCAATAATCGGATCTCAGGATTTTTCTTTTGGAAATAACCCTTCTCCCATTCCGAATCGAATAGTAGAGCAGCCCTGCCCAAACTATCAGTCACAAGATTTGAACCTTGAGGAACCTTAGGAATATCTTCTTCAAGTAACCAGCAAGAAACTTGGTAAGGAAGAATATTAATATTCGTAGGGGCAGAATACTCATCTTGGAGTCTTCTTCTAAATACCTCAAACTGCAACTGACCCATCGCACCTATCACAGGCAATCCACCACCCACAGTTTGAGAAGTGAATAAGTGAAGAATACCTTCTTCTGCGAGCTGTTCTATTCCCTTTCTGAAACTTTTAAGGGCGCCTGTTTCTACACAGGAAAGAGTAGCAAAAATTTCAGGAGCAAATACGGGAAGAGGTTTTAGATCAGGGACTTTGCCAGTCGCCAATATATCTCCAATAGAATAAGTACCCGGGTTCACAAGACCTATAATATCTCCAGGATATGCCTCATCCACAGTGTTTCTGTCTTGGCCAAAGAATGCAAAAGAAGAAGAAAGTTTTACAGCTTTTCCTAATCTTCCGTGATTCACGTTAAGTCCTCTTTCGAATTTACCTGAACATACTCTTAAGAAAGCAATCCTATCTCTGTGAGCCTTGTTCATATTGGCTTGCACCTTGAACACAAATCCGCTAAAAGGGGTGGTAATTGGATCTAAACGATCTCCATTCTTCAATGGAAAATATAAAGGAGGAGGAGCAATTTGTAAAAAATGATCCAAGAATAATTGGATCCCGAAATTATTCACAGCAGATCCAAAAAATACAGGCGTGATCTTAGAATCTATAAATTCATCTAAAGAGAATGGAGCGATCCCTTCTTCTACGAGTTCTACTTCTTCCCTAAATTGTTTTAAGACCCAGTCTTCAAACATAGAGTCCAGATTTGTATCTTCTATCCCTGAACTTTGGAATGCAGACTTTTGAGAACCGCCAGGAGTTTTATCATACGTGTAGATCTTTTTATCCACACGATTATAAACTCCGCTGAAATCTACTCCTGTTCCGATAGGCCATACCATTGGAATTGCAGTGATGCCTAAAACTTTTTCGATCTCATCCAAGAGCTCGAACATTTTTTTAGTCGGGCGGTCCATCTTGTTTACGAATGTAACGATCGGGATCCCGCGGTCCCTACATACTTTAAATAATTTGATTGTTTGAGGCTCTACTCCCCTTCCTGCGTCTAACACCATCACTGCGGTGTCTGCTGCGATCAATGTGCGGTAAGTATCTTCGGAGAAGTCTTCGTGACCTGGAGTATCTAATAAATTTAATACATGATTTTTATATTCGAATTGAAGAGCTGCGGAAGTGATTGAGATCCCTTTTTCTTTTTCCATCTCCATCCAGTCAGAAGTAGCAGCCTTACGGTTTTTACGTGCCTTTACTGCACCAGCAAGTTGGATAGCGCCTCCGTATAATAGAAGCTTTTCGGTAAGAGTGGTCTTACCCGCATCCGGATGGGCTATGATTGCGAAGGTTCTCCTACGTTTGGTTTCCTCTTCTACTATATTCTGGCCAAAAGCGCTTTCCGACACGTTTCCCCTCTCTATTAGGAAACGTTTTTGGAACGATGGCCCTTGTCAGCATGAAAACAGAGCTTAATTCTTCACGGATTCGTATTCCTTCGGTAAAACCAGCGTAACTAAAAGGTCTTATTCTTCCGGCCTAATCCATTTCTTATAAAGAAACTGGATCACGCTTTTTTCCCCGGAAAACACTTAGGGAGGGAGATTCATATCCCTCCCCCTTTTCCTTCCCTACCTATCAGAGTTTTGAGATTGTCGAATCTACCTGCGCTGATTTTCTAGACTGTAATAGTTTACCGGTCTATGGAAGCACCTAAAATCAAACATCTTATCTCTTGGCAAGATTGGTCGGACGCAGAAGTCCTGGACCTTCTACAATTTGCTGTCCATGTGAAAAATCATAGGGCCAATTATCTGGGACATATGACCGGTAGAACTCTTGCAATGCTCTTCCAAAAGACTAGCACTCGTACCAGAGTTTCTTTCGAAGTAGCAATGACTGAAATGGGAGGACATGCAATCTATTTGGATTGGATGACTTCTAACTTTCTTCTTTCTGACATTGACCTCGAAGCAGAATATCTTTCCAGAAACGTTTCTGTTATCATGGCTCGGATGAGAAAACATGAGGAACTTTTACAGCTCAAGTCGGGTTCTCAGGTCCCAGTCATCAATGGATGTTGTAATAAATTCCATCCTTGCCAGTCTCTTGCGGATATTCTCACCATCGTGATGGACAATCCTAAACCTCTTAAAGAGTTAAAGCTCACCTATATCGGTGTGCATAATAACGTAGTAAATTCTCTCATCGGGATCACTTCCGCTTTAGGAATGGAACTTACTCTTCTCACCCCGATTGCAGAGACAGAAAACATAGATCAGGACACTGTGGAAAGGGCGAAGAAGAAGGGCACAATCCAATGGGAGACTGACCTGATCCGTTCCGTAAAGAATGCGGACTATATTTATACTGATACCTGGGTAGACATGGAATTCTTCAATGATCCAGCTTTCGCGGACAAGAAGAAGGAACGTATGAACCTAATGATGCCTTTCCAGATCAATGATTCATTATTGAAAGAGACCAAGGCAAAGGTTATGCACGATATGCCTATCCACTCTGGATACGAAATTACTAGAGAAGTGGTCAGAAGTCCTAGATCCATTATCTTCCAACAGGCGGAGAACCGTCTGGATGCACAGAAAGCGGTCATTCTACAACTCTTAGAAGCCTAAGCAATCGCTCCAAAAATCCGTTGCCTGGAAGGCCTTTCCTGAAAACCCTGTTCTAAGACAGCCGAGCTAGGCTAAAATCGCAAAAACTTAAAAGGTACTTGTATGTCCAAATTACCACATCCTAAGGATGCATTATTCGAAGGAGAAAAACCTTTCCCTATCATCCCGGCCTGCGAACATTTTGCCGGATCCGAAAAACTGATCACTAAAGCTCTAGAGTTACAAAACAAACTCGGCGGTCTTTTCGACATCACCATGGACTGCGAAGATGGTGCTCAAACCGGAAAAGAAAAAGAACACGCGGAAATGATCGTCCGTATCCAAAACTCCGAACTCAATAAACATAACATGAGCGGTGTAAGGATCCACGATTATACCAACGCTTTCTGGAAACAAGACGTAGACATTATCGTTCCAGGTGCAGGAAACAAGATCGCATACATCACTATTCCTAAACCTACAAAAGCTTCCCAAGTGGAAGAAATGATTACTTATATCCAAGGTGCTGCTAAAAAAGCAGGAATCACTAGAGAGATCCCAATCCACGTTTTGATCGAAACTCACGGAGCACTTGCTGACGTTGACAAGATCGCTGCTCTTCCTTGGATGCAAGTAGTTGATTTCGGTCTAATGGACTTCATCTCAGGACACCACGGAGCAATCCCTGCTTCTTGTATGAAAAGCCCAGGACAATTCGATCACGAATTATTAAGAAGAGCAAAAGCTTCTTGTGTGGCTGCAGCACTCGCTCACGGAGTAATCCCAGCTCATAACGTTACTCTTGACCTTAAAAACCAATACCAAACTTATAAAGATGCAAAAAGAGCTCACGATGAGTTCGGATTCCTTCGTATGTGGTCCATCTATCCAACTCAGATCCAAGCAATCTTAGATGCGATGGCTCCAGACTATAGCGAAGTTCAAACTTCTGCAGCGATCCTTGTAAAAGCTCAGGATGCAGAATGGGGACCAATCCAACACGACGGAGATCTTCACGACAGAGCAACTTACCGTTACTTCTGGGAAGTTCTTCAAAAAGCAAAACTTACTGGTATTGCAATTCCAGAAGAAGCTTCGAAAAGATTCTTCTAATCTTTTAACTGGATCTCAAAACGAAAAAGCCGCAGAATTCTGCGGCTTTTTTATTTATTCAGAAGTGGTTAGAAGGATTAAATCTTACTTATTGAATTTCTCATTAAGTTTGCCGATTAATTCAGACAAACTTCTTTCTAGATATTCCCAACCCTTTTTGTTCATTGGTTCTAAAGGCATTTTTTTCTGTAATTGTTTGAAACGATCAAAGGACTCTCTTGCGAATTCCAAAAATCTTCTGGGAGTAATACCCAATCTGTCGAATTGGCTTTCGTTACGATTGAATAGGTCCGCAACCTTGTCCCCGTATTCTCCTTCCAGAAAATAATATCTAAGATCAGAGAGGGATTCGTCTATGGCCTTAAAAATTTTAGAGCCTGGCCCATCTTCCCTTCTGGGATCAACTTCAGATCCGACTTTGTCAGACCCTACTATCCTGGCTGCTTTTGCTTTTTCGTTAAGGGCGATTTTTTGTAATTTCTCCCTCATAAGAACGTCGGGGAGAATTGTTTTCTTTTTATCCGCCAATTTTACTGAGGTCCTCAAAGCCGATTGTCCGAATTTTCGGACGGAAACTATTCTATGGACGTATTCAATTTATGTCCAGAAATTTCCGCCTATACTTATTATAACAAGATAGACGAAAAAGTTCTCAAAAATTCTTTCAAAGTTCAGGGAGATCTTTCTTTAATTTTCTTAATTCGCAATTCTGAAGCCATTCACAACGAAGACAAAACATATCCTCAGGATTGTAGTCTGAGGGAGGACATAGATTCGTATTCTCCGCTTGTATAGGAGAGAGAATATTTTCCTTTTCCCTTGCGTCCGAAATTCCATATAATTGGCTTAAGAGTTCCCTATTTTTCCGGACCTGTGTCTCAAACGGGTCTTCCAAATTTTTAGGACGAACGATTACCCTTTCCTGATTCTCCTTAGGCTTCTCCCATCTTCTTACAAAGATTGGAGTTCTGGTTTTTCCTCCGAATTTTTGCAGACCTAATAAACTAAACAGACCAAATACTGCTCCACCCAAATGTCCAGAGTTACTCATCATTCCAAAAAAACTTTGGGACATGACTCCGCTGGAATGGAATTGAAGAAGGTAGTAAGCATCTACAGAAAACCCAAAACCGATCAACACCCACGGAGCAAATTTTGCTCTCACAGGAGGAAACACAAATCTTGCTTCAGGGAACATTAGACTGAATGCAGCAAGAACTCCGAAAACCCCGCCGCTTGCGCCAACTGTGGCGGAATGATAACTATCCCAGATAGAATTTTCAGGAACTAACCCAGTCTTCCAACCTATATAAGAAAAAGACAAAACGAAAAGTCCGCCGCCTAGTTGGGAAAGAAGATACACACTTAGAAATTTCCAACCGCCAATATATCTACAGAGCCAAAAACCAACTGTGAATAGTCCGAACATATTCATCCCGATATGGATGAGAGAAGAAAAAAAATCACCACCGACTACGTGCAGGAATCCATATGTGAACACCTGCCAATACATTTTCTTTTCGATAACGAAGCTTGGGTTTAATCCGAAAAAGTAGGTAATAATTCCTCGCCCACCTTCCATCATGAGAAGTGCCCAGACGAAAATATTAAAGAATAAGACCAGATTCAGTGGATGAATTAGCGAGAATCCGAAAAGCTTCGGACCTGAGGTCGGATTTCTCTTTGCCATTATGTAAGGATTAAAGGTACTGGTATCCTAGTCAAGTAGGCAAAGCCGGGGCGGGATCTGCCCCGGTTCGTCCTCATCCGCCGGGGAGTCGGTGGATGATTTCAATCACAGTTTAATCATCGAAAAAATGAAAGGCCTGCTTTAGCCTCGGAGAGTAAAAAAATGAAAAAAGAGAACTTAAGGCCGATTTTTTGGGAAAAAGAAGGACTCAAACTTTTAGACCAAAGACAGATCCCTGGCAAAAAAGAATGGTTCACTGCTAAAAACTCCGAGGACGCAATTTTCGCCATCAAAGAGATGGTTGTCAGGGGAGCTCCTGCAATCGCCATTACCGGGTTATTCGGTGCAGTTTTAGAATTAAAAAAGTTTTCTCAAAAACCGGATTACCAAGAATTCCAAACCTTACTTTCTAAAATCCTGGGTTCCCGTCCTACTGCGGTAAATCTTCGTAGAGCATTCGAAGAACTTTCTTCACTTTTTCCGGAAGAAGAATATGATAAGGTTTCGTTGTCGGAACTCCAACAGAAATCGGAAGAATTTGCAATCCATGTTTTCGAAGAAGATATCAGAAACAATTTAGCATTAGCGAAGAATGGTGTGGGACTTTTTCCTTCTTCTCCTTCTAAACTAAAAATTATCACTCATTGTAATACAGGCGCACTCGCAACCGCAGGACATGGAACTGCATTAGGAGTGATCCGTTCTCTAAAAGAAGCAGGACATGATCTTACTGTATATGCAGACGAGACCCGTCCGTATTTACAAGGGGCAAGACTCACCGCCTGGGAACTAATGGAAGAAGGGATCGAAAACTATCTGATCACAGACAGTATGGCCGGCTGGCTCATGTCCTCTCAAAAAATAGACGCAGTCATTGTGGGCGTAGATAGAGTTGCCGCTAACGGTGATTCTGCGAATAAGATTGGAACTTATCCTTTGGCAGTTTTAGCAAAACACCATGGGATCCCATTCTACATTGCAGCCACAGAAAAAAGTTTTGATTTTAAGATCACAGACGGTTCCCAAATTCCAATCGAAATGAGAACACAAGATGAGGTGACTCGTTTAAACTTCTTAAAAAATGAAAAGGGAGAAGCAATTCTTGCAGAAGGTGTAATTGCTCCAGTCGGAGTAAAAGCACTCAATCCTTCTTTTGATGTGACTCCTGCAAGTCTTATCAAAGCATTTATCACGGAGAAAGGAATTGTTCCTCCGGATAAGATCAAAGAGTTTTTTGGCTGATTATTTTTGAGGTTTGATAGCAACCATGGCAGCTTTGTCTTGCCCTGGTTGGAAACGCATCATAAATGCAGACTGGAATTTTTCAACCTTCTCCACTTGCCTTCTATATTTGATGATACTTCCCTTATAAGAACCTTTACGAACTACAAGCTGAACTTCCCCTGGATTAAACCTGGAAGATTTTAATACTTCCAGTTTTTGTTTCACAAGTTCTATAAACTTGTTCTGCTTATTATATTCCTCAAAAACAATACGATAACCTTCTTTTTTATCCTCAGGGATCTGGCCTCTGGACCTTTGGACCATCTGTTTGATCTGTTGGACCTTAGGAAGGATTTTTTCTATTTCCTTCTCCGCAACTTGAAGACGTTTAGTGAGATCTTGGAAACTTTTTTCATTCCTAAAATGAAATCCTAACTCCACAGTTACATCCAACTCCGCTTGAGAACCTAAAGTTGCACAGGTCAAACCCATATAAGTTGAAACGGTAGAAGATACTAAGTTTCCGCTGGATCCATTCAGGATCACATTTCCTAAAGAATGGATCTTAGAGTTTAGGATAAAACCTTCGACAATAACATCTCCTTCTACTTCTATCTCTGCGTTTTCAATAAACTTAGCGTAAAGATGACCGCCGATCTTGATTACATTTTTTCCATCACCTTTAATACCGCCACTCACCTCTAGGTCACGAGCGATTACTAAATCGGAAGTCTCCACATTTCCTTTTACCATCAAGTTCCCTTGGGTCTTGATAGAAGTAGCAGCTTCGACATCTCCTTTTACGAGAACGTTTCCGTCGTAATTGATATTTCCAGTTCCGAGTCCAACATTAGAATCGATCTGCAATTCTTGGGAAACAGTGATAGAAGATTCAGTAGAGAAAATAGCGCCGTTGCAGGTAGCAAAATATTCTACTAAAGGTTTGTTTTCTTGGACAAGACCCTTCTCTTGAACATTCTTACCAATTGTAAGTTTAGGTCTTCTGATGGGAGGAGGAGCAATCGGTTTTCCGAAAACATCCATTCCTGGTTTGCCGGGAATCCCTTCGAATAGGGTCGCAAGCTTCTCGCCTGCTTTTACATATATATATCTTTCAATATTTCTATAATCTGCGTGGCCATCCTCACCTATCTTGACCCTTTTTGCTTGGGGATGATAGAATTTTACCCAACCATCCTCACCTCTAACAGGAGGAAAACCTTGGGCAACCACGAAAGAAATAGGGGAAAAATCCATCCTACCTGTGGATGCTTGTAGTTGTTTTAATGCGCCATAGATATTGTCCCCGATAATACGGTCTTGGGAAATATCCTTATTATGAAGATATTCTATAACAATGCTAGTGGAAAGAGCCCTGCCCTTGATCATGCCGGGACGAATCGTTAGATCGGCGCCCAGATTATCCGAACTAATCTTAAGAGAGAATACACTCTCCCAACTTGTCTCTTGATCTGACACACCCGAAGTTTGCTCTGTACTCACAACCATACTACCTAGCTAACAATTCAATAAGAAGTTTCCTCCGCCTTTTTTTATCACGGAAGAAATCCCTTTTCGAAACCTTCTAAAGGATCCGAAAAAGATCGTATTTGAACCTGCGAGGTTATTCCTTTTCGCGTTTTTAACGACAGACCACTATAACCTTTTGCTCCGAATATACAAGAGTCCGGAGTCCAAAAAAAGACACAAGGGGCCTACCTCTAAGGACGGAATATTTTCAGAAAATATAACGTAAAGAATATTAGAGACCAGAATTTTTTAGAAAAAATCCCCATAGTCCAGCAAGCTTCGGGATCTCACCTAGTTGCGTGTAAAAAGGAAGATGGTCCCCATGAGTGATCAATTTGGACCTTAAGATCACCTTCCATTCTCCCTTACCATTCCCCAAAGAATCGAATAATTGCTCTGATTCGTCAGGAGAGATCACTGGATCGTCTGATCCATGCAATAAGGCGATAGGTGCCTTCCAATCAGAGAGGAAGTTTTTAGGAGAATTCCGCAAAATGAAGTTATGCGGCAGTACAGATAGAATAGGCTCCACCAAACTCATTCTAAATACTGGATCCGATTGGACTGAGTATACGAAATCCCTTTCTTTCTCGTTTAGTTTTTTCAGAAGTTTAGAAGACTTCTCCGCTTCTCCCGTTCTTTTTAATCCATTATCCAAGGCGGCTTCAAAATAGAACTCTTCTAATTTGGAAAGTTTGGGCCTAAGCTTAGAAATATAATTATAAAGTAAAACATGAACCGCATAAGGATCCACTTCGTAATTGGATAGAATGAAAGGAAGAGTATCTGCGAAGTCAGAATATGTCCCAACAAGTAGAGCAGATTTTAGATTTTTCTGTTCTTCCTTTCCAGACAATGCCACCATTCCCATCCCAGCGGAGAAGCTTGCGGATAAGAATGAGATCGCCTGACCTTCTCTTTTTACAATCTCCTGGAATAAGGACCTGATGTTTGGAACGGTATCATCCGAGATCTCGAGCCCCTTAACTTCTGTAAGTTCAGGAAGATATACAGTGGCTCCGGTATTCTTTAGATGTTTCGCAAGTGTTAGAATTCGCGGATCATCAATCCCACGATTGCTCATTCCATGTTGTAGATAGATCACTGGAGAATGTTTTGGACCTGGAAATATTTTGGTCCTGAAGGAAGACTTCTTAGAAACTTTTAAATTTTCCTCCCTGATTTCAGAATCGGGAGAATCTATCATGTCTGCGTATTTGAGTAAGAATGGGAGTCCCTGGAAAGAGTATCGAATCATGTCCGGAGCCTTTTTATATATTAATATTTTTGCATCAGAAGAATGAGATAGATCCTGCCCAGATATTCTTTGGCATCCTCATCTTTCAAAAAATAGATCAGAATGTACTGTCTTAAATTTTCTAGATCGATAGGTACCAGTTTATTATTCAGATTTTCAGGAGGAAGAATATCTATCTGGAATCTTCCCAATTTCATTTCGGAGATAAGTTCAGCACAGATCTGGTTTGCAAATTCCAGCATAATAGAAGCTGCATGGCTTCGGATTGTTGGATCTATATGAAAGGATCTAGCGATCTTTGGTAAAAGTTTAAGTTTAGTATAACCGTCCATTGCAAGAAAAAGCCTTCCCTTCGCTTCTCCTTGGAACTCCACTGCTGTACAATTTTCGTAACATAGACCTTCATTTTTAGAAGGACCGAATGCTTCACGCACAGCATGGACTCCCAGGTTTTTTTCCAAAAACTCAGGGAAAATCTGGGAAATTGTAAGTATGAATTTTTCATCCAATAAAGGATCTATGTTCAAAGACATACTAATCGGTTCGGTCCCTCTTCTTTAGAAGAATGTAATGCTTTTTTCGCTCTTGGTTCCCATTCAGAATCTTCTTTTCTGACCCGAACAGATGCACCAATATTCAATCTGGTCTTATCTGGACCTAAAAATTCCATAAGCCCAGAAAGTGAATTTTGGAATTTCATCCAATCTTCTGCATTAAAGAAAGTTGCTAATCGGTTTTTTCGGATACGATAGATAGTAGAACTTTCCCCAAATCTAGATTTCCACCAATTACCTAAACTTCTGAAATCAGAAACTAAATCACCGTCTGACTCGAATTCCATAAAGACCAAAATTTTGGTATCAGCTCCCTCGTATTTCTCCCTTTCTAGATGTTGGGAAAATACTGGGTAGGAATTCCAGCCTGTCTCTCCGTCCTGGGATTCTCCGGCAAGAACCAATCCTTCTACAAGTTTATCTAATCTAAAAGAAATTTCATCAAGGGAAAATTCAGTAGTCGCAGAAGAAGTTTGTCTGACTTCTCCTAAGGAAAAGGAATCCCATTCCAATTTCCAAATGATTGCTCCCTCTTTTGGTTCTCGTGCCCTCTTTCTTTCGGATGGAAATACTGAAATACTTCCAGTCTTACTTGCTACAGTTTGTAGATCTCCCTTAGAATCATGGAGTAAAACTTCCCAATATTCTTCTCCAGCTCGGACAGAATCTAAGAATGATTTCACTGCTTCGTAAGTTTTCCCTCGGACAGGAAAATAGAAGGACTGGAATGGAATGCTCGCCTTGGGAATATCTTCTTTGTAGATGTATGAGAACTGTTCTTCTAAGATGGTAGGAACACCTTCTTCTAAAAGACTCTTTTCAGAAGCTTCTTCCTTTCGGACCTCAGAAACGTCTTCTTTTGAAACTGCTTGGAAGAATGGAACCTCGGACGCATGATCCTTATCCTCTTTTCTATCCATTGTAGTATGAACTACGTAACCGAAAAGGGAAAGAAGGCAGAATGAGATCCCACCCAAGGCCAAAACTTCCCCGTCTATCCAGGTGGAAAGAGAAGTGGAAGCGATTGGAAAAACTTCTGAAATGGGAAAAAATTCGGGGAAAAATTGCATTTTGTAAACTTCAGTTCCGTTACTATATGTAACGGGTTTTCCCCGGTCCGGCTCAAACGATTTTTCTATGAAACTCTACTCGGAACTGGCAGAATATTACTTCGATATTGAAAAGAACGCTCGAAAATTCGAGATGGAAACCCAGTTTATAGACAGGCTTTTCCGAAAACACAGGGTCCGAAATATTTTGGATCTGGGTTGTGGAACTGGGGAGCATGTTACCCATTTCCAAAGTCTTGGATATAAATCCAGAGGCATAGATTCCTCCATCAAAATGATAGAGGTCGCTAAAAAAAGATACTCCCATTGCAAATTCGAAGTGGGAGCAATGCAATCCTATAAGTCCCAGGAAAAATGGGACGCGATCATCAGTTTATTCGGTTCCTTTAATTATTTATTATCTAATGAAGAAGTAGAAGCGGCTCTCAAAAATCTGGAGCTGAATCTGAAACCAGCAGGTATCGCAGTTTTAGAAGTTTGGAATGCGGAACCTCTTCGCAAGATCAAAAGAAAAGCAATCGGCCCGGTTGCTCAGATCAAAGCCAAAAATACTACCATCCAGAGAAACAGAGGATTTCGTCTAGTCAGGGCGGACCAATCCACAGTAGTTGAAGTAAATTATATCTATAATCTAAATGCAAAAGAGATCAAAGACAAACATTTGATGAGAGCCTACTTTCTAGTGGAATTCCAAAGAATGCTCGCAAAACACAGGATGGAAATCCTGCAGGTCTACTCTAACTACAACGAAGTAAAATTCAAAAGTAACGCGAGTAGAATGATTCTTGTATTAAAGAAAAAAAGTAATTAGAAAATCTTCTTCCCAGAGTCGGAATAAAAATCCAAAATTGCCATCCGGAGGAATGAGATGGCGGAAAACTACGACCTAACTGTGATCGGCGGAGGCCCTGGAGGATATGTGGCTGCCATTCGAGCAGCACAACTCGGATTGAACGTATGTCTAGTGGAAAAAGAAAAACTAGGCGGGGTATGTTTGAACTGGGGTTGTATTCCTACTAAAGCACTTTTAGAATCCGCACATTTATTAGAGTCCATTCGCAAATCAGAATCCTTCGGCCTGAAGGTAGAAAAAGCCTCCCCAGATTTTCCTAATATAATCAAACGTTCCAGAGGTGTTGCAGACACAATGTCTAACGGAGTCGAGTTCTTGATGAAGAAGAATAAGATTTCCGTAAAGAAAGGAAGCGCAGTATTCAAAGATAAAAATACGATCTGGCTTCCGGATACTTCTAAGGAAGAGATACAATCAGAATATTTTATCATAGCAACTGGTGCTAGACCAAAAGAATTTCCAGGACTTCCATTCGATGGGGAAAAGGTTTTATCCAGCAAACATGCAATGATACAGGAATCTCCTCCTAAAACTCTGGCAGTCATTGGTGCAGGAGCAATAGGAATTGAATTTGCAGACTTCTACTCTAGCATGGGAACCCAAGTCACAATCGTAGAGATGCAGGACAAAATCCTTCCATTAGAAGATCCTGAAATATCCAATCTACTTAACCGCTCTTTCACAAAAAGAGGCATTCAAATCCTTACAAGTGTAGGAGTTTCAGAGCCAAAACTGGAATCAGATGGAGTTTCTATTCTTCTAAAAGGAGAAGGGATAGCGCAAGAAGGAGAAAGAAAAAAATTCGATAAGGTATTAGTCGCCATTGGGGTTACTCCAAATACAGAAGGTATTCATCTGGAAGAGATTGGAGTATTTCTTCAAAAAGGATTTATCAAGGTAGATACTAAATTTAAAACCAAGGTCCCGAATATCTACGCAATCGGAGATTGTATCGGAGCTCCTCTACTCGCTCATGTGGCATCTACAGAAGGATTGAAAGCCGCAGAAGCAATCTCCATCCAAAACAAAAATCCTCATGGATTAGTTTACGAACCATTAGATTATCTTAAAATTCCAGCATGCACATACTGCCATCCTGAAGTTGCTTCAGTCGGCCTAAAAGAAGAAGAAGCTAAAAAATCAGGCGTAGATGTTGTAGTAGGAAAATTCCCATTTAGAGCAAACGGTAGAGCACAGGCTCTTGGCGAAGTAGAAGGGATGGTAAAACTAGTAGCTGACCGCAAAACCGGAGAAGTACTAGGAGCCCATTTAATCGGACCAAACGTAACCGAAATTTTAGGAGAGATCAATTTGGGAATGGGATCTGAACTGACTCTAAAAGAAATTGCAGGAAGGATACATGCCCATCCTACACTTTCAGAATCCGTAATGGAAGCAGCAGGACAGGCTTTAGGCGAAGCGATTAATATCTAACTAAGATTAAACAGAAACGTTCGATTCTTCCAAAGATCCGGTGAATAGGATATCCATCTTATTCACTTTAAACTCTTTAGGTAGTTTAGAATCAATTGTTAGAAGTTCCGAGTCCAGATCATGAAATTTACCTGACTTCTCATCGAAGAAGTGAAAATGGTCATCGATATTGCTATCGAATACTGATTTACCTAAACAGGAAAATTTAAATTCTCTTAATAGACCTGCAGATACTAAAACATTTAAAGTATTATAAACGGTTGCTAAACTCATCTTCAAAGAACGTTTATCTACCCATTCTTTTACTTCTTCTGCGGTTGGATGATCCGCTTCACAAAGTACGTATTGGCAAATGGAAATCCTTTGCATGGTCGGTTGTATTGAAACCGATTTTAATCTACTCTCTATTTCGTCCGGAGTCAGGCAGTATTGTTTGTGTTTACCTAAAACAGTCATGGTCGTCGGTTCTCTCTATGGGCCTATATATCTGACGGTCCGAAAGGGCCGAATATAAAGCAAAAAGTCTAGAAGATATGAATTCCTATTAGGATCTTGCAAAAAAGGAAGGATTTATGCAATCCAAAAAAAGGAGTCCAAAAAACCAGAGAAATCATGGATTTTCCTTTGAAACTTATCGGAATCTCTATAACCTGACGAAAAATCTTTGAAAAGCAGAGAATGATGAGAAACAAATTTTTTACTACCCTACTCTTTCTCTCCCTGGTCCTAAACGTTTCCGTATGGGCGGAAACAGGGGTATCCCCTCAAACAAATACACTAGCTCAATCCGAAACGGATGCTGGTCATGGGGAACATGGGAATGGAAACAGCCACCAAGAGACTGCAGCGGCTCATGGTGAGGCAGGAGACGATCTTCCTCTTTGGTCGGTCATTCCTTTCGTTTTAATCCTACTCAGTATTGCACTTCTACCTCTGATCTCTCATACGACTGAGCATTGGTGGGAAAACAATAATAACAAACTTCTTCTTTCCTTAGCTCTTGGAGGAGTTTCTTTCGGGATCTTAATGGCACATAGCTGGGGTGGAAAAATTTTCCACACTATGGTATTTGATTATATTCCGTTTATCATTCTACTCGCGGCATTATTTTATATTTCCGGTGGGATCGTTTTAAAAGGAGATATAGAAGCTACTCCAGTAAATAACACAATCTTCTTGGTTGTGGGAACTTTCCTTGCTTCCTTTATCGGAACCACTGGAGCTTCTATGCTTCTGATCCGACCTCTATTAAAGACCAACTCGGAAAGAAAACATGTGGTCCACACAGTGATCTTCTTTATTTTTTTGGTTTCTAATATTGGCGGTTCCTTAACTCCTCTCGGAGATCCTCCTCTATTCTTAGGTTATCTGCAAGGTGTCCCATTCGTTTGGACATTTAAACTATTCCCTCAGATGATCATCGCTTCCGGGATTTTGCTCGTGATCTATTTTATCTGGGACACGATCATGCACGGAAAAGAAACCAAAAAGGATATCCGTTACGATCATTCTCATAGACAACCTCTTGGGTTAGAAGGCCAAGTAAACTTACTCTGGCTTTTAGGAGTGATCCTTTCAGTAGCTTTCTTGAACCAAAACTATATTCCTGCGATCGAAAAATACCCGTTCCTCGCATTTATTAGAGAAGCAGTATTAGTTGGTCTGATCGTTCTTTCGAAAGTAACATCTGATCCTAAACTGAGAGAAAAGAATAAGTTCACCTTAGGTCCTATTCAAGAGGTTGCTTATCTGTTCATCGGTATCTTCTTAACTATGATCCCTGCGCTCTTGCTTCTGGAACATCATGGAAAAGAATTAGGAATCACAGAAAGATGGCAATTCTTCTGGGTAACAGGTGGATTCTCAGGAGTCCTGGACAATGCTCCAACTTATTTGACATTCTTATCTTTGGCTAAAGGATTATTAGGATTCTCTAATGTAACTCAGATCCTGGCAGATCCTGTAGGCGAAGAATTACTAAAAGCGATTTCCGTGGGTGCAGTATTTATGGGCGCATTGACCTATATAGGTAATGCTCCTAACTTCATGGTAAAATCAGTAGCAGAAGAGAATAAGATCAAAATGCCAAGTTTTGGAGGATATGTGGTGTATTCCTTCCTACTTTTGGTTCCTACCTTCTTACTTTTAACCTGGATCTTCTTCGTCTAAAAGATCCTTTCCTTCTCCGCTTCCTAGAGGCGGAGAAGTTTTACTCTTCCTTAACCGGAACAAACACAACCGAATGAATAGTTTTGGTCCCTGGTGTTCCATCTTCCGTTAGTCTTTGAGTGTACATCACTTCTGCTTTTGTGTTTCTTGCAGGTTTGTACATTATAATTTGATTCACATAATCAAATACCGAAACAGAATAATCGATCACAGTCAAAGCAGCTTGCAAGGGAAGAAATCTGGACCTGCTCAAAGGTTTCATTTCTGTTTCCTGAGGAAGTGCAAGCCACTTATACATTCTAGCAGATCTTCCTATACTTTTTACATTCTCCCATTCCAGTTTTGTTTCCGGAAAGGATGCTTGGACCTGTTTGAAATTTACTCTGACTGGAAGATTTTTTTCTTTGGATTCTCTGAGTGCAGTGGATAATTGAAGATCGAATGTATCTTCATCCAAATATTCTATTTCATTACAGGAAGAAAATACAGTCTCACAGATATCACCATATCTTTTATGAACGAAGAAGATCAGATTGATCTTTCCACTTCCTGGATGATATAGTACTTTTGCGTTATAATCACCTGTCCTCTTGAAATATACACTTCTGTAAATTCTTCGAATAAGGCCCCAGCCTATCAGGCCAACGTCCTTTAAAATTGGAGGATCAGCTATCTCTAATCCGCGGATGGCAATATGTAATTTTTCGATGGCGACTCTTCCATCTCTTTTAGAAATTTCTAATAGAAAATCCCTGAGATCATCCAGTTCATCATCTGCAAGTTTTAGATTTTTTCCGGAAAGATCTACCAAAACCTTTCCGGCATTCTCTTCTAAAAGTTTTCGAACTTCTGATTTTCCACCTTTGGAATTTAATTCATCCAAAGTATAACGAATACAATCTTGTTCGTGACAAGAGATTTGCTCTTCGTACCTGTCGGCACCAAAATAACCTGTAGAAGGATCGGGCGCTTCTGAAAATAGAAGGCCCGGAGTGAGAAATAAACTTAGGACTAAAAGTTTAGTTAGCTTCGTCCGTGTATTCCATGACCAGATACATGAGAGTTTCGGTATCTGTTGGATTGATATATTCGTGGGGAACGTCCGCTCTAAAATATACGGAATCCTTTGCATCCAGTTCTACCACCTTGTCCCCAACACGGAGGCGCAATTTTCCTTGGACCACTACAAGGTTCTCAGTTGTTCCAGCTTTATGAGCTTCTGCAACTTCGATTCCACCTGGTTTTAGGATCAGTTCGTAAAATTCTACCCGTCTGCCTCCGATGAACGGAAACAAGGCACGACTAGAATATACCTTTGAGCTGGAATATAAGACTTTTGTATTCTCTGCTTTTAAGAGAAAAACACCTTCTGTTCCCTTCTCTTTTAGAAGTTCACTGAAAGGAACGTTAAGACCGGTTGCGATCTTCCATAATACTGCAATTGTAGGAACACTTTTACCTTGCTCTATTTGAGAAAGCATGGCCCGGCTCACACCACAACGAGATGCCAATTTGTCTAATGAGAGTCCTTTAGTATGGCGAATTAATTTTAGGTTTTCTTTAACGACTTCTGTTATATGTTCGCTGGAGATGAGTTCCTTCCCATCCAGTTCTTCGGCGTCGGCCTGTTTCATACCTAATTCGTCCAATATAACGGAAGATGTGTCAATCCAATTTCATTCCTTTCAAAAGAGGATGATCAAATTAGAGAAGAACAGGCAGGAGAACAAATGAGGGAAACCAAGCCTAAATTCCAGGCTCCTGAGTATCCTATCCACAAATGGTACGAGAAGGGGTTCCTACTCGCTGTAGAAAAACCAGCTGGGATCCCTGTCCATGCTACATTCGATCCAAACCGTCCGAACCTGGAAGATCTTGTAAGGCAACAGGAGAAGGAGCCTGAATTAAGATTACTTCACAGACTTGATCGAGATACAAGTGGCATACTATTATTCTGCAAAGAACCATCCAAAAATAAAGAAGCGGATTCAATCTTAGCAGTTTCGGAAAAAACATATTTGGCCGTTTCTGTTGGAATTCCAACAGAGAAAGAATTCAGAGTTGAGTGCTTTTTAAAAGATGGAAAAGGAAAAGTAAGTTCAGTTCGTTCAGGTGGAAAAAAAGCGATCACTGATTTTACTGTTCTTTCTTATTCAAAGGAGAAGAACATCTCTTTGATTGCCGCAAAATTAGTTACAGGAAGAAGGCACCAGATCCGATTTCATCTATCTTCTATCGGAACTCCTATCTTAGGAGATGAAATTTATACTGATACTTCTATTAAAAGTTTAGTTTCTAAACCAAAACGTTTTTTATTACATTCCTATCTTCTAAAGTTCAGAAACGAATTCGAAGAAGATATTAAAATTGTTTCAGAGCTTCCCGCGGATTTTCAACCTTATATACGCTTTTTTTCTGGCATACGATTCCCAGAATAAGTAAGCTGGTCCTCACTTCCGGGAGGCGAAAATGAGTGAGTCTATAGCATTGATCATAGGTGGATCAGGAGCAGCAGGCCATAGCGCCATTGAAGCGATCAGAGAATATTCTTCCAAAACAGGACAAACTTGGAAGGTCTACTCCACTACCTCGGGAGAATCTCAAGTACAAGGGTCAGACAAAACTATTCCACTCATCAAATTAGAAGAGCCTGAACAAGCAGTTTCGAATATTCAGAAATTCTTAAATAATGAAAATGCAAAAGTGGATTTATTAATTTATACACCTGCCAGAGGAAACTTAGGATATCCAGTATCCGAAACACCTGACGAAGATATTATAGCCACTGCTAAATTCTGTTTAGATCCAATGTTGGACTTGGAGAAAAAGTTAAATCCAAGGATTACAGTTGGATATTCTGCATATTATTATCTTCCCCACTTACTTACATTTTACGGTTCTTTAGCATTTATCAAAAAGAAAATGGAAGAATGGGCAGTCCAAAAACCTGATTCCAGAAAGATCATCCGTGCAGGAACTTTTTTCAGCCAAAGTGTAAGAGGGATCACGATCATTCTGCAAAGACTTGCAAAATCTTCTCCTCATCCTGATTTACAAAAATTGATGGAAGAACAAAAAACCTCAGGTAAAAAGTTCGGAGACTTCTTCATTGATTATATCCAGCAAAAGGAAAATCAAAGTTTTGGAAAAAACTTCCCATCGATTCCATATAGGATTACCGAACCGAAAGATCTGAAAATTGCATTGCTTAAAATTTTAGAAGGAGAGAAGGCACCGATCGTTTCCTTAGTAGGAGATTGGATCTGGACAGAAGACAAACTTCCAGAAATGCCTGAGTATTTGAAAAAAAGATAATTTCACACAGAGTTCACGGAGAGCACAGAGTTTTTTATAGGGGGATCGTTTTCCAGTTCTTCACGGATTGGATAAGAGTCCCTGTAGGTGGGACCTTCTTCTTGCCTCTATCTAAAAATATACTATTGGATCTTCCATGAGATAGCATAGGGAAATCATTCTCTGAATCTCCGAATGCAATATCATATCCTTGGTTTCCGTTGGCAAGATTGACTAATTCTACTTTTCCGATCCCGTAAGTGAAAGGTTCTATCAGATCCTGGCTTAAGATTCCATTCTTTTCGACAAGTCTCATACCAAGCACATTCTCTTTAGGAATTCCCCATTTTTCTGAGACCACTTGTATCACAGGTTCAGGAGAAGCAGTTACGATCCAAATTTTAGTCCCGATCTTCTCCAGTTCTTTTACAAGTTCAGACATAGGGGCAAATGCTTGGACCGCATGGGAGCTCGTATCCGACTGATGCCTTTCCCAAACAAGTTTTGCAGTATCTTGTAAATCTTTAGCAGATCTTCCTGAAAAGATCCAGGTGGACCATCTATAGGCGATCCCTAAGCCTTCTTTCTCTATTTTGGATTCGTAATATTTCCAGATCTCGTCCATGAAGGCCTGAGTATCAGTCTTACGCAAAGTTTCCAATTTTTCAGAAATTTCGGGCTCAGGAAAAAAAGGGGAAAGTGACTGGATCCAAGGAACTCCTGCTCTTAGAAGTTCGCACATAACTTCTTCTCCGAAATCACCTCGGACAAGAGTATTATCAAAATCGAATAGAGCTGTTTTGAATTTCCGACCGGTCAGGTTCTCTTCTAAATAGGAAAAGATTTCGGAAGACCAGTCGGAATTAGAGAACAATGTGATTATTGTTGGATGGTTTCTTTTGCAATCGCAACTTGGGATTCTTTATCCGCTAAGAAAGGAGGAAGATAATGTTCAGGGTTTAGCACCACGTTCTGATAACGAACTTCGAAGTGAACATGAGGTCCAGTCGTGTGTCCTGTGTTACCCGAAAGTGCAAGCACCTGCCCTTTTTTAACTTTATCACCTTGCTTTACGAAAAGAAGAGAATTATGAGCGTATAATGTTTGGATCCCATTGATCTGAGGATGAGAAAGAACTACTCTCAGTCCATATCCACCATCTCTTTTAGAATCTGATACCACTCCGTCAGCTGCTGCGATCACTACAGAGCCGTTTGGACAAGCAATGTCCACACCAGCATGAAGTGCGTTCCAACGTCTTCCCAATCTGGAAGTTACTCTGGAATATTTGAAGCTTAAAGGCCAGATCAACTCTCTGGCATCAGAGGTGAAGATCTCTCTTCCTTTGTCCTCTAATAGTAAATTGCGTGTATAATTTGCGTTATAAGGGAAGAATACCGGCTCTGAATTTTGGATTTTTCCGCTATCATGGATGCCGTTCAGAAGACGAACTTCTCTTTCTGACGTTCCGAATTTATGGTAAAGATCTTCTAAGGATTCTTTTACTTTTCCTGGAACAATCCAGATCCCTTCTCTTGATTGATAGGTTTGGATGAATTGGTTATCTACCTTTACTTCTTCCAAATATGTATTTGCGAAAGATTTCCAGGAAAGGAATATAAGGGCGGATGCGCCGACTAGCGAAAGAATAGTTTTTCTTTTCATTTGGTTCTTTCCTTTTTGCGCCGCCAAAAATTCTCTTAAAAAACGGGTATTGCTTTTAAGATCGGCAGTAAATTTCCGAAAGTTCAACCTATCCTCCTGGTCCATAATCTTGGGACAAGGATTTTTCTCCACCCAAATCCAGGGGATTTAACGATATCAAACGAATTCGACCGAATCCTAATGAAATTAATTATTTTAATCCCTATTCTATCAATTTTTAGCATATTTTAATAGATTTTCTGCGTTTTTGCGAGGTGCCACATATAGAGTCCCGAAAAAATGCAAACTTACTGAAAAGTTTTCAGAAATTTAGGGAAAGTTTCGTCGTGGCTGAACCTGGAAACATGGATGGAATAGACATAAAGTGAGGCACTTAATGGCCAGATTTTGTGCGGGTTTTCTAAGTTTTTGGAGAAAATAACCTTTAAGGTTGAACAGGAAAGGGTTCGCACGGAGGACACAGAGTATACTATCGGAAACTCTACACGCCACGCCCTCTGTGTCCTCCGTGAGCTCTGTGCGAATACCCTATCCTAAGATTCTTTCTTTTAGTTCCGGGGTTGGCATTCTGCAGGATTCTCTTTTTCCGAAGAGTCTATATCTGTTTTTTGCAATTAGATCATATAGAAGATCACGGATCGGTCTTGGGATCATATAACTGAGTTTTAAAATTTTCCAGAAGCCACCCAGTTTGCCGCAGATTTCGATGATTGCATTTGATTTGATATGAATTTCTTTCCCATCCCAGAAAAGAATACTGTCTATACCTCGGATTTTTTCTTCCAAGGTTTGGACCTGAATTAGGTTTTCTGCATATTCAGATTGAAGGCTCGCAAATTTTAATCGTTTATGCTTGTCCAAATCCAAAAGTACATTTACTGCACCGTTGCATAAATTGCAAACTCCATCAAATAGTACAATTGGATCTGTAAATTCTGACAAAAGGCCCTTCTTCTTTTATTTAGACGGTTTAGAAGTTTTGTTATTCAAATAAAACCGCATATACTCAGTTCTTTTTGAAAGTGGAAAGTGCAGATTTTAGTTTTTCATACCAAATACCTTTCTTTTTCAAGAAGATGGCAGGAGATCCTATTGGAGCAGATGTTTCTATCCAAACGCCTCCCTGGAATGTTTTGCCTGTCCAAACATGTTCCCATTCTCCCTTAGGTAGATACCCTTTCACTGTATCTTCTCCTTTTTCTAAAACTGGGATTACAAGTAGATCCTCTCCGAGTAAGAATTGGTTTTGTAAATCTCTGGTACTATTGTCTTCAGGATAAGAAAGATAAAGGGGTCGTAAAACCGGCAGTCCCGATTCACTTGCTTCTTTGTTTAGAAATTTGAAATATTCTTTTAATGCGAGATGCATCTGTCCGTATCTTGCAAATTCTTTTATTGTGTCTGGATCGGAATATGGTTGGTGGTTTTTCCCTGGCCTGTTTCCTTCATGAGTTCTAAAAACTGGAGTGAATACATTCAATTCTGACCAACGTAAAAACAATTCTTTTGATCTGAAATAATCTTTAATAGGACTCGGGATGGTAGTGTATCCGCCTATATCGCTATGATTTAAACTAAGTCCAGACATTCCCCCACTCAATATTCCGATCAGAGATGATACGATCCCATCATGTCTTCCCCAACTTACCATCTGGTCCCCTGCCCAAAAGGAAGTGGAATATTTATTAGAATAACTGTAACCTGCACGAGTGAAAAATACGATCTGCCCTTCTTTTCCCGCTTCTTGGATGGCTTCTCTATTTAACCTTGCCCATTCTACTGGATATCGATTATGATAGATCTCTGCAGATTCTTTAGAGAATAATACTGCATCCGTAGGCAACCATTCTCCAAAATCTGCCATCCAGCCTGAGAGTCCGTTACCTATTAGATTTTGTTTGATTATATTTTTGATCCAGGTCCGAGTTTTAGGATTTGTAAGATCGAGTAATCCTGCAGGAAATCCCGCAGTTTGGACTATATAATCTTTTCCTTCTTTATCTTTTACTAAATAATTATTTTTGACCGCGTCTTCGAATAGAGGCCCTTCTGTAGCAAGCATAGGATTGATATATCCTAAAACCTGAATATTCTTTTGGTTCAATTCTTTTACGAAGTTTTTGAAATCAGGATATCTGGTCTCATCCGGAAACCATTTCCACCAAAGTTGGGAGCCAAATACTGTCTTTCTTTGTCCTACCCAGTCTTGGATCCAAAGTGCGCTAATCGGATTTCCAGCTTGTTTTGCTTCTTCTATCTTTTCTAATACAACTGATTTTCCGCCTTGGATCCCAAGCCAGGTTCCATAAGCCCAATCAGGTAAATTCGGAAATCTTCCGGTATGAGAAGTGTATTGTTTTAGAATTTCTTTAGGATTTGCAGCTTTCCAGGACTTAACATTCAGTCCTCTTTCTCTGAATTCTATTGCAATTTCGGAATCTTCTTCAAAGTCGAAAACTGAATAAGAACTATTTTCAAAGAAGAATGCTCTGTTTCGAGAAGTGAGGAAAAATGGAATGGGAGTATAAGTGCTGTATTCATTTCCGCCAGCGCCTTCTAATAATTCTGCTCCCCAGGTAATCGGTTGGTCTCCCCTTCCCACTCCTTGTTCTTCAGAGAATAAAAAAGGTTTTTTTCCTTTTAGGTTTAGATGAGAAAATTGTTCACCAAGTCCATAGATACTTTCTCTTTCGTCCGATTTGAATTTTATAAATGTACGATTTAATTCTGGGTTAGAAATTTCTACCTTCCAATCTAATCCGGAATTGGAAGAAGATACGAATCGAATTGAGTAAGATGTCTCACAATTTTTTCCGGTAAGTTTTCCTTTTAGTATTAATGCACCAGATTCTAATCCAAGACTTTCAATCGTTTGAGATCCACATTCTAATAAGATCTTATCTTTGATCTTGAATGTTGCCTTTCTATAATTTACGATCTGTTCTCCTTTTGCAGAAGAAAGAAATGGATCTTGGACGGAAAATTCTAGGATCCTACCTTTGGAAGTAATGAACGATAGTTCAGTCGGTAGAAATACAGCTTTGACCCCGTTGCCAAGATCGAATTCTTGAGGAGGAATGGAAAATGGAGAGATTTTTTCAAATCTGGATCCACAATCCAATAAAAATGCGAATAGTATGCTGATAATAAAAAAGAACCTCATCGTTATTCCTCTTAGAAACTAACGAGAGATTCTTTTAATAAGCCTTAGAAGTCTTTCTTTTTTTAACTTTTTCTGTCTACACCGCCGACTCTTGGTGCAGAAGCTCCTGCCCCAGTCTGTCCGTAAATATTCGCTGCTTGTTTAGGTAGATTGGATTTTCTCCATTCAAACCAAGAACCAACATAAACGTTCACGTCGTTGTATCCTACTTCTTTGAGCATCATTGCGAGCAAGGACGATCTTGCTCCGTTATAATCATAGATAACAGTGGTCCTTTCTGGCATGAAAGGGAAACCTCTTAACTTTTTATTGAAGAAGGTTTTGTCCACGAGCTCACCGTTCGCGTCATACAACATTCTCCAATCCCAAAGGAAAGCACCTGGCAATCTTCCGCAAAGACTTCCTGGTTCAGGAGCAGTCAAACGTGGAAGTTTCCCATCGTATTCTTCTGGTGTGCGAGTATCGAAAATTTGGAGTCTAGTCAGGTTCTTTTCTAAGAAAGCTTTATCTATCACTCCTTCCAGTTTACGGACTTTGGAAGAAGGACCTATATCTAATTCTTTAGAACCTTTTTCCTTTGCTCCATCCACAGGCCAACGTTGTCCTATCAAAAACGCATTTTGAAAACCTGCGCATCTCAATAGGAAAACGAGTCTGGATGCGAACATCCCCATTCCTTCGTCGAAAACCAAAATTCTGGACTTCTCTTCTTTTTTAGCGATAGCAAGTATCTCTTCGATCGGGCCCAATAATTTTTTGGAAGAGTCCGGATCAGAAGCAAAAGCCTTTTTGACGAATGGAAAATAATACGCACCCTTTAAGGTGGATTCCTGATATTGCGCTTGGGAGCGACAATCGATGAATAAGTCCTGCTTTTCGTTCAGGTCGGTTTTAAGAAAACTCCAGTGAGACAAGATGAATACCGTTATATTTTTTACTCTTAGTTTTAACCATATTCCAGAGTCCCGTTTAAGAGTTTAACTTTTTTTTGGTATTCTTGGAATTTCGAGACATAATCATAAGAATTCTACGGAAATTCCTCTTCTATTTTCAGATCTGTCAAATCCGCTTTTTCCCGAACCGATAATAATTAAGAATGTTTTCCCCGATGCAGAATATTTTCCATTTAAGAACGAAAAGACTCCTTCTTTCTTTTGTGAGCCTGGGAGTTTTATTGTTTTTTTCCGTTTTTATTCCGGATTCTGGAAGTTTCGCAGAAGAAGCTCAGCTCCAAAAGACAAATTCCCGGATTGGAGACTTTGCTGAGAAAGAATTTCAGGAAGCTTGGAGAAAATACTCCAAAGAAAAAGACGCGAGGCCTTTGAAAGAATGGTTCAAACAACATGGAACCGTTCATATTGGCGAGTGTAAGTTCAGATCTCTTCCTGAAATGGAAGAATTACAGGTTCTTTATTTGGATTGTCCTGGAAAAAAACTGAATGGTTTCTTTTATTCGGGAGAAGAAAGATTACGCTCTCCTGAAAAAATCGATTCCTTCAGAGTGAAAGGCCCAGTTAAGTTAGGCAAAGTTGTTTATTGGGAGCTTGAATTTTCTGGGGAGAATTTAAAAGCAGCGAGTTCCAAATCAATGCCTGGTGATAAGTCCAATCCAGAAACTAAACTAGTAGACAAAGCCTCCACTGTGAATTTTAGTCTGCAATATTTTTTAAGTATTGCCAAACACCCGATAGATCGCCCCACCCCTAAAGGAAAAGAGATCTTTTTTGATTCTTCCTGCCCTCTTCTTTATTTGGGGAAGGATGCAGATTTTTATTGGGATAAATCTTTGTATTATTCTTTCCAGGCAAGTTGTTTACCAGATTCTCCTTATTCCTGGATCAGGATCAAAGCCGATCTGAGCGGAAATGTTTTAGTGGATAACCAACCAACTGAAGAACTCCAAGAAGGAGCACGTTACCTGGCAAAATTGAAATTAGAATCAGTAGAAAAGGATAAAATTGTATGGTCCGACGCGGAGTTGTTTCATGAATAAGTTTTGGATACTTCGCGCAGGGATAGTCATAATTTTTAGTTTTCCTGTATTTTCTCAAACAAATGGAAACTCCGATCTTAAAACATTATTGAATGGTGTTGTTATCGTTAGAAGCGATATTTATCCGGATGCAACTGATCCTTTGGAATTCGGGGACCAGGATCTGTCCAGAGATGTGGGCTCAGGTTTCATTATTGCAGGAAATAGAATATTAACAAATGCTCATGTGATCTCAGAATCCAAGTATTTGAAGGTAAAACGTTTTAATAGCAGCAAATATTATAACGCAAAAGTAGAATTTATCGGTTTCGACTGTGATCTAGCCTTGATCTCAGTCGAAGACGAAGAATTTTTTTCCACTGTAGAACCTCTGGAAATCGCAGATGAATCCCCTTCTCTCGGAAGTAATCTTTTGATGTTAGGGTATCCGGAGGGTGCAGAAAATCTCACCTTGGAGAATGGACTCGTCAATCGTGTAGAAAGGCTCAGATATTCTTTTACAGGCTTAGATTACAGAAAAGTAATCCGTGTAGGTGCAAATATTCTTCCTGGATATTCAGGTGGGCCAGCTATCCAAAATGGAAAAGTGGCGGGGATCATTTTCGAGGTAAGCCAAATCCAAGGAAATACTGCATATCTTATTCCGCCAGAAGTGGTACAACATTTCTTAAAAGATATACAAGACGGGCAATACGATGGGTTTCCATTCGTAGGTTTTACTTTCCAAAATGGGAATTCTGAGTCCGTAAAAAAATACCTTGGAGTTCCTCAGAATCTGCAAGGTGTACTTGTGAATAAGGTATATCCGAATTCTTCTTTTTCGGATGTTTTGCAAACTGATGATTTTTTGTATAAGGTAGATGAGGCATATCTAAATAATGAAGGTGGCCTTCTGGAATTTACTGGGAGAACAATCGTAGATCTGATTGAGCCTGGTTTTGTAGGCCAAAAACTGACTCTGTATTTTTATAGAAATGGAAAAAACTTCAAGATCCAAGCAGAACTAAAAAAAACAGATTCTCTTGAATTGTATAGAGATCGTCAGATCAGAAGTTTTTTAGGAGCAGGACTTTTATTCCAACCAGTAAACCGTGCGTTATTTGGTAAAGAAAGCCAAAGAGTAGAAACTGCACTCAGATACCATTACAGTTATTTTATACAGGATGACCTTTTCAAATTTACGGAAAGAGATTTGATCTTAACCACTTTATTCCCAGATCCTCTTAACTCTAAATATTTAAATTATCGTTTTAAAATATTAGAATCCATTAATGGAAAAACCCCTGCTAATATTTCTGAATTTAAAGACTATTGGAAAAAATTCTCCAATGGAACCTTAGTTTTAAAATTTAGAGGTGTTGGACTTCCTTTGGTTCTGGATGCCAAAACTGTTAGGACAATAGACTTAAGGGTCAGAAAAAGATTCGATATCAAGTCTGACGAATCCAAGGAGGGAAAATGAGATCTCATAAATTAGTATTCCTTCTAATCTTCTCACTGTTAGGATTTTTAGAAAATTTAGAAGCTAAAGCAGATTCAGAATTTTCACTTCTGGTCCACTTTAGGAAGTATTCTCATCATAATCCTTTCCAGAAAGGAACTCCATACCAGAAAAAGATCTCTGCAATCCGTTTGGATGAAAGAACTGCACTCGCACTTTTAAAACCAGGAGAAGTTCCTCTATTTGCGGAAATCCATCCTGAAGAATCCGCGGGAAGAAAAGCATATTTCCAAAAAGTAGATCTGGATACTGGACTTGGTATCGTTCTCCTTCCTGAGAACTTTGGAAGATCTAAAAAGGCCTCCCCTATCGCCTTATTGGAAGAAGGTGCCAGAACTTTAGGGACATGTTCCTCCTTCTTCACAAATTTTGAATGGGGAAGTTTAGAATTTTCTAAATCAATTTTACCTCTTTCTAAACTTTCCAGAAAGGAAAATCAAGACGGGACCAGGAGTTTTCTTTTTTCAGGTAAAAAAGTCTGTGGATTTACCGACGGAACACCTGGAACGCAGGTGCGGACCTTCTTCGTAGATTTTACCAGAGTAGATTTTCTTCTGCTTCTCCTTTTCC
>NZ_NPDR01000009.1 GCF_002811765.1 Leptospira saintgironsiae | reverse complement strand
AAGGGCTGGGGGTGTAACAAATCGGTGAGTCACGCTACTCTATATGTTTTCGAAGAGACTTTCTCTTCCTTTCTAATTCAAAACATTCTAACTTAACTTTAAAAGATGAGATTCAGTTTTCTATGTGGGAATTCTGATACTTAGATGGATCAGCCTAAAGGACTAAAACATCTTCCTCCAAGCAAACAGCCCCAGAAATAAATATGGTTCTTGAAACCTAATACAAAAATTGATATTAATTGTAAGGGAGAAGTTGCGACGTCTAAGGTAATTGAAAAGGGATATAATGCTGGATATGCGCTCCAGATTCCTGTTTCATCCTTTTCTTTTCTTGAGTCGTTTGCTTTCGAAATGAATTGAATTCCATCCCTAAGATCCCGGACTGGACCGATGATCCTAAATGTCTTATTTTCGATTCTAAATTTTCCATTATTATCTGGATATTCATACTGAACCGATATGAGTTTTTCTTGCTTAGCTAATGTGAATTTTTGGATTTCTAACTGCTCTTCTTTTTTTATTTTCGCCTTGAGTAGGGTAAACGGACGCCAAGAATAGCCATCTGCTGAGATCCTAAATCCATTGTTGGTGGCATATAAATAGATTTCTTCCTTCGTATCGAATTGTAAGCGTAAATATCTATGACTAAAGTATTCACCTTCTAATAAGGTAGCTGAAACAACCTCTCTTCCTTTTACGAATTTCAGAGAATTGATTCGAGGATAAAAATACGAATCTCCGAATTGTTTTGGGTCAGGAAAAGGAATTGTAAATTTATCGAATTCATTTTTGGAGGAAAGGGTGATTTTTAAATCCGGTATCCAAATTCTGTTTTTCAATTCTGGGATTTCTTCGAATTTTATATCTATAAATTTCGAAGAAACGTCTTGCTTACATGGTGTGTGATCTTTAATATCTTGGTAATATGTATCTACAACCAAAAGAGATTTTAAGCTAAGACAGGCGGTCCTTTGAATAATAGCCTGATCTTTTGAATCCCGGGAAGTATACAAGCCTACATCATATATAATTTTAAATTCTGTTTCTGATAGGGACAGTTGTTTAATCTCTCGAATGCTTTCTTGTAAGTAAGGACGAGAGTCTTTTTGGGCTCTTAAATCCCAACCATGTTTTGTCATGACAACCGCAGTGAAACAGCTCCAATTAAGGGCGCAAATAAGAGAAAGAAAAAGGATTTTACGCATAATATTTCCTCAGTTGGATTCTACTAGATCGGCGCCTTCTTTAAAATTTAATTTTCCAAATTCGCCTACGATATAACCTACGAGATTATTTCCGCTAATTAAAGTGGCCAATGTATCCAGTTGAAGGTCCGCGCTTCCAACTACTCTGGACTGAACCATTCCGAATTTAGCTTGCGGGCTTATAAAATACATAGCATTGAACTTTCCGTTTGCGAAGTCCTTCGCGATAACTATGATAGAGTCTATCTTAAAAGTTCCTGCTTTCGTAGTGATAGTCAGATTTGTTTTCTTTACTCCGAAAGATTTAGGGTTTGGAATATAACCTACATCCTTCTCATTCGCAACTCGTTTCGTGATCTTTCTAGATGTGGATATTTCTATCATGAATCCTTCTTTTGCATAACCTTCTTTATCTATAAAAAGATGTTCTTCATAATCTTTCATAAAATGAAGTAAGGAAGAAGTTTCTAAAAAAGTATTTTTAACTTCAAAAATTGCCCCTTTTTGCGACATGATTTCCACTTTCGTTTTAGTTCCATCCAAACCCTGATAAACCGCAAAGTCTCCCACTTTAGGGTTTGAATGAATTGGTATCCAATTTGCTGAGGGTGCAGATTCTACTAATCCTTTAACCATTCCTGTAGGAACTAAGGAAGCGCAATAGGTAGTTAACACGAAAGAAAAGGAAAGAAAATAGAAATGGAGAATTTTCATAGAGGAGGAAGGTAATACGAAAAATGATCGATTGTCAATTTTAAATTTACTTAGGTCGAAATGGTGTTAGTTCCAGCGAATGTTTGATCTGGAAGAACGAGCTCCTCATGTAGGAATTCCTACATGGAAATAGAGATCGCCCCCACCCAAGTTCGGGTGGAGGAGGTGGGCTTGTGGGAGAAGCCTTTCCCCCTATACACTACAATTCCTTAAACAGCAACCTCAATTTCCGCCTGCAATTCATGTTGGAATTCCAACAAAACTACTCTGATAATTTCTCGCTTAATAATTCGTGAACTATACCTGCGCCTGCCATTCCTCCGGAAGCAGCAGCTAATAAGACTGAATGAGCACCACTTGCATTGTCTCCGCAGGCATAAACTCCATCTACACTTGTCTTTCCTTTTTCGCCAACTTTGTAGAAGCCGAATTGATCTTTTTCGCAGCGGAGTTTTTCGCCGATTGTGGATTTTAGTTTGAATGGAAATGTTGGAAGAGCATATAGTCCGTCCCTTTCTACATTCTCTCCATTTTCAAAACTAATACTTTTGAGTTTTTCTCCTTCGTATATAAAACCTGTGATCTTATCTTCTATGAAGCGGATATTTTTTCGCTCTAATAAGTTCCTTTGTTCTTCTTTGAATTCGGCTTTTCCATTTGTAAAAATAACTAAGTCGGATGCTAAATCGTATATAAGAGGAAGCATATAGAATAATGTGTCTCCGTTTCCGATCAGGCCGAGTTTAGAACCTCTCACTTCAAAACCGTGGCAGTAAGGACAATGGAAAATGGATTTACCCCAAAGTTCCTTATAACCCGGGACCTGTAGGTATTTATCCTCTACACCATATGCAAGAATGACTTTTTTAAAATGAAAAATTTTATCTGAGGATAATCTGGCGATAAAGCCTGATCCTGATCTTTCTACCGATAGAACACTTCCCTCAAAAAACCTGATCGTATTATATTTTTCTAAATCCTTTCTAACTAATTTTCTCCATTCTGCGGGATGGATCCCGTCTCTTGTCGGAAAGTTATTCAAATGAGAAGATGCTGCGTTTCTTGGACGACTATCGTCGCAGACTAGAGCGGTTCTGCTCATTCTTCCTAAGGCCAATGCAGCGCTTAGTCCTGCGGGACCGCCCCCTATTATTAATACTTCATAATCGAATTTCATTTTGTCCTCCTTGAAGAACTTTGATGATAATAATTATTGAAATTTTACCATACTGAAAACTGTAAATACATTTGGTAGAAATTTGTAATTTTTTGATTTTATTCCGAATTTAGTTGATTTATTGATACCAATTAGGTATCAATATTATATGGATTTATCTAAATTAAGATCTTTCATCGTCGTTGCCGAGGAATTAAATTTCAGAAAGAGTGCTGAAATTTTGGGAATGTCCCAACCTCCTTTGACCAGATTGATCTCTTCCTTTGAAGAGGAACTTTCCACTAAATTATTCGAAAGATCTACGAGACATGTGAAACTTACTGGAGCAGGAGTCCATCTCCTAAAGGAAGGTAGAGAGATCATCGCAAAGGCAGAAAAAATAGAAAAGGAAGTTCGTTCTATCGGCAAACTCAAAGCGGGAGGACTTAGTATTGGTTTTTCTACCACTACCTTTATGGCAAGTCTGCCCCAGATCATTAATGAGTTCCAGGATCGATTTCCTCGGATCAAACTGCAGCTTCAGCAGGAAACACGAAATCGGATCATCAAAGGTTTAAAATCAGCTCAATTCGATATTTGTTTTTTAGAAGGAGAAGTTTCTGATCCTCGCTTGGAAAAACATCCGGTTCATGATGAGGTGCTTGGTGTTCTTCTTCCTAAAAAACATCCTCTTGCTAAAAGAGAAGAAATTGAATTTAAAGAATTAAAGGATGAAACCATCATATTACACCCCAAAAAGGACTCAGGAAGTTTTTACGATACGATCTCTTCTTTATTTAAACAAAGTGGCATCAAACCTAAAGTTTATATAAAGAATGAGAGAGAAAGTTGTCCTATCTTAGTGGCGACTGGTAAAGGTGTTTCTTTGACTATCTTAGGCGCACAGAATTTTGCGCCTATAGATACTAAGTTTGTTCCTATCAGACAATTGTATTTGCCGGTTTCTGTTTTTTACATTTCCGAAAATCAAAACCCATCCTTAAAAACCTTTTTAAGTTTTGTATCCGAGAGTAGTTTTATCAAAAACAAACATGCGGAATGCCTCATGGATGTGATGAGGCTTTAACGCAAAATTTAAAAATCACCGGTTATGATATAAGATTTCTTTAGTCAGTCCAAGCAACTTGGATCTCTCTTGGACCAACAAAAGGAAGTCTTCCGTGAGAAACTGAATAATTATCTATATAGAGAATATCATCCTTCTGCCAGGAGAAAATTTGTATATTCTTCCAAAAAACATTCACAATGGCTTTGATGTCTTTATTAGAAATTTCTGATCCATCTCCGTAGGTGGCGTGAACATCTAAATCTTCAGATTTGCTGAATAACTTTTTGATCCCTGTCAATAAATTCAAGATCAGATAAACTCCAAGTCCTCTTAAGGTTTTCTGTCTTTTGAAAACATATTTGTATTCTAATCTAGGAGAATCTATATGAAATGTTTGGCTATGGTTATGCCAAGCTTTCGATCCTGCGATTGGATGTTTTCTTACACCTACTTGAGAATTAATTAATCTTAATTTATTTCCGGGAAGCCATTCATGCTCGAAATTCTGTTTTTTGATCTCCTTCTCCGCTTCTTTTTTATCTACAGTCTTAAACATTTCACTCCAAGGTTTTGTTTTCCAAAGGCTATAACGAGAAGCTCCAGGGCCATCATAATGACGAATATACTTGATACCTTGCTTTTCTACTTTGTCTGAAATATGAGAAGGCATTTCTCTCAAAACAGTTCTTAGATCTGTAATTGGAGTTTCTCCGTTTTTAGAAGGAGCTAACTTTGCATAAAAGAAAAGTTTTTTAGGAGGTTTATTTAAGAAGCTCATCTCCGCATGTTGCATGATCGGATAAGCAGAAGGAAGTTCACTCGCTGTATGAACAAACTTAGTCTTTTTATCTCTGGGAGAAGTTCCCAAATATGCTTCAGACAAATTGGAATCCAGGCCTAAGGCAACCTTCTCGAAGTTTTCAGAAGAACCTATATTAAAACCTCTGAATAGAATTGCGCCATAGATCAAAAGATCTCTCTGTATTTCTTTATGATTTTTCTTGATCCAATCTGTGAGATATTTTAGATCCGCTTTCTCTGGAGAAGATGGAGAGTAAACAATAGGAAGATTTAAACCTTTGATTAGGTTTTTGGAAATTTCTTCTGAAGTTTTGGAGGGCCTAGTTTTCTTCTTTGATAAATTCGCATTTTTGCCCAGGGCCTTCTTTTTCCCTGAAGATCGAACAAGACTAGTGGCTGGCATATGATTCCCCTTAAAACCACTTCAGCGAAACACCTCCCTCTCTTCGATTTGTATATCTAATATATTGGAATAAAAATCGTTATTATGGATAATGATTTGAACGAATACACATTATATTGTGCATTCGTTCAAAATTTATAGGCGGCTTCGAAACTGGATCGACCGGACGGACTTTCTCACAAAACTTCCTCCAACTTATGAAATTATCCAAATTATTAATAGCAAATCGGGGAGAAGTTTCTATTCGAATTGCAAGAGCTGCGGCAGCGTTAGGAGTTCCTACCGTCTCTATCTATTCAGAAGACGATTCAAATTCCAGGCATAGATTGGCGACAGATGTTTCTATTCCTCTTAAAGGAAGAGGAGCAAAGGCCTATTTAGACCAAGATGAGATACTATCCATCGCACTAAGAGAAGGTTGCGATTCCATTCATCCAGGTTATGGCTTCTTAAGTGAGAATCCAGGATTTGCAAAAAGATGCGAAGAATCTAAAATCAATTTTATAGGTCCTGATCCCAAAACTTTAGAGATCCTAGGGGATAAATTAAAAGCAGTATTACTCGCTGAATCCTTAGGAGTTCCTACCTTGCCTGGGCTTGGCAAGATAATCGATCTGAAAGAAGCAAAAGAGTTTTATTCCAAAAATGGAATATTCCTTTTAAAAGCGATCGCTGGTGGTGGAGGAAGGGGGATCCGTATCATAAACAATGCAGAAGGATTAGAAACTATATTCAAGAGTTGTTCCGAAGAAGCTTTACATTCATTCGGAAATTCTAGTTTATATGCAGAAAAATATCTACCGATCGCAAGACATATAGAAGTCCAGATTTTGGGAGATGGTTCCGGTAAGGTCCTCTATTTTTGGGACAGGGACTGTTCTCTTCAAAGGAAAAATCAAAAGTTACTCGAGATTGCACCTGCCCCTTTTTTAGATCCTAAAATCCGTGAAAAGATCATCTCTTATTCTTTGAAAATTGCTTCTCATCTTTCTTATAAAAGTTTAGGCACTTTTGAATTTTTGATCAGCCCTGATTCTGAAATCTATTTTATAGAATCTAATCCTAGATTACAGGTAGAACATACAATTACTGAAGAAATCACTGGAGTAGATCTTGTAGAAACTCAGTTGGAAATTGCTTCCGGGAAATCTTTCCAAGAGATTGGATTAGATCAGAAGAATCTAGAATTTCCTCAAGGTTATGCAATCCAGATCAGGATAAATTCTGAAACCTGGGACCAAAAAGGAGAGATCATACCGTCTTCTGGAAAAATAAATATGTTCGAGCCAAGTTCTGGTCCGGGGATCAGAGTGGATAGCGCTGCTTATTCAGGTTATGAGGTTGGTCCTAATTTTGATTCCTTACTTGCGAAATTAATCATTCATTCTAAAAGTCCTAGATTTCCTAAACTGATTCATTCTGCATACCGTGCATTATCCGAATTTAGGATAGAAGGTATCAAAACAAATCTTCCTCTTCTTCTGAATGTGCTCAAAAGGAAAGAGCTGGAATCATATTCTATTTGGACAAAGTTTATAGAGGAAAATATTTCTGAACTTCTATCTTCTTCTAAAACAGAACATAAAAAATATAATTTCGAACCAGAGAAAAATGGCGATTTAGAAAATTCTAAAATAATAGAAGAAATCCCAGAAGGATTGAATTCTTTTCATTCTCCCATGACTGGAAGTCTAATCGAAATCTATCCTAAAGAAGGGGAACCAATTCGTAAAGGGGAGAAGATTGCGCTTCTTTCTTCCATGAAGATGGAACATCTTTTACATTCAGAAACTACTGGAATTATAGAAAAGGTTTTGATTGAGCCTGGAAAGATTGTTTCGGAAGGAGAAATGCTTGTTTGGATCAGGCCAGAAGATTTGGAACATTCTTCAGATCATCATGAGGAAAAAATAGATCCAAATCGAATTCGTCCAGACTTGAGAGAAGTTTTGGACCGTTTACTTTTGAATGAAGATATTTCCAGAACCCAAGCAGTTTCCAAACGGCATAAAAGAGGACAAAGGACCGCGAGAGAGAATGTGGCGGATCTTTGTGACCAAGGAAGTTTTGTAGAATATGGAAGTCTCGCTATTGCCGCCCAGAGAAGAAGAAGGTCCCTAGAAGATTTGATTAAACTGAGTCCTGCAGATGGACTCATCGCTGGTCTTGGTACAGTGAATGCCGAACTATTTGCGCCTCACGTAGCAAGAGTTTCAGTACTCGCTTATGATTACACAGTTTTTATGGGAACCCAAGGAGCGATGAATCATAAAAAGACGGATCGGTTTTTGGAAATGGTAGAAAGCCAAAAACTTCCCCTTGTGTTTTTTACAGAAGGAGGGGGAGGTCGTCCAGGAGAAGTAGATGTTCCCGCTGTTGCAGGTTTAGATCTGCATACATTCCGTAAATACGCAGGTTTAAAAGGAAAAAGTTTGAGGATAGCCATTGCAGCAGGTAGATGTTTTGCAGGCAATGCTGCATTATTTGGTGCAAGTGATATTAGGATCGCAACAGAAGATTCTAATATAGGAATGGGCGGTCCTGTGATGGTGAAAGGTGGAGGCCTTGGAAATTTTTCTGCAGAGGAAATCGGTCCTGCAGATGTCCAAACCAAAAACGGTGTAATCGATATATTAGTTAAGAATGAAGAAGAGGCAGTTTTTACTGCTAAAAAGGCACTTTCTTATTTTCAGGGAAATATCAGTAAATTTGAATATAGAGATCAAAAAATCCTAAGGACCTTAATTCCAGAAAATCGTTTAAGATCCTATGAGATCCGTTCTGTTATTTCTTCCCTGGCAGATATTGACTCAGTTTTAGAATTCAGAAAAGACTTTGCAAAAGGAATTGTGACTTCTCTTATCCGAATAGAAGGACGCTCTTTAGGTTTGATTGCAAATAATCCAACTCATTTAGGTGGAGCAATCGATGCAGAAGGAGCAGAAAAGGCATCCGAGTTTTCTGAATTTTGCGATCTGAATAAACTTCCTATATTATTTCTTTGTGATACACCAGGTTTTATGGTAGGACCTGAAGTGGAGAAGAAAGGATTAGTGCGGAAGGCTGCAAAACTTTTTGAGTCTGGCGCTTCTTTACAAGTCCCTGTGTTCACTATTATTCTCAGAAAAGGTTATGGTTTAGGTGCGATGGCCATGGCAGCCGGCAGTTTTCATTCTCCGGTATTTACAATCTCTTGGCCTACAGGAGAATTCGGTGCGATGGGAATAGAAGGAGAAATTAGAACAGGATATCAAAAGGAACTCGCAGAAATTAAGGATTGGAAAGAAAGACAAATTCTTTTCGAACGTTTAGTTTCTGAGGCTTATGAAAGAGGTAAGGCGATCAATATGGCTTCTTATTTGGAAATAGACGCAGTGATTGATCCTGCTGAATCTAGGAAATGGATCTTGAGAGGTTATGATTCCTGTATTTAGAGAGATTCCAGTTGGAAATAAATGTTTTCTGGCCTTGAGTAAAAATCTTGATTAGATACGGATCTGTGTTTTTATTTTGCCCTCACTTGGAGGTATTCATGTTTAGAAATCCTAAAGCTAAAATTATAGCTTTATTTACCGTGATCGCTTTGACCGTTTCCTTCTCTTATTTGAGCGCTCAATCTTTGAATGTTTATGGAACTTATAAAGTGACAGGTACAAATCCTGACGGAAGTAAATATAGAGGAAGTGTTACAGTCACTTTGAATGAGGATGGGTCTTACAATTTCCAATGGTCCGTAGGAAATAGTTTCTCCGGAACAGGTTCTTTAAGTGGAAACACTTTAACAGTAGATTGGGGCGATACTTATCCTGTGATCTACACAGTTAAAAGTGGAGGGAGTCGATTAGAAGGTACTTGGGGAAACGGAACAGGTACTGAAATTCTTTCTAAATAAGATCTGCTGCTATAAAAAATCCCCGTGATAAGCGGGGATTTTCTTTATTATTCTTATCTAAATTCTTTTTGACTAGATCGAAAAGTCTTCCATATATTCTACATATACTTTTGCTTTTTTGATCCTGAGATATACTGTTTCGCCAGGTAGTAGATTTAATTCTTTAAAGCTGGATTGGTCGAGCAATGACTCGATTAAAGTTCCTGAATCCAAACGTTTTAATTCAATCCTCACATTTCGACCTGTAGAATGAATGTATTGGATCTCTGCAGGAATTCCTTGGGTAGCTGTCCTTGAAATTTCCACATCATAAGGTCTAACGTAAGCGACTCCTTCTTTGTCTACCACATCTGAATGTTCCGGAGTTGCTACATCTATATCGCCAATCTTTGCAGTTCCTTCGTGGATCCTTCCATGGAAAAGATTTACATCTCCTAAGAAGTGGAAAACGAAAGGAGTTTTAGGTTTATTATAAACTTCGTCAGGAGTTCCTATCTGCTCGATCTTTCCGGATCTTAAAATAACTATGGAATCACTTACTTCTAATGCTTCTTCTTGGTCATGAGTTACGAATACACTTGTGATATGGATCTCGTCATGTAGTCTTCTGAGCCAGGTGCGTAATTCTTTTCTTACTTTTGCATCCAATGCTCCGAAAGGTTCATCTAAAAGTAAAAACTTAGGTTCTATCGCCAATGCTCTTGCTAAAGCAACCCTTTGTCTTTGCCCTCCGGATAATTCAAAAGGAAATCTAGCGTGGAAATTTTCTAACTGTACTAATTTCAAAAGTTGGAATACTTTTTCTTGGATCTCTTCTTTAGAAGGTCTTATGGATCTTGGGCGGACTTTTAAACCAAATGCGATATTTTCAAAAATTGTCATGTGACGGAAGAGCGCATAATGTTGGAATACGAATCCGACTCCTCTGTCTTTTGAACTTTTGGCTTTGGATTTTTCTCCATTGAATAATACTTCTCCTTCATCAGGAGTATCTAATCCAGCAATGATCCTCAGGAGTGTTGTTTTGCCGCTTCCGGATGGCCCGAGTAATGCGACTAGGTTTCCATCTGGGATTGTCAGGTCCACTTGGTCCAAGGCCTGGAATTTTCCGAATCGTTTGCTTACATTTCGAATTTCAATAGACATTCTATTCTCCTAGGATTTGGAAACCTGAACAGTTGTATTTTTTTCTTTTCCGAGGCCAGTTGTTTCTGGGATCTCTATTTCTTCTCTGCGATGAAGATTTCTTTCTAAGATTGTTTTTAAGAGCAAGGTAAGTAGAGAAAGAAATACAAGTACAGATGCAGCAGAAAATGCTCCTACTGAGTTGTACTCATTATATAACATTTCTATTTGTAGAGGGAGTGTGTTCGTCTTTCCTCGGATATGTCCGGACAATACTGAAACTGCTCCGAATTCTCCCATAGCTCTCGCGTTACAAAGTATAAGTCCGTATAAAAGTCCCCATTTAATATTAGGGATGATAATTTTGATAAATGTTTGGTAGAGAGAGGCTCCGAGTAAAATTCCAGCTTCCTCTTCTTCTTTCCCCTGGCTTTGCATGAGTGGAATTAATTCCCTCGCAACAAATGGAAGTGTGATAAATACAGTTGCGATCACAAGTCCAGGAGTATTGAATACGATCTTAATATTCCATTCTTCTAATATATTTCCCATCCAGCCTTGTTTCCCGAAAAGTAATAGAAAGATCAAACCGGAGATTACTGGAGAAACTGCAAATGGAGAATCTATGATCGTAAGTAGAATATTTTTTCCGGGAAATTCAAATCTGGTCAAAAGAAATGCGGCTGTTAATCCGAATGCTGTGTTCAAAGGAACTGCGATTCCCGCTACCTTCAATGTCATTAACATCGCAGCAATTGTATCACTGTCCTTTAAGCCTTGTAGATAAGGTTCCCAACCTTGGGCGAATGCTTCTAAAAAAACTACTGTGATCGGCAGGATTAGAATGATAAATGCAAGAACTAAGACAGAAGAGATCAAAGCCAAGCGGATCCAAACGGATTCTGTTTCTTTCATCCAAGTCTCCTAGAGGCTCTGTTTTGCAGATAATTTATCCCGAACATGATCGTGAATGAAAGAACCAACATCAATACTGCAATTCCTGTTGCCTTCGCATATTCATACTGTTCTAATTTGGTAACTATGAGTAATGGAAGAATTTCAGTTTTACCAGGAAGGTTTCCTGAGATAAAAACAACAGATCCGTATTCTCCAATCCCTCTCGCAAATGCCATACTGGTTCCTGCAAGTAGAGAAGGGATTAATTCAGGTAAGATCACCTTAGTAAATGTTTGGAACCTAGTCGCTCCTAAACAATAAGCACTTTCTTCCAATTCTTTTGGAAGATCTTCCAAGATAGGTTGGACCGTTCTGACTACGAAAGGAAATCCGATGAATACTAAAGCGATTACAATCCCGATCGGAGTGTATGCGATCTTGATCCCATAAGGTGTAAGATATTTTCCGATAAAACCGTTTGGAGCATAGATTGTAGTAAGAGCGATCCCCGCAACTGCTGTAGGAAGAGTGAATGGAAGATCCACGAGTGAATCTAAGATCTTTTTACCTGGGAAATTGTATCTTACCAAAACCCAGGCGAATAAAAATCCTACGAATAGATTGATGATAGCTGCGACTCCACCTGCGCCAAAGCTTAAATACAAAGCCTGCTTAATTCTCTCCTCTGAAAAAACTTCCCAGAGTCCTGAAACGCCTAAAGTCGCAGATTTAAAGAATAATGCGGATAATGGAATGATAACAAGAAGGCTAAGGTAGAAGACTGTAAGTCCTAAGGACAGACCAAAGCTTGTTTTAGAATAAGGACGAAAAATTAGCTTCAAACAGGAAACCCTTTGAGTCGATTCTTGAGAAACGCCCTATTTCGTCAAACCAAGAGCCGCGCCTTGAGCGGCTCCCTTTTTGTAAGTGGATGTAGAGATTCTACTTACTTCTTCGCTTCGCTGTAGATGGAGTCGAAAAGACCACCGTCAGCAAAATGTTTTTTATGAGCTGCCGCCCAGGAACCTTCAATAGTTCTTACATCGAATAATTGAAGTTTAGGGAATTTTGCAATATTTGCTTTCAGGATAGCTGCATCATTCGGACGGAAGAAATGTTTCGCGATGATTTCCTGGCCTTCTTTAGTGTATAAGAAATCCAAGTATGCTTTTGCTATATCAGTGGTTCCTTTTTTAGCAGCCACTTTTTCAACGATTGCTACAGGAGTTTCAGCAAGGATACTTGTGCTTGGATAAACCACTTCGAATTGAGCGACTCCACCGTTTGCTTTTCTGGACTCAGATAGAGCAAGTTCTGCTTCATTTTCCCAAGCAAGAAGAACATCACCGATTCCTCTTTGAACGAAAGTAGTAGTGGATCCTCTGGCACCTGTGTCCAGAACGGAAGTGTTCTTGTAGAGATTTCTAACGAACTCGATCGCTTTTTCTTCAGTTTTGTATTGTTTCTTAGCGAATCCCCAAGCTGCTAAATAATTCCAACGAGCTCCACCAGAAGTTTTAGGGTTTGGTGTGATTACTCCTATTCCTGGTTTTACAACATCATCCCAATCTTTGATTGCTTTAGGATTTCCTTTTCTAACTAAGAAAACGATAGTAGAGTAGTATGGAGTAGAATGGTTGGGGAATGCTTTCTCCCAATCTTTAGAAACAGATCCACCGTTAGTAACGATGCTATCGATATCATAAGCAAGTGCAAGAGTTACTACATCCGCTTCTAAACCGTCGATTACGGCTCTAGCTTGTTTTCCGGATCCACCATGGGATTGTTGGATGGTTAAGTCTTTGCCGGACTTCTTCTTCCAAGATTCTACGAACTTCTTGTTAATTTCTTCGTAAAGTTCCCGAGTTGGATCGAAGGAAACGTTTAACAGAGTATCATCCGCATATGCAGACAAGGAGAAGATAGCGGTTAAAGCCAGAGCGCCTATCCCTTTGGCAATTGACCGTAGTACAGAATTATTAGATTTTGCTTTCATAAGGTTCACTTTTACGTCCCTTCCGACGATAACTCGGAATTTTTATCCAATAAATTGGATATTTATCTGTTATAGTCGGAAGGCCTTTCTTTTTGTCAAGAAGGGTTTTATATTTTAGAACATTTTTTTCCTATTTTGAACGCTTTTTTGATTCGATCCCTCAGACTTCGGTTTAAAGCGGATTTTCTAAAGAAATGAAAAAGGCCTTCACACTCTTAACTCTGGTATTTCTCCCATTCTTCTTTTATGGCTGTTCTGACTCCTCGAAAAAAGTAGAACATCCCGTAATTGTTCAGGGAACACTCGAGTTAAAGAATTATGATCTGGAAGAACAAGGTCCCATTCTACTTTCCGGGCTTTGGAAATTCAGATGGTTGTATTGGAAAAGTTCCGGATTAGAGAGTCAGAACTCCTACGAGGTAGTTAGTGTACCTTCTTCCTGGAACGGAAAGAATGGATCTAGATTGGGGGAAGGTTACGGGACCTATGAACTCAATCTTAAACTAAATCGAAATTATGGAGAACTCGCATTTATCTTACAAGAGCAAAGCTCTTCTTACTTTTTATATGTGAATGGCAAACTTTTAGCTTCTTGTGGAGAAGTTGAATTTCCTTCTTATTCAGATATCACAGTCTTCGAGGTGAAACCTGCATGGTGTAATAAGTTAGTAAAGTTCACTCCGGACGGAGAGGAGCTGAAGATAGACATGCAAATCGCAAACAGGGACCATAGACTCGGAGGTTTTTGGGCACCCATTCGATTTGGAACTGCATCCCTCATGGAAAAAACCTGGAACGCCGAAAGATTTTTGGATCTATTCTTAGCGGGAGGACTTTTCTGCATCGGATTACTTCATCTTATCTATGCAGTTGTAAGAAGGGGAGAAGCCGCCTCCATGTATTTTGGCACCTATTGTGTGATCATGGCAGCAAGGGGTTTATTCTCAGGCACAAGGATTATTTCAGAATATCTTGATTTTCTAAAATACCATCATTATGTTAGGATAGAATATGTTACATTCTACCTTGCAATCCCTGTTTTTTTAAGTTATATACTTTCTGTTTTTCCAAGAGAATTAAAACGAATTCTTGTGGATCTGGTTTGGTGGATCGCTATTGGGGCATGTATAGTCGTTTTAGTATTCCCCGTCAGGATATTTACATTCACGATTACTATCTATTATCTGGTAGCGTTTCTTGCAGGAACACTCGGACTATTTTCACTCACTAAAGCTTCTTTAAGAAGAAGAAAAGGTGCACTTATTATCCTAGCCGGATTCGTATTTGTATATGCTGCAATGATCCACGATATCTTATACGCGACCTTCTATTTAGATACCGGATATTTTACAAATATTGGTGCATTCGTATTTATAGTAGCTCAGTCTGTATTCTTATCTATCAGAAGTTCTGAAAGTTTGGATAGACTTTTAGATCTTTCCAGAAATTTAGAAAGAAGGGTAGAAGAAAGGACCAAACAACTTAGAAATGCACTCCGTCTTATCCAAAATGATCTGAATGTTGCAAGAGAGATCCAAAAAGGACTCTTAAATTTGGAAGACGCCGTTGAAAAGAAGATAGGACAAATCAAATTTGGGATCCTTCATAAACCTTTAGCAGAAGTAGGCGGAGATCTTTACGATATAGCTGAACTTCCAAGCGGCAAGATCCGTATCTTCTTAGCAGATGCAACTGGTCATGGTATACAAGCGGCCCTCATCACAATCCTGATCCGAAGTGTTTATGAAGATCTAAGATTAAAGGAAGAAAGTCCCGGAAAATTACTCTCGGAGATTGGTTCCCAATTCCATGGCAAGTATGGAAATGTTTCCACATTCTTCTCCGCATCCATTTTAGAAATTTCTCCTGATGGAAAAAATCTCACTCTTTCTTTGGCAGGATCTCCTCCAGTTTTGGTCCAGACAAAAGACGAAGAACATATAATTGAATGTGAAAACCCGTTAGTAGGTCTTTTAGAAAATTTCAATTTTGAAGATAAGGAGATCCTACTCACTCCTGGTTTTAGGATACTTTGTTTTACGGACGGTCTTACTGAATCTTCCAGGTTACCTGGAGATTTTTATGGAATAGAAAGAGTATTGGCCTCTTTAAGAACTGGAGACACTCAAAGTTTAGAAGAATTATTAAGCGGCATCCAAGAGGATCTATTCAAGTTTTTAGGAAGTTCAGAACCCAAAGACGATATACTAGTCTTGGGGATAGAGGACCAACATTCCTAAACGAATAAAACATTTACTCTTTCGTGAATATTGGATCGTTTTCTAGTTTTATTGTATTGGACCCCGAAAATCATGGTTAGAGAGAAGGTGAACGGGTCCTTACTTTTAAGAATGGATCCCGAAATCGTTACCTTGTAGAGGACCGTATGGCATTCAAGCTTGACGGGGCAAAATTCCCCACCTTGGAAGAGTTAATTACAGCTCTGTATCCATTGTATGCGGACAAAATGAGCGAAGCTGAATTTAGAAAGTACGTTCAGGAAAATGTGAAAGAGGAATAGTCTTCCTCTTTTTGCCCCGAGCTCTCGGGGCGAATCCTTCCCACTTAAAATCCTCTTTTGCTTGTCAATTCCGGGGGTTTTCCTTACCCTCTCGGCATGCCTTTTTTTCAGAAAAAATGGAGACTTGCTCCGGCTTGGCGAAGGCCCTTACTACTTCTCGCCTCATTCTTAGTTCTTATAATCAAATTCAGATTCTTATTTAGCGAGGATACTCTTTCGGGTTGGAGCCTTCATGCCCAAACTCATTTAGCAGAGATCTACGATTCATTTTTGAATAACGGCCAATCTTTAGGTTATGATAGCCGTTGGTTTTCTGGGATGCCGGTCTTCTACTTTCAGCCTCCATTCTTTTATTTTATGGTGGCTGTACTTCATAAAACAGTCTTCTTCTGGTCTTCACTTTCTCTTTCTTTTAATATAGGAGTTCTTCTTTCTATATTACTTTTTACGTATGCATTTATCAAGTTCAGCCTTTTACTATTAAGTGAAACGAATCATAGAGCAAACACTGTGATGCTCGCAATGTCAGGGCTTTTATTCTTCTTCTTATGTGCTGGAGAAGAGCCGTTCGGACTTTCCTTAGTGGGATTGTTTAGTGGTTCTGTTACCGGATTTTTCGGACTCGGTTGGAGTTTATTAGGTTTTTATTATTTAGAAAAATATAGGACCACTGGGAAATTATCTTCTCTTTCCAAATATTTGGTAGTAAGCGCCTGCGTTTATTATTCTGACCTTCCTTCTTCTTTATTTTATTTGGTCTCTCTTTTGATCTATTTCCTATTCTTGGGAGAAGAGCTTGGAAAAAGAGCGTTCTCCATCGCATTCTTCATTCCGTTGATTGTGGCTACACCGGTTTGGTGGAATTTTTTGAAATATTCTTCTTATCGTGCGGAAACTTTCCCTATGGATACAACTCCAGGGCTAATCTCCATTTTAGGTTCAGGAGCATTAAAGCCGATTTGGGAAGGAAGTGGAGTAATCGCATTTTTATGGAATTTTATCATAGGACTTCATTGGATACAGGTAGTATTTCCGGCTCTATTTCTATTAGGAATTCGTTCTATTCTAAAACGTAAAATTTTTCCTCCTGCATCCAGATTTGTATTTTTCGCAAGTTTGATCTTTTATTGGATCGGAGTAGATACTTCTCTTTCTAAATTTTTCCCAGGTTTAGGATTTCCTTGGTATAGGGCATTAGATCTTTCTTTATTATTTTTAACTTTTTCTGGTTTAGAAACTGCAGTTCATTTGCTTAAGAATAAAACTTCTTCTTTGGTCGCGCAATATTCAGTCTCCGCACTTTTGTTTTTTGCATTAGTAAGATTTTTCTTATGGCATCCAGAGTTAGAATGGAAAGAGAATACTACATTCTTAAAAGATAGTTTCTCCGCAATGGAAATGAAAGATGTAGAAGTTGCACTTTCGGAACTTCCAAAAGATTCTAAAATTTTTCCAGAAATCGACTCCCATAGAAAATGGGGAGACAGTCCTTTTACTTTGGGACTATTGATCAGAAGGGCAGGGCATAGAAATTTGCTCGGAATGGAAGCTGATGCTTCTTTGACTTCTCTTGCACTTCAGCCATATTTGAGTCGTTATCTACCTTGGACTGCTTGGAAAAAAAATCCAGGCTATGAAGAGGAACTTTCACTGGAAGACGCGGGTATAGGATTGCACCGCTTTTTACAGGCAAACGGAACTTCTTATATTATAGGTTCTACAGAAAAACTTTATAAAATCCTAAAATTGAATCCGACTCGTTTTGAATTATTAAAAGGTTGGGTGAATAGAGAAGGACTACGCACAAATGATTCTCCTTCTGAAACGTACGAAAAAGAATTAGAGAATAAATCTTTTTTATTCCTATTTAAGTTGAAAAATCCAGGAGCAGATATTGCAATTCTGACTGAAAAACCTTGGGGAGTCGCTGATTATAAAGAACTCAGCGGAGGGAAATCACTTCGTCCTAAAAGATTTTTATATAATACGAATGAAGCGATCTTGCATGAAGGATTAGATGCTGGGATCGTATTTGCTCGTATTGGCAAAAAAGAGATCGAGGCAGCCGGTCCAAACTATAGTAAATGGTTCCAAGGTTTACTTGTATTAAATGTTCCAAAAGAAGATAATACTTGGAAAGATGAATTCAAATCTAAATACGGAGATCTTTCTTTCTCCGATAGAAATGAATTTTTAGGCAGATTTTTTCCTGTAAAAGAAAAACCTAAAGAACCTGTATTACTTCCTGAACTTCCGATCTTGCCTCGTATTTTTTCGGATGAAGAAGTTTTTGCAGGTCCTGAAACTTCTTCTCTGGAAAAACCGGAACAATCTGCATTAGAAAATCATAATTGTAAGCTTGTCCGAAGATCCTTTTTTCCTAGTTGGGAAGATGCCGAAGGTGGAATATTATTCCAAACGCAAAGAAATGAAATTTTGGTTTGTTCGGGAAAACAGGATTCTGATCTGAAATTTGTTAAAGGGAATTCGGTCTTCTTGACCATCATTCTTTTCCTTCTGCCGATTTTCTTTATATTCTCTTCCTTCGTGAAAGGAAGGTGGTTTTTCCGTTGATCTTGCCGTACGGTAATAAGCCGTACTCTAAACTCCAATTCGTTTCGAATTCACTTTTAGTGTTGTTCGGAAGTATTCTCCTTTTGGGGCTCTGGCAAAAATGGAGCCTTTATATTTGGGGAAATATTTTCATTCATGGCTTAGAAGGTGGACTTGTCGGAGCGATTTGTGATTGGTTTGCAGTATGGAAAACTTACAAAGCGGTTGAATCTGAAAGTGAAACAATCGCGGAAGAAATAGGCAGCTGGGTATCCTCCGATCTCATTAGCGAACATAAATTAAAATCTTATTTAGACGGGATCTTGGATGAACCTGAAAACATCAAAGCGATCAGAGAACTTTTAGACGAACATCTAAAAGGAGAAAAAGAAGTCAGAGAATTCCTGAATCTGATCTGGGATAAAATAGAAGAAGATATAGTATTATATGTTTCTAATTTTAAATTTTCAGGGGCTGATAAACAAATCTTACATGAATTGAATAGTCGCAAGGAGATACTCTCTACTGTTCGATTCTTGGTAGGAGAAACCTTGATGAAGGTTTCAGATCATCAGGATTTTGGGGAAAGGGTCCAAAGGATTACAAAAGGACTTTCATTTCTTGCAAAACCTTTGATTTGGCTTATCGATCCTCAAAAAAGGATAAAAGAATTCGGAGAAGGCCTGAAAGAAGGAAAGGATTTCGAAACGGAAGAGGAAGAAGTTCTATTCGAATTATATTCTATATTCTCTGAATGTGTGGAATTATACATAGGATCCTGGAACGAGTTCCCAGTTGAAAGAAGAGAGGAAGCGGTCCGTGCCTTAGCGGATTTCGGTAGAGAACAATTGAATCGATTGATCAGCGAAGTTGTTCTGACCCATAAGGAAGAAATTTCTAAATTAGAAAATCTGAGAGAATACGGACCAATCCGTTCTTTCCTGGAATTTTTAAGTTCTAAAACGAATGAATCCGTTTCGGAATATGTGGGCGAACAGATCTCTAAAGGGCTGAAATTATTGGAACCCAAACAATTCAGGGAAAATTTAGAACTAAAAACAAGAAGAGTCCTAGAGAAGATCAGGATCAATGGAAGTTTATTAGGTTTTTTAGTTGGATCTGCAATAGGATGTATCGTCCTATTATTCGAAGGAAAATTAGGATTATAATCTCTTGCATAATTTGCAGGTTATTGTTTAGTATTCAAGATCATGGAACTCAAGCGAATTTATATTCTGTTACTCTGTGTAGTATTTAGCGGATGTTATTCGAAAACTATCTTCTATTTTCAAAACATTCGAATGAGACCTCTTCCTCCTCAAGTAGAGCAAAGTTTATACAAACAAAATGAGAAGGGATGTAATGAGAATATTCGTAATATTATAAAAAGAATTCCTGAAAAAAATCCTAGTGCCACTCATATCAGAGATCTGGAGATCTTCCAGTATGACCAAGGAATGTTCGATACATGTTATCGACTCTATTATGGTTTGGAGATCTCTCAATGAAAGTTTTACAATTTTGGATCTTCTTCCTTTTCCTATTTTTATTCACTTACTGCAGCGGCGCCGAAACAATGATCTATCGCGTAGAAAGAGTCGTGCCTGCAAAAGAAAGACCAGTCTTCTCTCCTAAAAGAGTAGAAGGAGAAGATTGTGTGGTTCAAATTTTTCCTTTTATGTTTGCGAGATACGTTCCTGATCTGCAAAGCGCTTATAACCATGCAATGGATAAGTCTCCTCCAGGAACTCAATCAATTGCAAACGGAGAAGTTTATACAAAAGGTTTGTATCTTCCTCCAATCTTTTTATTCCGCTGTATCGTAGTATCCGGGACTCCAAGCTTCGATTAAGGTTCGAAAAGAATTTGTAACCATGATGGTTTTAAATTTAACCAAAATACTTTATATTTGAACTATCTAAGATAGGGTCTGTCTAAATGGTATTCGCCCCGAAAAGGGGAAAGGAGATAAAAATGGAAGCGGTAGTTCATAAGGCAGGCACGAGAGGGAAAGTGGATTTCGGTTGGTTGAAATCGAATCATACATTTTCTTTCGGGAGCTATATGAATCCGGAAAGGATCAGATTTGGTTCTTTGCGAGTATTGAACGACGATATCGTTGCCCCGGGCAGAGGTTTCGATCCGCATCCACACCAAGATATGGAAATCATCTCTATACCGATCAAAGGCGCATTGGAGCATAAGGATAGTATCGGAACTAAAGGAGTGATCACATCCGGAGAAGTTCAGGTAATGTCAGCAGGAACAGGGATCGTTCACTCGGAGTACAATCATTCCGAAACGGATCCTGTGAACTTTTTACAGATCTGGGTGATACCTGATAAAAGGGGAGCTCAGCCACGATATGATCAGAAAAAATTTCTTCCGGAAGATAGGAAGAATCGATTCCAACTTGTTGTTGCTCCTAAAGAATCTCCGGAAGGTCTTTGGATCAACCAAAATGCATGGTTCTCTTTAGGGAATGCAGAAGCAGGAAAAGAACTGCAGTATGAGTCCAAGAATAAGAACGGTGGAGTTTACGCTTTTCTAATATCAGGAAAAGTGAGTATTAACGGAACCGAACTTTCTTCTAGAGACGGCGCAGGTTTTCCTAGAACGGACCTTCTGAAAGTAAACGCTTTGGAAGATTCTGAACTTCTTCTAATGGATGTTCCTGAGATCCAGTAAGGAGTCACTGAGGGAAGGGTAGACACAGAGTTTTTCTCACACAGAGTCACAGAGACACGGAGTTTAAATTTTTTGATTACAAACCCTCTGCGTCTTAGTGCCTCTGTGTGTATTTATCTCTATGTCTCTCTCAACTTTACTTCTCTATTTTAGTTCCCCTGGTTCGATGAAAAAACTTCTGATCGACCCATCTCTCAATAATCGAATTCCCAATTTTTTACCTATAGAAGTCTCATCTAAGATCTTATGAAGATCGTCTACTGTATGGATCTCTTTATCATCCAAGTTTATGATCAGATCCCCATTTCGTATCCCTGCGCGATCTGCAGGAGAGCCTGGTTCCAGAGATAAAACGAGGATCCCGGATTCTGAGCCTAACTTGTTAAAGTTTTTGGTAAGTGTCGGGATCTTTTGGTTTTGGCCTGCGATTCCTAAATATCCTCTTTTGACTGAACCGTTTGTGATTAAACGAGTGATCACATATTCTGCAGTGTTGGACGCTACTGCAAAACAGATCCCTTGAGCAGGAAGAATGATCGCAGTATTGATACCTACAACTCTTCCTTGGAAGTCTACGAGTGGGCCTCCGGAATTTCCTGGATTTAAGGCAGCATCTGTTTGGATCACATTATCAATCAAACGTCCATTACGAGATCTTAATGTTCTTCCAAGTGCGCTAACTACCCCTGCAGTGACCGTGGATTCGAAGCCATAAGGGTTTCCGATTGCGACCACTAACTGTCCAACTTTCAGTTTTTTGGAGTCTGTAAAACTAGAATGAGAGAATAATCCCCCATGCACTTTTAGAACGGCAACATCTGTATGAGGATCATTTCCTACCAGATCCGCTTCTTTGCTGGAACCATCTGAAAGGTTAGCCTTAATTTTAACTGCACCATCTACCACATGACTATTGGTTGCTATGAACCCGTCTGGTGTGAGAAAAAATCCGGAACCGCTTCCTCCTTCTCCTTTTTTGTTCGTGACTTGTAGATGGACCACACTTGGACCAACAGAGTCCACTGCATTTATCACAGATTTGGAATAGGCGTCTAAAATTTCCGCCTCACTTGGCTCTTGATTAGAATTTGTGTCGTTCTTCTTTTCGTAAGAAGAGAGAAAGTCTGCACTCGTATTCGCAAATAATACCATAACCTTTTTGACTCCGGCTTCTATTAGAAAGTCCCTAAAAGAGAAATGTTGATTATTTCAAAATCAGAAAATACTAATTGTTATACGCTATGTCCAAATTTAACCTTATATCTTAATTACTTTTTCCAATCTTCAGGCTTGGGTGATACCGGTTTATAATAAACAGTGGTAGTTCCTTGGGAAAACATTTCAGGCACTGTTCTTCTCCAATTCACAAAATGAGGGGTGTCGAGGTGAGACTTACGTTTAGATTCGCTTTCATACGCTTCTATAATTACAAATCTGCCTTCGTCTCCATCGTTTTGAAGCAGGTCGAATCTAAGAACACCGTTCTCTTTAAGGGACTCTTTGGAAAGTTCACTGCTGATTTCCAGAAATTCTTGGATCCTTTCCGGAAGTATTTTGTAAGAAGAGACTGTAACGATCATAGTCCCCAGTTTCAATATCTGATTTTCTTCTGCCAGAAAAAAAAGATAGATGGAATCGGATCAGAATGAAAGCTTTCCTCTTATGAAAATAAAAACTCCCGTAACGGAGATGCTTGGAATCAATCTGCCCATCATCGGGGCTCCCATGTTTCTCGTTTCATATCCTGATCTAGTTGTAGCAGTTTCCGAAGCCGGAGGCCTTGGAACATTCCCCTCTCAAAACTACCGAACTATAGAAGAATTAAGAAGAGGTTTGGAAGATATCCGATCTAGGACCAAAAAACCGATCGGCGTTAACTTAATTTTACATAAAGCTCATAACCCTAACTGGGCAAAACACTTAGAAATACTTTTAGAATTCAAAGTAGAATTGATCATTACCAGTTTAGGAAGCCCTCGTTCTATTATCAATGAGGCAAAATCAGTAGGCACAAAAGTTTTCTGCGATGTAACTACATTAAGACATGCGAATTTAGTTGCTAAGTCGGGAGCGGACGCTCTGGTTGCGGTTGCTCAAGGCGCCGGTGGACATGCAGGAAATATCTCTCCTTTCAGTTTATTCCCTTATCTGAAAAAAGAGATTGGTCTTCCTGTTCTTGCAGCTGGTGCGATCAGTGGTGGTGCGCAAATGGCAGCTGCAATGTCCTTAGGAGCAGATGCAGTTTATATAGGAACAAGATTAATCGCTACCAAAGAAGCTGCCGCTTCTCAAGAATATAAAGAGATGATCGTTGAGTCTGCACCGGAAGAGATCGTTTATACCGAAAAAATTTCAGGGATTCCTGCAAACTGGTTAAAACGTTCCGTAGAAAAAGCGGGAGATAATTTCCATAACGAAGGTAGTACGGATATAGATCAGGAATTCAAACGTTGGAGAGATATTTGGTCTGCAGGTCACGGAGTGGCTCAGATCGATTCCATTATTCCTGCTGGAGATGTTATAAAAGGAATGGCTGCAGAATACGCCGATATCGTAAATAAGCTGCCTAAACTAGTTTAATATTTTAGAATATTCTAAACCCCCGGAATCGGGGGTTTTTTGTAACTTACTTTTTATCTGAAAAACTTACAGGGATTAGGTGGAATACCCCGAATACAAAAACTTGGGCTGCGTCTGCGATCTTAAATCCGCCTCTGTCTCCAGCGCGAAAGGAATAGATCCCAACTTCTAAAATATGGATCCCTAAAATCACCCAACCTAGGGTGAGAACGATACCATCCAGACTTGGATGTAAATTTACGAGTTGTACGATTCCGCTCAATACTCCCAGCCATAAAAGCCAAAATGCGGCAGTGGAAGCCTTGGATATATTATTTACTAAATTCATTCTTTTCCTCTCGAAAAATCGATTCCGAGTATAGCAATCGATACAGAGGATTTGGTCAAGTATAAGTTAGAATAGAAACTTTTAGGAACAATGTTCGGTATCGCCGGGGCGCCTTTTATCTTAAGAGCCGGATTCTACTTCTATCTTTTCGTCTTGTTCAGCTTCGTTTAAGACTGGACTTGCAATCTTATCCAAAAGAGACTTTAGGATATCGTAATATGGAAGCACCTTAGGACCGACAGATTTTCCGTATTTGTTCTCGTAACTTGTCCTAAGTGTTGCTTCTTCATCTCCTCCCATAAAGTAAGAAGAAGAAGCGGTGCCTTCCCAAAGAACGTCCTTTGAATCACATTTTTGGATTTGTGCTTGGATAGAAATTTTGATCCCGTCTAAAGACGGTCCGAATGTCGCAGGGCTTAACCAAACAAAGAAAGATGGCGTGGTTCCATTCAAGGTCTCATCCAATTTAAGTGTAAGAACACCTTGGGATTTTCCGACCGGAGATTTACAGTTCTGGTTTTTGCTAGAAGGATCCGGATAAACAATAAATTCCTTATGGTGGGCCAATTCCTGCTCAGCCATAGATTTTACTAAACTAGCTTCTACCTTGTTTACTTTGGAACTGGAATCGATTGCCACAGTTAGTCTTTTGAATTTGTCTAAAGAAGATTCAAAATTAGGAGCGATCCTAATTTGTTTTACCGCACAATTTACAAACGAGATCGAAATTAAAAATAAAAGTAAAAGTTTAGATCTCATTTTTTCTTTCCAGTTTTCTTTTTAGGAGCCGCCTTTTTTTTAACGGCTTTTTTGGCTTTCGGTTTTGGAGAAGTTTCCTCTATTACAAATTTAGAAACTGTTTCAGAATCTTCTTCATCTTCAGGGCCTAAGCCTAATGGAACTGCCTCGTCTTCTTCTTGTTTGCGACTTCTGTATGCTAATTCTAAAATTGCAGGAAGCAGGGTAAGTGCGATCAGTAAACAAGCTGCAATACCGATCGTTGCCACTTTTCCAATGGAATGTAATCCTCTTTGGTTTGCAAGAAGTAGAGCACTCCATCCTACTAAAGTAGTCAATGTGGATGCGATTACCGCAGGCCCAACCATCGCCATTGCTTTTACAATATCATGGTCTTCTCTGAATCTATAATAGATATAGATACCATTCTGTATTCCATATCCTATGATGACCGGGAAAACCAGAACATTCATAAAATTTAATTTAAGATCTATGATCGACATGAGCCCTACAGTTACCACTAATCCCAATAGAAGTGGGATCAATGAGAGTAGTGCAGGCAAGAATGCTCTATAGAATAGTATCAAAACTATGATCACAAGCACCAAGGTAATAAAGAATGCGGCAACTCCTTCTCTTTTTACGATCATGATGAGCTGTGCAAACAACATCAAACTTCCCGCTGTATCCGTTTGGAATGTGTAAGATCTAACTTGGGCTATATCCTTATAAGGTCTATGCTCTAAGATCGTATCTGCGGTTCCAGGTAGGATATTTATGGAGAGAAGTTTTTCCTTAGAATAAGTATTAAGTGCATTTAATAAAATTCTATTTTCTGCAGGTGAATAGTTCTCTTTGACTGGATCTATTTCGGATTCTTTTTGGGTTCCTGTGGAATATAGGATCGCATTTAAGGTCCTTCTGGAAACTTTAGGGACTTCTAATCTACCGATTGCAGCAAAAAATTCCAATAATTTTCCGCCATGCCATAAGGCTACCTTAGGATATAGGAATAATAGATGTCCTTTTTCTTTGGAACTTGCAACTTCCTTGAACTGAGAGGAAAAATAATCCGGAACTGCAGTGTAATTGTAGGGTTTAATAGATAAGAATAATTTTGCCTTAGGTAGATACTTTCTTTGCTCAGGTTTTAAGAAAGAAGCTTTTACAGGCTTCATATCTTTTGCGAGCTGATCCAAAACTTTACGATTTTCTAATTGTTGAGAATATGGCGGAACAAAATTCCAAAGGGAAACCACTTGGTCCACTGAACCTGCGATCGATTCCGGAACTGGGTTTAAATAATCAAATACTGCTTCTGATTCTTCTAAAGTTTTTACTACGATTGCTTGCGGATCGGAAGAAATATCAAAACGATCTGCGATCTCATCGTATAAGTTTACGGATTCTAAATTTTCAACTAAAAGGTTTCTTCCGTTCACGTCGAATTGGACTTTTGGAGCAAAAATCCCAAAGAATAAAACAAGAACTAAAACGCTTATTGATAGAATTCCAGGTCGAGAATAAAATTTTCTTAATAAACCGGAAGGTGTTTGTTGTTCTTCATTTAATAAGAAAGCCTTAGAAAGGGAAGGGAACCATTTTAAAAGTAAAGCGATCTGCAGTGCTGTAACACCATACATTGCGACCGCGATCAGGACGATCCCATAAGTTGCTATAATTCCGAACTCGCTGAATCCTCTGAATTCTGAGAAGGAAAGAACTACGAATGCAGAAGTAGTAGTTAATGCAGAACTGAAAGACGCAATCCCTGTATGATAAATTGTATCCTTGATCGCTCTTACGATATCTTGCTTTTTAGTGAACTCTTCTCTGAATCTGTATAAAAATTGGATCCCATAGTCTATCCCAAGGCCCATTAGAATGGAACCGATGATGCTTGTGATACTATTCAATTGACCAATTAGAAGTCCAGTTAACCCGAAGGTCATGAGTAATCCGCTGAGTAAAGAGAATAGAAGGATTATTATAAAAAGTGGATTACGGAAAAATAATAAAAGTAGAAGTCCTATTCCTAAAAAAGAAGCTATTCCGATAGGTTTTAACGCTTTAACCAAGGTTTCATAATCGTCTTGGTTGAGTTTATAAGCTCCAGTGTAACCTGCGTAAATTCCGTCTTCTTGTATTCCCAAAGTTTTTACTAAACCTTGGACTTTCGTATCTATTTTTTCTAAAAATTCAATATCCACGAAAGAGCCGGTAGGTTTGATCAATACGATCAGCATTCCTTTTTCGGGAGAAATATTATATTCGTCGAATATATCTCTTTTGGCTAATTTTTGGTATTTGGAAATAATATCTGTGAAATCCGGATTATATTCTTCGTTAGTAAGTTTGATGAAGAATGGATTTGCTTTTTCTATTTCATCGTCTATCTTACGTTTTACTCTTTTACGGATCTCTTTTAGATCTTCTGTTTTTAAGAATAAAGGAAGTCTATCTTGTAAAAAAGAAACATTATATCTATAAGAAACATAACGTACTAATTCTTTATCTTTTAAAACTTCCGCAGCAAGTTTGTCCGATGCTTTTTTAAGTGCGATCTCTTTGGCTTTGTAATAGGCAATGTTCTTACGTTTTGCCTCGTCAGCCAGTTCCAATTCTTTCTTTTGGGTTTCATGATCACCATTACGTTTGGCTTGGAATGCCTTGGTAAGATGTTCTGTCATTCCCTTGTCGTCTTTGAATTTGAGGGCGACAGTATAAAATCCACTTCCGCCGATCATTTCGATCACACGTTTTGTTTGTACAACAGAGGGGTTATCGGAAGGAAGAAGTTGTAGGTTATCGCTGTTAATAGAAAGTCTGGTTGCTAAAAAACCAGAGATGACCAGGAAAATAAATAGGATTGCGGAAGAAGCGGCCGGTTTGGTTAACACCAACTCGGTCGCCTTAGAAAGAAGTTTTCTCATCAGTTCTTAGCTGCTTTTTGTATTAGGGAAATAGTCCCCTTGATTCCGTTTTTCTTAATAGACGGCTCTATGTTTTTAGTGCGGTTGATCTCTGTGGCAAGTTTACCCTCTGTTTCGAAATCGCTGATGTACCAAGCTCCTTCGGATTCGGAAAGTATCCAAGCAAACTTGATCTGGTCAGAACCTTTATAAAGGATAGAAGATCCGATTCTTGCTTGTTTACCATTCACTGCAGGTTTATCGTAAGTGATATCAATCTTATCAAAATATTTTAATGCGATTGGAAATGCTTTGTTTACAATATACTCGGAGATCGCTTCTTCGAATTCTTTTCTTTCCGCTGCAGAAATTTTATGATCTCCAATTAGTTTTTCGGAGAATTTTCCTACATGGATCAGAGCTATAGCCTTGTCGTTTTTCTTATAACGAATAAAACCGATCAATTTTTTAACGGCGGATAACGTCTGCTCTTCTGCCGAAACTTCCGGAGAAGTGGTTTGGGTTTCGTTAGTAGTTTGGGAATCCTGGGCGAAAAGAAAACCCGAGGAAAGTAAACAAAACAATAAAATTTGATATAGTTTCACAGATATTACCTAAGGAAGGATCGATCCAAAAATTTTACAATCAGGTAAAAATAGACTGCATACTGTCTGGATAAATTTACAGTAATGTACGGGGAAGGCTTAAGTCAACGGAAATTAGACTTAATTCGGGCGGAGAAAATCATATGCCTGGCTTCCACAAGAAAATGATAAAACTTTCGGTGTTAGGCAACTCAATAGTAGAGGATGTTTCGCTTTATACTGTTCCACCAAAATTTGAGTAGTATGTTCTTTCGCAAGGTCTGCGGCCCAATCATGATAACTAATGGGTATCCCAGGAAGAACAGTTTTGAGACTTCTGTGACTATCAGAGGCGTCTTTATTCAGGCATGCATGGGTTGCAAATGTGTAATTGCCATGTAGACCTTCTTCCGCATCAAAACAATCTCCTGCTTCTTCTGTATGTTCTATGATTGGAAGTAGATTAAAATAACCTGTTTGGATCTCTTTCATACTTAAAAAAATCCAAGGATGTTCAATCGGGGCGAGAATGCTCACCATAGGATAATTTTCGGCCCAATTGGAATGAGAATAAAAATCCTGAGTGATATGTAGTGCCATTCCCAATTTTATCAGTCCAGTGATATGATTGGATTCTCTATAAGAATCATCCTTTAATGTCCTGAAACGATCTGCACATCCCAGAATATTATCATTATCGCAATGATATGCATCATTATTCATGAATGCAGAATCCGCTCTCAAATTTCCTTGGACAATTAACTCCATACAGTCCGCTCTCAGATCCCAGCCGGTCTTATCTGCAAATTCAAAAAATGCCTCTTGGGTAATACTCGTATGAGTATGTGGGCCCTTCTTCCCGAAAGCTCTTAAAGGAATAAGAGAAGATAGAAAATAAATGGAAAATCCAAACACCAAAAATTTTAGAAAAATAAAGTTAGTTTTACTGCTCATTTATGTAATCAATCAATTACATAAATGAGACCTGAGATCCTCTGCAAGTAGGCAAATAATTACATAATGAAGAAAAAATATGAATTCTTTCTCTGGACATGGGTCGAGACCGAAGTTTATAGACTATATTCTATTTTTTTAATGTTTAGGATATGTGAAGTTTCGTGTGATATATGGATCAGGAACCGTTCTTTTTCCAATCCCAGATACCATTTGATTCAAAATAATCCAAATCTTGGACATCATCTAGATCGGTTAATACAGGAAGAAGTCCTACTTGTTTCCTGGCCCATTGCAGTTTTTCCAGACTTCTGGCAAAAACAGTTTCAGTACTCCATTCTATTCCATGAAAAAGTTCAGGAGTATCAGACTTGAGTCCTACCAGATAATAACCACCGTCTTTGGCAGGACCTAGAACAACATCTTTATGATCTAAAATATGAAATGCTTCTTTGAGATGTAGGAGGTCCAACTCTGGACAATCACTTCCTATTAGTATCGCAGGACCTGAACCATTCTGAAAACAATACAAGAATGCATTTCTCATCTTCTCCCCTAGATCTTTTCCTTCTTGTTTGCGGATAAGTAAAGGAGAATGTCCCCAACTTCCCAAGTCAGATGGATTCGGGAGATAAGAATCAAACCAAAGAACTTTAGGAACATCTAAGTCTTTGCAAGCAGATCTGGTTTTTTCGACCAGTGCCTGATATACTTCCAGTGCGGCTTCTTCTCCTATGTCCTTAGCTAAACGTGTCTTAACTTTTCCCGGGACTGGGTTTTTCAGAAATATATTCAAGATTGGACCTTTCATTTTGTCTCCGAAATGTTATGATCTTAGGGCATCTATTCCTTGGGGGACGTTTTTTCCAAGGATTAAGCGAAATAAAGCTTTTCTTTGGTATATTGGTTTGTTAATTAGAACAAGCTCTTTAAATCTAAATCAATCTGAAAAAAATTAAATCTCAGATGTTCATTATTCTATAAGGAGATACTTATGATCTTAAATCTAAAAAGAGGGATTCTACTTATTAGCTTAGGGATCATCCTGACTGGGTTAGTCGGGACTGCCTGCGCGCCGGGAGGAAAAGACCCATTCATCCCTCTATTCAATCTCGGATACCAATTGGAAAAAAGCAAAACTGGATTTTTTATTATCGTTCCAAGAGGAATTGCACAGTGAAGTTACAAAATCGTCGCTCTATACTTCCTAAAATCGTTCTGGCTTTATTAGTCTTTTTCGGGATCACTGCTGGTTTTAAATTTAATCCAGGATTTAAGAAGGCAGAAAATCATATTCCGTTTTCATTAAATGTTTCTTTACTTAGACCATTGCACGCGACTGCGGACCAATGGGGTTTTGTAAGAGGATCAGCTTCTTGGGCTCGTGGAAATTCACTCTTTATGGATGATGTCATTGGTTCTATCCAGTCAAATCCAGGAATTGTTTTTCTTGCAAGCCAGCCTGGAGGACTTGTGCAGAATAATTTCTCCACTACCTCCGGAACCGACTTTACGATCTCTATTAAGTTAGGAGGAACCTTTACGGCTTCTTCTACCGCTTATACAGGAACTAAGGATTTTTCCAATTATTTGGAATTGAGAAACGAAGGTACTACAGGAACCGCAGACATTGCATTACAATTTTATTGGGATGATAATCCTAGGGATACAACCCAGGACGGCGCGCTTGTTAGATATCGTTTAAAAATGTTAAATCCTTCTCAGGACAGTGGATCTCTAGCAGATATCGAAAGTTATGTGTATTCTCCTGATCTTGCTGATGCAAAATACGTTCCTGCAACTCATAATAATGTAGTGCAAGGTTTGGTCCAAGTATATTCTTGGGATAATAAGTTAGCAGAAGATACTGAGATTGGAAATAATGCAACGAAGGGAAGAGTGATCCTGGAAGAAATGGACAATCGTACCGTTTTTTGTTTCAAGACAGTGGTTCGAATTTTGGGGGGTGCAAACTTAATGCCTACCCTTTATCCGAATGAAGGATTCTGTAATAACGCTGCTGCTAATGATGAATATTATAAATTAGCTTATAGCCAAAAGCTTACCGGTGATCTAGAAGTTACTGCAAAATCTGGTTGGGAAGAACCATCCGGAGCAACTTTATCTACTGGGGACGGAAGTCTTTGTGGCACACCTGTTTCCTTGAATTATGGATTGTTTAATATGAATGGATTTGTGAAGGATTTTGTAGATGCTTCTGATATCCCTGCTAATTACGTCCAAGCAACCCGTGTAGATGGTCTTTATGCAAGGATTGGAACTTCTGGTAAATCTGGAGATTCAGGAGACGACAAAAGCGTTCTTTGGGATGATTTAAGAAAATCTACCATTGATGCATTGGATATTGTATTCGAGGCTTCTCCAACTTTATAAGAATCTCTTAAATTTCTTTCTCACTAAAAACCCCCGCTCTTCGGGGGTTTTTTATTACCCAGAGGTTCTAAATTTCAATCTTCCGATTGTTCGAAAATTTCAGGATTTTCCAGTTTAGATAGAATAGACTCTTCCGGAAATTGGCGGAACATTTTTGAATTCGATCTTTTATCTGGAAAATTCGTATAAAGAATATCTAATGAATGTCTTTCTTCTCCATAAATTCCCCTATGGATCAAATGAGCGGAGAATACTAAAAGATCTCCGGGATTCTGAGGGACCAAAACACTACTGGGTAAGTTTTCGTAATTTTTACGGCCGTTTTTCTCCATGCGTATTTCGTATTCTTCTTCATTGTCCCATCTTGTATGGGAACCTGGAATAAATTCTAAACCTGGATCTGGAAAGAATGGGATCCTAAAATGGAATACCTTTGTGCGCTTTAAGATATTCTTTTGTTCTTCTTCTGAAACTCCTAAATATTGCAGATCCCTATGCCAATAATTCTTTTTGTTTGGAGAAATTGGATTAAAAAATAGCTGAGTGTTTAGGAAGTATGTCTTCTCTTGTATTATACTTTTTGCAAGTTTAACGATCTTGTTTGAGGAAATAAAACGAAATAGCGAAAGTCTATCCGATTCTGCCGCGCAAAAATCGGAACTGGTCAAATAGGCACTGTTGACTGAATTTTCATCCGGAAATCTGGTCTTCCATTTGGAATTTGCATCTAAGAATATTTTCTGGACCTTCTTTAGCTCTTCTGAGCTAAAAAAATTTGAATAAAGAAAATAGCCGTTTTTTAGGAGAGACTCGTTTCCGTCGGAAACGGTTTTGTTTGGATTCATTTAGTAGAACTTCTCCGCATGCAATGCTAAACATTCAAGCGGAGAAGTGCGCGATTACTAATTAAGCGGCTTTGCTACGGATTTCTTTTACTGGATCAATATCCTTCCATTCTGTAAATGAATTTCTCTGAGAGAAAAACCATGCAAGTGAAAGTGCACCAAATCCAGCTACGATAAACGCTGTTCCAGTAGAAACTCCTAAAAGGAAAGCAGCTCCTACCAAAAGTGCGATTCGGACCGGCTCTAAATATAGAGTCCAACGTTTCAGATCTAAAATTCCTCCAACAGTTGTTAAGGAGAATATACTGAAGAAGAAGATCGTATATAGTAATCCTACAGGAATAGAATTTACTTTTACGAGCATAGAGAATGTTCCTACCAATGTAAGAACAAACCAAGTAACTGCGTAAGCGGTCAAACTTTTGGAAAGGGAAACATCATATTTTTTGAATGTTTTCTCATCCACTTCAGGAATAGGGTATTGTCCGCCTAAATCCTGAGGTCTCCATCCTGGCATTGCTAAAAATGCTTTGATCTTATCCGACCAACGAGGGCTTTGTTTTGCTTGTTCCCACATTTCTACCCAGTAATGAACATTTGCCCATAATGGATTAAAGCTGCGGAGAGGTTTAACTGTTCCGTAAACAGGAGTTTCTTCTTCTACTTGGAAGGTTCCGAACCATCTATCAAAAACGATCAATGTTCCGCCATGGTTTTTATCAATATATTTAGGATTGATACCGTGGTGAACTCTATGGTGAGAAGGTGTATTAAAAATAGCCTCGAACCATTTAGGGAATTTATCGATCGCTTTTGTATGGATCCAGAATTGATAGATCAAATTTAATTGTCCGTTCAGAACCATCACGATAGGAGAAAATCCAAGGACAGCTATAGGAATATAGAAGATCCAAGTGAATAGTCCGTGAAAACTTGCCTGACGTAATGCAACAGTAAGATTATATTCTTCACTTTGGTGGTGAACCACATGTCCCGCCCAAAGAAAATTCACTTCGTGACTTAATCTATGAAGCCAATAATAAGCTAGATCATAAAGTACGAAGCAGGTGACCCAAACTGCTATAACAATTGTCCAAGCCCAGGTAGAAGCAGAAAGTCCTAATACTTCAGAAGAAGGCATCCAAGAAACTGGCTCACTTGGCCAAGAAGGAAGATTGAATATTCTCCAATTCTCATATACCCAAAGATATGCGAAAAATGTGATCGTCTTAAAAATGATCCCGAAAATCTGACTAGCGATCCCAGCACTGAGATCGTTGATAGAATCGTTCAGACGATAAAGTTTTCTTTTATGATACCAGGAGAATGCGAGCTCCAACCCGATCAGCAAAAAGAAGAATGGAATTGCGATTGTGATAAGATTTATTTTTTCCATAATACAAGCCGGTTAACCTCTATCATTCCTCGCTGAGTAACTGGGTCAATCCAAAACTAAAACAGACTCCAAATCGGAAATTCTTTACCTATCATTTGTGTGAAAAAAACTAACTCGTTCGTGGTATGCAGGTTGACTAAATTAAAAACGATGTCGTAGTTCCTACCTTATGGCAGTTTCAAAGTGGATGATTTATGGAGCGAACGGTTATACAGGAGAGCTCATCGCAAGAAGAGCAGTGTCTCGCGGTTTAAAACCTGTACTCGCAGGAAGAAGCAGAGGCAAAATAGAAGAGCTCGCAAACGAACTGCGTTTAGAATATAAAATTTTCGATTTAAATAATTCGAACGAGGTCGGTTTACATATACAAGGATTCCAACTCGTACTACATTGTGCGGGGCCTTTCATCCAAACTTCTGTCCCAATGGCAAAGGCATGTATTTCTAAAAAAGTACATTATCTGGATATCACTGGAGAAATTCCAGTATATGAATCTCTCCAAGCTTTAGGAGAAGACGCAGAAAAAGCAGGAGTTCTACTTTTACCTGGAGTAGGATTTGATATTGTTCCGACAGATTGCCTTGCTTCTTCTTTGAAAGAATCACTTTCTAAACCTAAGTTTTTGGAACTTGCGTTTGTGGGTTTAAGTGAGGTTTCTCCAGGCACGATGAAAAGTGCACTTGCTCAATTGCCTTACGGTTCTAAGATCAGAAGGGATGGACAGATGGTTGGAGTTCCTCATCTGAGTAGATCTAGAAAAGTTGCTGCTAATGGGAAAACCTACAAGGTGTATGGAATTCCTTGGGGAGATGTTTTCACAGCTTATATTTCTACAGGTATCCCAAATATAGATGTGTATACGGATATTCCTTCCGGACAAGTAAACGCGTTACGCTATTTTAAACCGATCATCTCTTTATTAAAAATTCCCTTTGTATTAAAAGGAGTCCAGGCATTGGTAGGAAAAACGATCAAGGGTCCTGGAGAAAGAACTAGAACCTTAGTCAAAACGACTGTATGGGGAGAAGTTCGATCCGAAGAAGGAAAAAAATTCGCCAAAGTTTTAGAATGTAAAGAAGGTTACGAATTCACAGTGGAATCATCACTTGCCGCAGTTTCCAAGGTGCTTTCCGGGAAAGGAGGAAAAGGATTTAAGACCCCAAGTCTTGCATTTGGTTCCGAATTCGTTTTAGAAATTCCTGGATCTAAATGGAAAGATATTTCAAATTGAATAGAAGTCATATTCTTTCGGTTTAGAATTTATTCTTTACATTCTTCTCCATACTATTAGATTACAAGGCTGTAAATCATGTCTTATTCTCTTTCGTTTGTATTATCGTTTTTTCTAATATTTCTTTCTGCTTGCACCTCCATTAAGGTGCATGTTCCTAAAACTCTTTCAGGTGCTCATGAAGTCCAAGAACATTGGATGGAGGTAAGATCCGGTGCTCCTGATTACGATTCCAAGGATCCTGATTTCGAGGTCGAATTCCCAGACGAAGTTCCTGAGCAATTTGTATATTTCGAAGATGGATTTACTTCTTGGACAGGATGGGGAAAAAATTATACCAATTTATACGGACCGATTTCTAAACTGATCCGAAAAGAATTGATCGATCATAAGGAAGAATATCCAGGAAAACATAAGATCATAATCCAAAAGTTTAAATTGGAATCCATAGATCATTGTAGTTACAACCAAGTAAATGTGGAGATGGAAGCGGATATTATTTCTTCCGGAAAAACCTGGCATTACCAATTCAAGGACGGGATCGAATCCAGAGTTACCGATTGTATGGCGACTCTTGCAACACTTCCGGTCTTACTCGGATGGATTATACATCTGCCTTATATGGGGCATAGAGGAAACAGAGAAGATCAAGTAAATCAGATGGGCAGGGTGGCTCTTTTGGATTTTATGGATGAGATAAAAAAACATTCCGCAACAACTAAACAAGCTCCGAATAAAAGGAAATAAGTAAGATGAAACAGAAAATCATAATATTCTTACTTACCTGTGCTGTTTTTCAGTCCTGTTATTATTCTACAGACAAAAGATATACCGTAGCACAACCATACCAGCCAAACGACGAAATGTATTTTGATGAGGAAAATCCTCAGTTCGAAGAAGGAAAACCTTATTCAGTTATAGACTTTATAGGAAGTTGGATCTGGATCGAAAGTTTACTCGCAAAAATTATGATCTGGGATAGAAGGATCCAAAACCACGAACTATCATTCGAAACAAAAAAATATCTGATGGATTATATCCGAGATAATAACCTAAAAGATGTTAAGGTGCGTTTTAACCAATATGCTCCTGGAAATGATTTCAAAAGACTTTGGCATTCTAAAACAGTAAATCCACTTCTAAAATGGACCATAGGTTTGTTCGCATATGTTGTGAATGATGTACTTTTAGTAGGTCGTATTTTTGGCGGGGACCATTATAATCCGTATTCTAATACGATCCATGTGTATTCAGATATTCCTGCTGTAGTGATCCATGAAGGCGGTCACTCCAAGGATTTTGCTCAAAGAGAATATCGTTCTTTGTATGCGTTAGGATATGCAGTTCCGATCCTTGGGGCCTTCTATCCGGAAGCAAGAGCCTCAGATGATGCGATCCGATACTTCAGATACCGTTGCGACAAAACAGAAGAGATGACTGCATATCGCACATTATATCCAGCTTACGGTTCTTATGTGGGAGGTGGGATCTCCGACTTACTTCCAGCTTCCCCTTATGCACTTTTGTATTCTTATTCTATTCTCGCGGTAGCTGCTAGCACTGGTCATGTGGTTGGTTATGTTCGCCAAAAACAAATGGAGAAGGAGTGGATCCCGAAAGAGTGTATGATTGCGGCGGAGTTGGAGAAGAAGAAGTAATCCCTCGCGATTGCATGGGATGGTTCGTAGATTACAGTGTGATTTCGAAAACTACTAATACGTAAGATTAAGTAATTTTACACTTTCTAATTTAAAATTTCCGAGAAGGTCTCGCCCAGTTTCCTCTAATTCAAAATATAAAACTCCATTATCACCTATTAACTTAAATTGAAGTGAGTGGGAATTATAAATTAAACTGAATAACTCTCTATCTCCTTTTAATGACATTCGTTCCGTAATTCTACCGTATCTTCCATTGCTATGATATTCTGTATTTCTATCCAAAACTAGTAATTCCTTTTCGACTCCATCTATAAGCATAATTAGTCTTTTACCAATTATTAATTTTTGACCTTCATAGCGAAAATTCAATTTAAACACATGGTCCTGGTCTTTTTTAAGAATCGCTAAATTTAATTCTCCTCCATCTGTTAAATTTATATCAACATCCAATTTCTGCGATTGAGGGAAATATTCAATTTTGTTGATATATTTGTTCTGGAGGGTTAGGCAGTTTGCTAATGGAAAGATTAGAAGGATTAGGATTTTTATTTTAGTGAGTTTCATGGTGGAATAAATTTTTAGTGTATGTCGGATAATGACAAAAAGAGATATAACACACAGACTTGAGAGGAAGATAGTTAGCCAATGTCGCGCGTTACTTAATGAGAGTATCAAAAGCTTTAAGCCAATCTAGAAATTCATCTTTTCCTTCCTCAAGACTAGAAACAATTTGTAACTGCTGAAATGACATTTTCCGCCACAATAACTCTAAAACGTCATTTGGGTTTTTACGAATTAGCTTACCAATTATTTTCTTGGCATCATCTATTTCAGTATAGGTTAACTCAATATCAAATTCTTTCTTTAGAATTTCTGGGTGTATATAATTTTCAGGCTCTCTCTTTTTAGTTAAAAATCCAGGATGTCCTTCTTTAACTATTTCTTGCATTTTCGAGATGTTTTGTTCATTTTGGAACTGATCTCCAAGATCTGAATCAAATAATGCCCCCCATTTTAGACCCATTTTTTCAATGATTCTTTTATTGACCCAGTGTTTTAGATTGCCGCAACCACCCACAGGCAATATATGTATGCCAGATTCAGATAACGTTTTTTCAATCAATCCATGTTGTTTATATTGTTCGCTAATGTGATTTAAAAATGTAATATCGCTATGCCCTTCAACCAAAACCACAGCTTTTGCATTTGCTAAGGTTGGATCAGATAGAACTCCAAGGGACTTCGAAACTATTTCGAGAACATCATCATCACCTTTAAGGATCTTTACTTTGTCTTTCTCGACTCTTTCCATATATCTAATTGAAGATACTGGAAGTAACGATACTAAACCTGGCACGTGAGATGTTATTAAGATTTGTGTATTTGGAATATAGGATAGGTTAATTAATGCCTTGATTAAAAGTGCCTGATAATCAGGATGTTGTGATGTTTCTGGTTCTTCAATTGCAAAGAATACGTTCGGAGAGTTTCTTTCCTGCTTGAGGCGTTCAGCTTCTGCACGAAAAAAATTTAGTAATATCAGACGTCGGACACCACTACCTCTTTTGTTAATAGGTACTCCGTTATCACCATTTAGCGCAAAATTGAATGTCCATTTCGGCGTCTCTTTAAGAAGAGGATCTAGGGAATTTGCTAATTCCGGATCCATTTCTTGGATTTTTTCTAATGTGTTTTCTGCTACTTTAATTACAGAATCTATAATTTTCTGCTCTAAGATTCTGATTTCTGCCTCATAAATTTTTTGAGCAGTTTTTACTGCAACTTGAATTGGATTTTTTGCCTCTGGATCGGAATCGTTACTTTCTCTATCCGATTTAAATAAGGCAAACAATGGTAAACTTAATGTTATTTTTTCATATATCTCTTTAGTTTCAGGAGAGAGCTTTGAAATATCTATTTCTTGCCTTTCAATTCCGGTCTTTGCGCTCCAGATTGCTTTTCTCCACTGAGAGGCGACTCGCTTATCTTGAACATCTGAATCAATTCTAAGTTTCTCTCCTATCTTTTTTAGATCTGCTATTTTAGCTAAATGCAAAGGTTTTTCAGAATCTACTATTGGATGATTGGCAATAATCTTTATAGATGGGTTTTGGACTCTTGCACCTATCTTATACTCTTTTAAAATTTCAAGATTTCCATGTTCATTCAATAGAAATTCGTCTCTGAAGGTAGTAGAGACAGTTTCATCAATTATTATTGATTCCGGTAAATCATAAAACTCACAAGAAATTCTAATTACATCATCAGTGGAAAATACGCATCTATCAGCGGGCTCTATTTTAACTGTTTCGTTATTAAAGAAGATTTCTAAAGCATCCGTAATAGTAGACTTACCTACATCATTCCTACCTATGAGACCTGTTAAATCAGGGTTAAAATCAATAGTATGCTTTTCTTTATAACCACGAAAATTTTCGATAGTAAGTGATTTTATTTTCACAAATCTTCCTTGTTTGAGTACTTGCGTTTAACGATTAAATTTTGGCGACGTTCGCAATGGACGGACTTGCGCAATTTAGTAGCGCTGCGAAAGTAATGCAACGTTTATAGCTTTTCTAACAATTTTCTCTCTTCTTCTAATGATTCTTTCAATTTAATTTCTACCGTCGATTTTAAAGTTCTCAAATTATTAATTTCAGTTTCTAATAGAGAAGCAAATTTTGGCGCCGTTTGCTGAATTGCATCTTCTAAATAAGGCAAGCTCTTTTTGTTGAGGAGATAAACGTATTTCATTCTTAATCCTATACCATTCAATTTTGCCTTAGATCTTATCATTTTCATAAATGGTTTATGATGGATTAATTGGCCTAAAAAGTAGTTTTCAATTTTGCGAAATTCCTTGATTGACCGTAGCGGATTTTCAGCAATGTTTAATGAATATTGAGTGCTACTTTCGTCTTCAAAATAAATTTTCGAAAAGAAACATGCAATTGTTGAAGCTATGGGAAATTTCTCGTCATACTGACTAAAAAATTCAGAAAGAAGTCTAACTAGAAAGAATTTATTGAAGTAATATTCATCAATTTCAGAAACAAATTCAATAAAATTGCCGATCTCAAACCCTGCCGACTTTTTAGCTATAGAATAAATTTTGTCATATATGAGCTTTTTATTATCTGAATTTATTCTTTTTACTTTTTGTGCTGCCAAATAATCTTGTAAACTACGATGGATAAATTGATAGACCCCCGCATCCTCTAATAAGATTCCATAAGATACAGTAAAATCTTCCTTTAACTTTTCTATTTGTGTGACAACTTTTAGATTTGCGAGAACAGATTCGAAGTCTGAATTTAAGCTAACAATATCAAATGCATATTTAGTATGAAAGGTATTTCTAAATGAAAATTCATATAATATATGTTTAAGCACGTCGATGCTTAGATCTGAATGTGCTTTTCTGACATACCCATTTTTATGCCAACTATCATGTTCAGAAAAAAGTGCATTAATAACTCGTTCATAGAATTCGCTGTTTTTCTCAGGCACGGTTGAATTATTTTTGTATGTCAAGACATATGTTGACAAAAGAAGAGGATTGGATAGAAAATTCTGAGCTTCGTTCCATTTTCTGTCTTTAATTTCCCTTTGCAAATTTTCTAACAGCTCGTCATTAAGGTCTTGTTTTTCTAAAAAAAGTAAAGCCTCCTCTAACGTAAAATTTTCGATCCTTACATTCGAAAAACCTTGAATTAATTCAGCAACTGGGCTAGGTCGACTCGTTAAATGAATTATATTATTCGGATACTTTTCTATTAATTCGTTTAATTTTATTATGAATTTTTCGCGTAAGCCGAAAGGCAATTCATCGAATCCGTCTAATAAAATGATAAATTTTTGTTCTTCAAGTAATCGTTTGATTAAACGATCGCTTTCAATATTAAAATCATTTTGAATAATTTTATAGATAATTTCGACTATCGATTGATTATTGAAATCAATACGCCGAAGCTCAATATATAAAGGAATTCTTTCCATTGAGCAGAGACTACTCATAAATAAGTGTCTAAGTAGAGTAGTCTTTCCAGATCCAGGCCCCCCAATGATAGTAACGTAAGGCCCATACTTACTAAGCGTTTTATAATCATTCACTGCAATTCGCTCTGCATTACATGTAATCGCTTGAGGTTGATAAATATCGTAAAAGAATCTAGGGGCCTGCCTATGCAATATTGTTTTAATATGCGAAAACGAATTATATTTTGTCGATATGTAAGAATGAATACCCTGGCAAAAAGAAAATTTAATTTCTTCTTTAATTTCCTTTGTCGCAGTTAGGAGAAGATGAATTGCCTTCGGGATCTCCTTTAAGCTTGTTTTTAATATTTCTTCTCTTATCATCTTAATCGTTAGGTTATTTTAGTTTCGCCTAACGTATATTGTGAACCCAATCTCGTCAAGCCACACTTAACGTGCCACATAACCGCAATCACGCATAACCGCCCCCAGCTCCGTGCATGGCCGCAATCGCGCCCATCCGCCTTCCCACACCGCAACCTCCCGCCCAATCTACCACTCCACATCTGCTACGGCCGATTCATCTCAGTTCTCCGCCAAAATCAGATTCCTTTTCCAACACTTAGATTAATATTTTATTAAAATGTTTAATATTTGAACATTGATAAATAATCGGTATAAAAAATAAGCGTTAAATTTAATTTCTGCTTGTTTCTTGGGGGCAAAATTAGTCTCCTTCAGATAGATGGGGGGAGAATTCTATGCTCCTGACAAATTACCAAACGGATTCCTTTTACGACGAAATGTTCTCTGAAGAGGGGGGGATTCGCCAGAGTTATCATACCTTAAAATCCAGGATCGAAGGCATGGATGATAAGGAACTTTTGAAGCGGAAGGCTTCTGCTGAGAAGGCGCTTCTTTCCTTGGGCATCACCTTTAATGTGTATGGAGATGAGGAAGAGGAAGAAAGGATCATGCCTTTCGATATCATTCCTCGGATCGTAACTTCTTTCGAATGGAAAAAAATGGAAGAAGGTCTTAAACAAAGGATACGCGCCCTAAATCTTTTCATCCAAGACATTTATGGTGATGAGAATATCATCAAAGATGGTGTGATCCCTGCTGAGATCGTTTATAGCAGTTCCGGTTATTTAAAAGAATGTAAAGGGATCAAACCTCCTAAGGGAATTTGGATCCATATTACTGGAACGGATCTTGTGCGTGACGGTGACGGACGGATGTTGGTCCTCGAGGATAATTTACGTTGTCCTTCCGGTGTTTCTTATGTATTAGAAAATCGTGAAGTAATGAAAAAGACCTTCCCGGAACTTTTTGCGAGTCTTTCTGTAAGGCCGATCTATGATTATCCGATCAGACTTCGTGGAATGCTCGAACATCTTTCTGATAAACCGAATCCGAATATTGGAGTTTTAACCCCAGGTATCTATAACTCTGCTTATTACGAGCATAGTTTTCTTGCATCTCGTATGGGAGTTCCTTTGGTAGAAGGCACAGATCTTACTGTAAGAGATGACAAACTTTATATGAGAACCACCAAAGGTTTGAAACAGGTGGATGTTCTATATAGAAGGATCGATGATACATTCATGGATCCAAAAGCTTTCCGTAAGGATTCTCTTTTGGGTGTTCCTGGTATATTCGAAGTATTCAAAAAAGGTAATGTTGCACTTGCGAATGCTCCTGGCACAGGAGTTGCAGATGATAAAGTGATCTATTCTTATGTTCCTGATTTTATTAAGTATTATCTGGGAGAAGAGCCGATCATTCCTAATGTTCCTACGTATCTATGTTCCAGGGAGAAGGACCTGAAATATGTATGTGAGAATATTGGAAATCTAGTCGTAAAAGCGGCTAACGGAGCAGGTGGTTATGGAATGATCATTGGACCTGTTGCGAGCGAAAAAGAAAAAGAGGAATTTGTAGGAAAAGTTAAAGCAGACCCTCGTAATTATATCGCTCAGCCTGTTTTAAGTTTATCCAGGATCCCAACATTGATAGAGGATAAGTTAGAAGGAAGACATGTGGATCTAAGACCTTTTATCTTATACGGAGAAGAGATCTATGTAATGCCCGGTGGTTTAACTCGAGTTGCCTTAAGAAGAGGTTCCTTGGTTGTGAATTCTTCCCAAGGTGGTGGATCCAAAGATACTTGGGTGATGGGTTAATATCAAAAAAAAGAGCAAGAACTGGCAATCAGGGGAATATCCCAAGCGGAACCGAAAAACATCATAAAACTAGAGAGGTTTCCTAATGCTAAGCCGAGTCGCTGAATCCGTATACTGGATGAATCGTTATATGGAAAGGGCCGAAAATTATTCACGTTTTTTGGATGTGAATTTTCAACTTTCCTTAGATCTGAACGAGGACTCCAACAGACAATGGATGCCTTTGGTGTATACCACCGGAGACAATGAATTATTTTCCAAAAAGTATAATATTCCAAGCAAAGAGAATGTGATCCATTTTATGAGTTTGGATATTGAAAATCCGAACTCTATCATGAATTGTTTGATTCGCGCCAGAGAGAATGCGAGGACCATCCGAGAAAATATTTCCACTCCTATGTGGGAAGTGATCAACGAATTCTATCTTACTATCAAATCCAAAAGAAAATTTGAAGAATCTGATATGCCAGGAATTGCTGAATTTTTCAAAGCAATCCGAAACCAATGTTTATTATTCTACGGTTGCCAAGAAGCCACGATCTCTCACGACGAGGTTTGGCATTTTGCATTACTCGGAAGGTTATTGGAAAGAGCAGATAAGACCACTCGTATCTTGGATATGAAATATTTTATACTTCTTCCTGCCAGAGAAGAAACTGGGTCCACTTTGGATCTGATCCAATGGCTTTCTCTTTTAAAATCAGCAAGTGCTCATGAGATGTTTAACCGTTTTTATACAAGGATCACTCCTAAAAATATAGCTGAGTTTTTGATCTTGGATAAAATTTTTCCAAGAGCGATACGTTCCTGTTTGTCCAAAGCATTTGATAGTCTTAAAATTTTAAGTGGATCTGAAAAAGACAGCTATGGGGACGAAACGGAGAAGAGGGTGGGTGTCCTTCTTTCCGAAATGAATTACGCCTCGATAGACGAAATTTTTTCTTCAGGTATGCATGAATATTTGGATCAACTACAAGTGAGATTGAACGGGATCGCCGCTCAATTGGACGAAACCTATTTTAGGAATTAATCATGTCCTTACTCGTCTCTCTCACTCACGAAACTTCTTACGAATACGATAGGCCTGTTGCATTATCTCCTCATATCATTCGATTGAGGCCGGCTCCTCATTCTAGGACCAGGATTGTTTCTTATTCACTTTTAGTAGAACCTTCTGAGCAATTTTTAAATTGGCAGCAAGATCCTTTTGGGAATTACCAAGCAAGATTAGTATTTCCTAAGAAGACCGAAAAATTAAAAATACTCGTGGATCTTGTAGCAGAGATACAAGTCATCAATCCATTTGATTTTTTCTTAGAGCCAGACGCAGAAGAGACTCCTTTTGTTTATTCGGATGCTTTAAGAAAGGAACTTCTTCCTTATTTGAGCGCGACTGACGGAAGTAACGCACTTGCTAATTATATTTCAGGTTTAAGAAAAGACGGAATTTTAAAATCGAAACGTACTGTGGATTTTTTGGTAGGACTCAATCAAAGAGTTTACCAGGATATTTCTTATGTGATCCGAATGGAGCCCGGTGTCCAAACTTGTACTGAAACCTTGGAAAGAAAATCAGGCTCATGCAGAGATTCCGCATTTTTACTTGTTCAGATCTTAAGACATATTGGCCTCGCATCCAGATTTGTTTCAGGTTACCTGATCCAGCTGAAACCTGATGAGGTTTCTATTCACGGTCCTTCTGGTGCTAAAGAAGATTTTACCGACCTTCATGCTTGGGCGGAGGTGTTCCTACCAGGTGCAGGTTGGGTGGGCCTTGATCCAACATCCGGTTTATTTGCAGGAGAAGGTCATATTCCTTTAGCTGCAGTCCCAGAACCTGGGAGCGCTTCTCCTGTATTCGGATATTCTGATCCTGCCGAGTCCAAGTTTGGATTCAGGATGGAAGTTAAACGTTTCCAAGAATCTCCTCGAGTCACTAAACCTTATACAGATCCTACCTGGGATAGAGTTCTTAAATTAGGAAAAGATCTGGATGCTAAATGCAAAAAAAATGATATTCGTGTTTCCATTGGTGGAGAGCCAACTTTTATTTCAGATACTTCCAGGCAGGATCCTCAATGGAATACTCTTGCACTCGGAAAAGAAAAGTTAGAGTTAGGAGAAACATTACTTACAAATCTTCGTAAAAAATTTTCACCTGGTTCTTTGGTCCAAGTTACTCAAGGAAAATGGTATCCTGGAGAACCTTTACCTCGTTGGTCTTTAAATGTTTTCTGGCGAAAGGATGGAGATTCTTTATGGAAGAACGAAGGATTATTCTCTTCTTCCTCTGAAAAGGAAAAACAGGATTTAGATAAGGAATTAATATCATCCGATAAATTTGGGGAAGAAGTTTGTAAAACTTTAGGAATTTCTCCCAAACATATGGTTCCTCTGTATGAGGACGGTTTTTATTATTTATGGAAAGAAGGTCAACTTCCTGAATGGAAAGACCCTAAGAGTGAGGATTTTAACTCAGAAGATTTTTCTTTCGAAGCTTTAGAAAGGAAGAAGGTTCTCTCACTTGTGGACAGAGACTTCAAACTTAAAAAAGCGATCGCTATTCCATTACAATTTAATTATGCAAAGTCTGAATGGGAAAGTTCAGAATGGAAATACAAAAGAGAAAGATTATATTTAATCCCAGGAGATAGCCCTGCCGGTTTTAGATTACCTTTCTCTTCTATTTCCGAAAATTTTAGACCAAATGCTGTTCTTACGGATCTATCTAAGAGTAAAAAATTAAGTTCCAGAAAAGATCTGGATTCACGTTTAGTTAAAAGATCCTCTAAAGAATCTAAGTTTTTTTCAGCCGGGAAAGAACTTCCTATCCGTACTACTTTAGTTATAGAACCAAGATTTGGCTCTATTCATGTATTTTTACCTCCTGTAGAAGGTGCGGAACCTTGGTTGGATCTAATCTCTTCTTTGGAATTTGCGGCCGAAAAATCTGGAGTCCAAATCGTATTAGAAGGTTATGAACCTCCGACTGATGCAAGACTCGGCCTATTTCGGATAACGCCAGATCCAGGTGTTTTAGAAGTAAATTTACATCCTTCTTCTAATTTTAAAGAGCTGGAAGAAAAGACTCGTATCTTATATGAAGAAGCAAAGGAACTAGGTTTAAGTGCGGAAAAATTCCTTATAGATGGAAGGCATACTGGAACAGGGGGAGGGAATCATATCACTATAGGTGCAATGTCCCCGGAAGATAGTCCATTTCTCCGAAGACCGGACCTTCTGCGAAGCATAGTAAGTTATTGGCAGCATCATCCTTCTCTTTCTTATCTTTTTTCTGGTCTGTTTATTGGTCCTACTTCTCAGGCTCCTCGTTTGGATGAGGGTAGGGATGAAATATTATATGAATATGAATTAGCTTCTTCTCAATTAGATAAAATTAAAGAACCAAATCCTTGGTTAGTCGATCGTCTATTTCGAAATCTACTTGTGGATCTAACTGGGAATACCCATAGAGCTGAAATTTCTATAGATAAACTATATCCTCCTTCAGGTTCTCGTTTGGGGCTTGTAGAGTTAAGAGGATTTGAAATGCCTCCTCATTATAAAATGAGTGTTGTACAACAACTTTTGGTTTTATCTTTGGTTTGTCGATTCTGGGAAAAACCTTATGTACAATCTCCTATCCATTGGGGAACTGAATTGCACGATCGTTTTCTTCTCCCTCATTTTGTTTGGAGTGATTTTAAAGATGTTCTGAGAGATCTAAAAGAACATGGATTTGCATTTGGGGAAGAAGAGTTCCTTCCATTTTTTGAATTTCGTTTTCCTGTATATGGCAAAACCCAAAGAGAGGAAGTATTCTTAGAACTTAGAATGGCCTTGGAACCTTGGAATGTTTTAGGAGAAGAGTCTTCTTCTTTCGGAACTTCTAGATCTGTTGACTCTGCATTAGAAAGATTGCAAGTAAAGGTAGAAGGTTGGAGTGATCGTTATCTTCTCAGCTGCAATGGATACGAAGTTCCTCTTCGTGGCACAGGTAAAAAGGGAGAAGCAGTTTCAGGAATTAGATTCAAGGCTTGGAATCCTGTATTCACTTTGCATCCGAATCTTCCGGTTCATACTCCTTTGGTGTTTGATGTTTGGGATACCTGGTCTTCTCGTCCTTTAGGTGGTTGTCGTTATTATGTTTCCCATCCAGGTGGAAGAGCTTACGATACATTCCCTGTAAATTCTTATGAAGCTGAGTCTAGAAGGATCTCCAGATTTTTAGCGGATGGTCATTCTGCTTTAGATGGTTCAGAACCTAAACGATTGAAGCATACGAATGATCATACAATGGACCTTCGCTGGATTGAATAATTAGTATTTATCAAACTCAGTTTGTGAGAACAGATCTCAAAAACAGTTGCAACCAGTTCTAGAAAAATAATTCTGATTCTCAAGATAAAGAGCCCAGTTTCGAGGGAACTATGCGACAAAACAATTCTGTCAGAAGCGGACGATTCGGCAGGTTTTTCCGGATTAAAAAGCTGATCCTTACCGTTTGGATCATTCTAACTATCTTCTCACTTTCTATTCTGATTTCTTGCTCTCATAAAAACTCCGCATCAGGTGCGGCGAATACGAATGGATATCTTTATCAGATGTTCAATTCATTCGATCCCAGATCTCTTTTGCAGAATCTAGGAAATAATGTAATCCCACCTCTGTTTGTGAATTTAGAAACAAGTAGAGTAAATCTTGTAAATGCAACGAACGATCTTTGTGTTTCTGATTCTTTGGCTACTGCGCAAGCAGCATGGATTGCTCATAAATCTGATCTCAAAAAAGTAGAACCTTTTCGTTTTGGATCTACTCTTGCTTACTTTACTCGGATGGATCCGTTCTTAATCAATTATCTAACAGAGTCTTCACCTAATACAACTGAGTTGGATGATTTGGATACATTTACTGTCGGAGATCTTTCGGATGCACAACAAGCCATTGGCCAAATGAAAAATAAGGCTAAGGGTATTAGTGCAATAGAATATATTCTTTTTAGTAGAGCTGGAGTGAATCGAGGAACTGCACCGAGTTGTTCTGATTTTCCTTCTGCTCCTGATGGAAGAGCTGCACTCTTAAGAGCATTAGTTTTAGAATACAGTGGACACGCTTCTAATGTGACTACTGCCTGGGATGCGGGTGGAACAAATCCTTTGGGAACACAACTTGCGACTGCGGGCAACGGGACTTCCGCTACGTTCCCAAGTTCTGGAGCTGCGTTAGATGCTGTTTTATCAGGAGCCATCCAACTTGTAAGCATTATGAAAGATGGAAAACTGGAAATTCCGGAAGGACTTTCGGCAGGAGGGAATGGCTCTTCTCCAAAGTCGGATCGTGCAGAGTCCAGATTTTCAGGAGAATCTTTCCAGAATTTAATAGATAATTTCAGTACTTTTAAAGCGATCTATACTGGAAATGGTACGGGTGCAGGACTTTCAGATTATGTAAAGTTCTATAGTCCTGACCTGGATGAAGAGATCAAAGGAGAGATCGCAGAATTAGATGAACATTTAGGAGATATTACTCCTTCAACATCTAATCCTCCTGCAGCATGGGGAAGTTCTAATACTGCAAATTTTGCCGCAATTAAAGCAAGTATCGCAGACCTAAGTGAATTATTAAAAATTATGAATACTGAACTCGCCGCTCTTACCGGGGCGAATCCTGTTTCAGGTGGACCAGGAGGGGACGGAGATTGATGTTCCAGAAACGATTCCGTTCTTCTCTTATTTTAAGTATTTTAATTTTTTCTAATTCTTTCCTCTTCTCCCAGCCAAACGGAAATGCTGGGACAAACGGCACTAACCAGTCAGAAGCAGAACAAGAAGATCCTGTTAAAAAGGAAGCTGCTAAACAAGAAGAGACTATTGCGGAAAAGAGAAGAAGATTTTTAGAAAGCGGACAGATCAATGTGATCGGAGCCAAGGATGATGATATTAAAAAAATCCCTGGTTCTGCGAGTGTGATCGGTAAAAAAATCTTAAAAGAAACAAATCCAATCGATTCTATGGAAGCTCTGCGCAGGGTTCCAGGCGCTACAATCCGTTACCAAGACGCTGTTGGTCTTACTCCGAATATTGCATTCAGAGGTGTGAGTAACGAAGAATCTAGGAAAACTTTGATCTTAGAAGATGGTGTTTTCACTTCTTTGAGTCCTTATGGACAACCTGAAAGTTATTTTGTGCCTCATATAGATAGAATGGAAAGAGTGGAAGTTGTGAAAGGTTCAGGCTCCATTCTTTTTGGGCCAACCACTTTAGGTGGTATAGTGAACTATGTGACTCGTAAACCTCCTGAAAAGCCTACGTTTAGTGCAAAGGTGATCGGAGGAACAAATGGTTACGCTTCCAGTCTTCTACAATATGGTGGGACTAACCAAACTACAAATACTGGTTATGATATTTCTTATATGCGTAACCAAGGAAATGGTTTTCGAGACTACCAAGGATTTAGAGTAAACGATCTAAATCTAAAGTTAATCCAGAAATTAGGTGAGAAGGATTCAGTTTTTCTAAAATACCAATCCTACCAACAAGAGGCCCAATCCACTTATTTGGGACTCACCCAAGGTCTGTATTGGAGAAATCCAAGGATCAATCCTGCTAGATATGACCAAAAGTCGATTGATAGACAGGCTGCAGTGATTGGTCATGATCATACTTTTAATGAAAATTGGAAGATGATCACAAGAGCTTATTGGACAAATGTAGGCTTCTTATTTCGCCAAGAATCTTATTCTCATAATAATCTGACTGAATTTGGTTTTCCTGCAAGACCTCCTGAAAATGCTTTTGGTGTTTATGCTCCAGATGTGATTGGAAATCAGCCTGGAGATGTGATTTACATGTTAAATTCCACTCCAAACAGACACTCTTTCTTTAAAACTGGAGGTCTGGAGACTAAGGTAGAAGGTAAATTTAATACATTCGGTTTTGATCATGAGATCGCGTTTGGTGCAAGAATGCATTATGAATCTGTAAATGCTGCGAATAATGTATTTCCTTATCCAACTCTTACAAAAGGTATTACTACCCAACAACAGAATCGTAATGCAAGAGCTTATGCTTTATATGTGCAAGATTCTATCAAAGTGACTGATAAGTTCAAGGTGATCCCTGGAGTTCGTTACGAACATATCTTCCAAGGTGTTTATACCCACAGAAGGCTTGCTACTTCGGATGATGTTACTAAAGGATACGCAAATACTGTTGGACAATCCATCTTAGTAAATGATGCAAATGAAACTTATACAAAGGTAGTTCTGCCTGGAATTGGACTTACGTTTGATATTACCGAAAAGTTTATTTGGTTTGCAGGTGCACACACCGCGTTCTCTCCTCCTACATTTTCCACCGTTCAAAACCCTGCATTAGGTTTAGGTTATAAGCTCAGCGCAGAAAGATCCAATAATTATGAAACAGGTTTTAGAGGAAATATTACCCGCTACTTCTACACTCAAGTTAGTACCTACGCATTATATTTTTCGAATCAAATCGTAAATACAAATGAAGCCGGATCAGGACTAGGTGCCGTTCCTATCAATGCGGGAAGATCGGTGAATAGAGGGGTGGAGAGTAATTTTGTTTTCGACTTTGGAAAATTTGCCGAGTCCAAATGGGAAATTCCTCTGGAGTTTACATATTCTTATACAAAAGCAATCTCTACTACTTACGTTCCTGTAGGCACAGTACAGAATGCAGATGGTACCGTGAGTATCACAAACCAACCTTTGTTTGCAGTTAACTCCGCTGGAAATTTGATCAAAGTAAACACAAATGGAAATTATCTGCCCTATGTTCCTATGAATGTTTTTATAGGTGCAATCGGAGTCAAAAGTCCCCAGGGATTTTATGCCAGAGTAGAATATCAGTATTTTGATAAACAATATTCTGATTTGCAGAATACCAAAAATCAAAGCACGGATGGAAGCCAAGGTATCGTTCCGGCATATGGAATTTGGAATGCTGATTTTGGGTATGAGGCTCCAGGCGGAAGATGGTCGATTTTCGTGAACGGAAAAAATTTAGAAGATAGAGTCTATATTTCCGGAAGACTTCCTGTGGGGATCCAACAAGGACCATACAGACAAATCAATATCGGGGCTACTTTAAAGCTGGATTAAATTCGGACGGGAGATGAAAATGTCTCTCGGAAGATGAATCAGAGAACTTCCCAAGCCGCAAATCTTCTCTCCGGATATAAGCCTGCTCCAGGAGTCTATGACGAGCTATGCCTCCCTGACGGAAAGTCTAGGGACAAATACGAATTTTTACTTCGTTCTTTAAATAATCTAGGTGGCGCAGAATTAAGAAGGCGCAAAGAGGATAGCCTCCGCATCTTAAAAGAAAGCGGAGTAACGTATAATGTTTACGGAGACGAAAGAGAAAGAGCCTGGGGACTGGATCTTTTTCCTCTTCTCATGGACAGTAAAGAATGGGATGGGATCGAAAGAGGTCTTGCCCAAAGATCCGAACTACTTAACGAAATCTTAAAAGACGTTTACGGTCCTAAAAGGGCTTTATACGAAAAAAAGATCCCTCACGAGATCCTATTCCAATCCGGTGGATTTTTAAGAGCATGTGCTCCAGTTTATGATTTTACAAATTTCCGTTTGGCATTTCTTGCCACAGATATCAGCCGTGATAGCCAAGGTAATTTTTATGTAATTGGAGATCGAGTCCAGGCTCCTTCCGGTTCGGGATACGCTTTAGAAAATCGTATTGTTCTTTCTCGTATTTTTCCTTCTCTTTATAGAGACTCTCAAGTTCATAGGGTTGCATTATATTTCAGGGCATTAAGAAGAACTTTAAATTCATTTTCTTCTAATAAAGATAGAGAACCACTAACTATTCTTCTTACTCCAGGCCCTGGAAACGAAACTTATTTTGAGCATGCGTATCTCGCAGGATATCTGGGATATACTTTAGCCCAGGCAGAAGATCTAACTGTTAGAGATAATAAGGTATTTCTGAAAACGATAGAAGGTTTACAACAAGTGGATGTGATCTTCCGTCGTGTGGACGATTGGTATATGGATCCTCTTGAGTTAAAGGGAGATTCTCTATTGGGAGTTCCTGGTATTTTAGGAGCAGTGAGAGCAGGGACTATCACTGTTGCAAATCCAATCGGTTCCGGATTTTTAGAGAATCGCGCAATTCATGCATATCTTCCTAGTCTATGTAAATTTTATTTGGGAGAGGATCTTATCCTTCCAAATGTTCCAACTCTTTGGATGGGAGATGAAAATTCTCGCAAAGAAGTATTCTCCAATCCACATAAATATACGATTAAGCCGGCAATTCGTTCTCCTTTGGATCCTTCTGTCTTTCTTTCTACTTTGAAAGAAAGTGAAATGCTGGACCTAAGAACCAAGGTAGAAGCAAGACCAGAACGTTACGTGGCACAAGAAATTCTCACAGGCTCTACATCTCCAATTTTTTCAGGCGATTCAGAAGAATTACTGATCGGTAAATCAGTCTTAAGAACTTTTACCTGTCTTTCCGAGAATGGATATACAAGCATGCCTGGTGGACTCGTGAGGGTTTCTACTAAGGCGGATGAACTTATTATCACAAACCAAAGAGGAGCCATTTCCAAGGATCTTTGGATCTTAGCTTCGGAAGAGAAGAAGGAGTTCAGTCTTCTCCCTGGCCAGATAGGAAGAATGCCTATCAAAAGAAAAGGTTCCGGTATTCCGAGTAGAGTTGCAGACAATATGTTCTGGATGGGACGTTATGCGGAACGTGCAGAGAATATGTCTAGGCTTCTTAGAGAGACAGTTCATAAGATCTTGGAAGCAGAAGAGTCTTACGAGAAAGAACAATTCTCTATTTTACTTGGTATCTTGGACCAACTTTCAGGATTTAGTCTCGGGTTTTTCGAAACAAATGGATTGGATTCTTTGGATTCTATCCGAGAGAAAATTTTCCAATTAGCGACTTCTCCTTATTCTTCCGGAAGCATCCGCCATGACTTGAATTTTTTTGTAGGAAGTACGAAAGCGGTTCGAGACAGGATTTCCGACGATACACGTTATTTGATCTCCAGATTAGAATCAGAAACTCCTAGAAATTCAAGTTACGACGAAGTGTTGGAATACCTACAAAAGCTTGTGAATCTATTTGCCTCTCTCTCCGGACTTGCGAATGAAAGTATGAGCCGCGAGACTGGATACTTCTTCCTGGATATGGGAAAAAGATTAGAAAGAGCGCAGTTCATAGCAAGGCTCTTACTTTCCACAATCGAAAGATCTTCTGTATATAATAAAAGTATATTCGAAAGTCTTTTGAATGTGAACGATATTCGGATCACTTACAGAAGACGTTATAAATATAGGGTAGAAGCAGAATCAGTAGTGGATATTCTGATCTTCGACGAAAGTAATCCTCGCTCACTCGCATTTCAGTTGGAAAGATTAAGAGAGAATACATTATTCTCTTCTTCCGGAAAAGACGAAGAAATTTCAGAAGAGATCCAAAGACTCACAGATGTTTTAGTTCGTTTCAGCGAAGAAGATGCAAAACGACTTTTCGAATATGCGGATCCAGCCGGAGGACTTCGCAGATGGCTCGAAGATATTCTTTCCCAATTGAAATCAGTCTCTGACGCAGTTGCTACGAAATACTTCCGCTATGTGGAAAACCAAGTTAGATTGGGAGGACCTTATGGCTGAGTATTCAGTTCGTCACCTGACACATTATACTTACGAGAAGGAAGTTTCTCATTGTTTGAATCTGGCTCATCTTTGTCCTACATCTAATGAGAGACAGATTTGCAGAGAGTTTAGAATAGAAATTCTTCCTAAACCTAAATATACTGAATTCAGAACCGACTATTTTGGAAATACTGTATATTCATTTGCAGTGGAAACACCTCATAATATTCTGTCAGTCACTGCAGAAGCAAAAGTTTTTACTTCTGAACCTGAGAATAAAAAAGACCAAGCTATAATCTCTGCCTCTGAAATATTACAAAAACTGAAAACAGTTACTGAAAAAGAAGATATAGAAGCAATGGAATTTGTAGGAGACTCTCCTTTCGTAAGTCGTTCCGTTTCTTATAAGAACTTTTTAGAAAAATATCTGCCAATGGATCGTCCGTATCAAGAAGCTGTTTTGGAATATGTAAAAAGATTTCGAGAAGACTTTAAGTTTAAGGCAGGAAGTACTAATATTTATACACCCTTGGACGAGGTACTTGAAAAAAAAGAGGGAGTCTGTCAGGACTTTACTCATCTTTCTGTGGCTGCTTTTCGTTCTATGGGTTTGCCTTGCAAATATGTTTCAGGTTATATAGAAACGTATCCGCCTCCTGGAAAACCTAAATTAAGAGGAAGTGATGCAACTCATGCTTGGATTTCTGTTTATTGTCCCGGTCAAGGTTGGTTCGACTTCGATCCTACAAATGGAAAAGCGATCACCGATGAGTATATTCATACTTCTTTAGGCAGAGATTTTTCGGATGTTTCTCCGTTGAAAGGGATCTTATTCGGAGGAGGGAAACATAAATTGAAAGTAGAAGTGGATGTTTCTCAGTTAGGAGACCCTAACGCTATCGGAAACCATATTTGAATGAAAAAAGCCCTCCCGAAGGAGGGCAATGGATCAGGTACTGGGAATAATATCAGACCGGCGCAAGATCTCCAGAAACGAATCTTTTCCAAGTGTTCAATGCCACTTTATAATCAGACTCAGCTTCTTTAACGGCCTTTTTGCCCGCTTCTTCTTTCGCAGATTTTAAAGTAATCATTCTGGCTTGGCTTTCCTGAACGGAATTACGCAAAGCCTCTAATCTTTCTTCAAATCCTTGATTTAAGGTTTGAGATTTAGCTTCTAATTTTTCACGTAGAGCCTTCTCTTCCATTATCATTTTTTTGCGCAAGATCTGTTCTTCAGAGATAGTCTTTCTATCACTTGCTAAACCAAAGAATGCGAAAGTATTGATCAACCATTTGGTCGGATCATAATCAAACCAACGGATACCGTTTCTGTAATCGGCTTGGAACTCATGGTGGAAATTATGATATCCTTCTCCAAAAGTAAACAATGCGATGAGCCAATTGTCTTTAGCAGTATGTTTATCAGAGAAAGGTTGATCTCCTTTATAATGAGCCAAAGAGTTAATGAAGAATGTCATGTGGTGGTTCACAGCAATTCTTAAAGAACCTGCTAGTAACAATCCACCCAATGCATCTCCCCAAAGGGCGCAAAGAAGAGTAGGGAACAAAAATCCCATGAAGATAGCGATCGGATAATAATGATCGTCTTGGAATTTCACCCATTTGTCTTCGTAAAGATCGTTCACATTAACTGGGGTTCTATGATCTCTATTCTCGAATAACCAAAGAATATGAGCATACCAGAATCCTTTTGTGATCGCATAAGGATCTTCTTCCTTATCTACAAATCTGTGGTGAATTCTATGATCAGAACTCCATTCGATCACTGATTGTTGGAACGCAGCCGCTCCAAAAAGAATATAAAACAGTTTTACTGGCAAAGAAGCTTTATAAGCTCTATGCGAAAATAGACGGTGGTATCCCCCGGTGATCGCAAGCCCGGTTGCTGCGGTCATAAATAGATACACAAGCCATGTGTTTAATGGAATACCTCTAGTAAATAATAAGGCACCCGTCCCAATGACCCCGATGATCGGAGTCGCTATTAAGAAGATTGTGGTCTTCAACGCTAATTTCTTTTTCGTTTGTTCCATGTCGGCTTTCCCGTCTTGGTTTTTCTGATAAGAGCAGAATCGAGGGTCTAGGTTGCGAAAAAATTCAGAAATTTAGAATTTTTCCCCGTGGCTCCGATCCGGCTCAAAAATCTGTTTTTTCCTGAGGAGTTCCTACTATCATGGAATTCCGGGCGATGCCCGAGGGAGATCCGCTTTGAGGGAAGAATTATTTCAACTCATTCAAACCCACGCCTATCGTTTCCGAGAGGAACCGTTCACCCTGGCCAGTGGTAGAAAATCCAGGCATTATTTTAATTGTAAGGAAATCACTCTCCATCCTCAAAGATTAGAATTACTTTGTAAGTATATTGTGGAAAAACATCTCCCAGAATCCGGTCTGGACTCAGAAGAGGCGTTCGGTGGTCTCACAATGGGAGCAGATCCTATCTGTTTCGGGATCTCTTTAGAATATCGTAAACAATCCAAGAACGTATTCCCTTTGATCGTCAGAAAACAAGCCAAGGACCATGGCACCAAAAATTTGGTAGAAGGTGGAGTAAACGCGGTCAAATCCTGTGTGGTGGTGGATGACGTGATCACTACTGGAGGTTCTACCTTGCAAGCGATCAAAAGTTTGAGAGACGCCGGATTAGAAGTAACTGCATGTATCTGCATTTTGGACAGAGAAGAAGGCGGCAAAAAGGCAATCGAAGACGAAGGGATCAAAGTTTTCCCTTTGTTCAAAAAATCTGAATTCGGAAGTTTAGACTAATGTCCGTATTTAATTACGATTCTCCCGTTTTTAAGAAAAAACTACTGATCCGCACTGGACTTGTTGTTTCAGTTTTTGTAATATTCATTGGAGTGAGTTTTGTTCAGGTAGAATTGGACAAAAGATCCGCATTTCTTTCCATGTATCTTCTCTTGAGCGGAGTGCTTATACTTCTTCTTTTAAAAAATTACAGAAGGCAGTTAAAAGTATTAGAAGGTGCCAAGGTAGAATTGGACTCTTCTTCTTTAAAACAATGGAACGCGAAAGGCCAATGTATGGAGTTCGAATTCCGAGACCTTGAAAGTATCGAAAAAGATAGATTTAGGGGTTACGAAAGAATTATACTCATCTCTAAACAAGGAACTTATATCCCGATTCTAAATTTGGAAAATATGGATCAGTTTTTAAGTGAATTAGAGAAGAAGTCCGGCAAAAAGGCAAAAATTTTTGAAGAAGATACAAAAGTACTAAGTTGGAAAACTTTAATCGCATTCTTACCTTCACTTGGTGCTGCAATCGCTTTCGGAAGCGGATATTGGAAAGAAAAACAAGACGCACTCTTTATCGTATTCGTAGCGAATGCACTTTTGTTTTTAATCTATTTTCCTAAAGATAGAATGGACACTGGATATTCGGCAAGAAGGCGTTATATCTTTATCTTAGTAGTATTATTGATCGTTTTAGTTGCTCGATATTTCGAGTGGGTTAATTTTGGATAGAACCTGAATTGGTAATACCTTTCAGGATATTCATTTTTTTCTGAGCAAGTCTTCTTAGTTCAGTCATCTCTTCCGTAAAATTTTGTAAGATAGGATCCAGATGTATATGGTTCTCCATAGTCTGGACACTATCTCTCACATATTTTAGATCATCAAAACTTACTAATTTTCCGCCTAAGATAAGTTTTCTCACAGTATCAAATTCATATTTTCTCAAATGAATACGGACTAAAAACTCCACTGAAAATTTAGAAGTAAGCCTGGACCAAGGACTTTTAGGGTTAAATGCTACATCGTTAGATGCAACTGCATCAGCTGCTCTTTTAAAACCTAAAGGAGAACCTCCACCTCCGCCTAAAGAAGTGATCTCGTAATCTGGAATGTCTCTTGCAACTGCAACAGGAGTCCCACTTCTTTCCAATAATTCTGATAATAAATTTCTGCGTCTATTATCATCATAATCATTCGGGGCAGAAGTGAGAACCCTTTGGTATTCTTCCAACATCACTGCGATATTGATAAACCTTCCCAAAGGAGTATTATTATGTTCTTTGATCTTAGGGAATAATTCGCGCGTGATCTGGAAGGGAGATTTTCTTTTATAATAAGTGGCCTCATAGGCCTTCTCCAATTTTTTCTCCGCAAAACCTTTCAGTTCATTTACGATCTTTAGGTCAGCGTAGATATACGCATCCACTCCCTGATCTTGGTCCCTGGCACTTTTGGATTGTTCCGGAAGAACGATCTTTATAATAAAAATATACTTAGCTTCCCGGAGCATTTCCAGGGTTTGTCGGATCTCATGCACATCCCTGGAAAAGAATGCGATCATATCTTTCAAAAAAGAATCGGAAGAAGGGATACGATTGTCTTCTTGCAGGTTGATCTTTTTGATCTCTTCCGCAAGTTCCAGGGCGATTTCCAGCTGAGTAGCCATTGAAGGAATAACTTACTTCCGGGCTAGTTTTGAATCAAGATAGTTTTCCTCATTCCGGACTGAGCTGGAAGCTCATTTTTCTCAATAAACGCAGAGGGTAAACCGCTGAAATCCAACCCAGGATAGGTGCAAAAATTAGGATGAGGATCGGGGTTTCTGGCAAAAAGGAGAAGGTGAGTGTCCAACCGAACGCATTCTTATTCACCACATAAAGAATGATAGGAGACATGATTAGAGAAGAAATGATCCCGAAGAATGCACCGAATCCAGTCAGATAAACCGACTCAGTTTTCAGGATAATCCCAAGTTGATCCTGAGAGGCTCCCAAATATTTGAGAAGGCCCAAAATCCTACGTTTATCATATAAGGTATGGACCAGAGAAGAAAGTAGGGAAATGACAGAGATCAGAATTGCAGTCGCTTTAAGTGAATCCAAAACTCTGAACACTTTATTGATCTCGTATAGATAAATTTCCCTAAGTTGTGTAGAATCGAGTAAGATCAGATCTTTGTATTCTGGATCAGACTTCATAAAATCCATAATTTTCTTTTTGGAATATTCTACACCGGACGTATCAGAATATTCTTTCTTTAAGAAAAGTTTAATAGAGTTTAAGGTCTTAAATTCGAAATTTTTTTCATAGGAACGGACGTCCATCATCACTGTTCCTTTTTCAGAAAAGAAATGTTCTTTGATCCCTTTGATATGAAAATTTTTCTTACCGAAAGGAGTTTGGGCGACTAAAACATCTCCCACTTTTAGTTTTTTCAAATGAGCCATATTGGAAGAAATTAAAACATCGGTTTCTTCTTTTACTTCATTTTCAATTCTTTCTGCTTTGTCTTGGTAGACTGAAAAATCATAAGCGTGAATGATAAAATTTCCCTTATCTGTATCGAATGAAGTATTTACCAAAAATCCATCCAGATAAGAACTTACTCCTAAATCTCTGATTTTTTCTGGAAGATCTTTTGGAACTCCACCGTGGATACCTGAATGGAAAAAGCGATCATTGATGATCGTAAAATCGGAAGGATATTCTGAATCTACCCAATCATTCAGGGATTTTTTATAACTGTCCGTAAGAATGGTTAAGCATAAAACCAAAGAAACTGCAAGCATCACAGTTGCCGCAGTCAAAGTGTTTCTTCCTGGATTTTCTTTTAATTCTTCCAGGCCTATTCTGAAAAAAGGAAAACTTTTATCACTTCTATCTAGAATTTTAGAAACACCCGAACTGAATAAGGATAGTAAATAAGGAAAAGAGAATGTGATTCCAATTGTCACACCTCCCACGCCAAGTAAACCTGGGAGAGGAAGTTTCCAGGGAGAAGGAATGTTGGAAATTCCTAAAGAAGCAAAAAACAGGATCCCACCATAAATTGCTAATCTTGAATTCGGGATCTGTCTTTTTTCTTTTTGGGAATCTCGTAAGATGGAAAGGGGAGGAACCTTTCCTGCTCGTATCGCAGGATAAACCGAAGAAATAACTGAACCTAAGATCCCGAGTCCCGCAGCGAGACCTAAATCAAAAAGAGAAATAGAACTATAAGTTGCTAATAAATTTTTATCTACAAGCCCAGACTCGGGACGAAAAAAATCTAAACCAGAGAAGAATATTCCAAATATAATCCCTAAAATTGTACCGATACTTCCGAGCAAAACTGACTGGCTTAAAAAAAGAAAAATAGAAGATTTTACATCCAATCCCAATGTTCTTAAGATCCCCAATTCTCTTTCTCTACTCAAATACAAGCCGGTCATAGTATTGGAAACCATGAAGAATGCGATCAAAAGTGAGATAAAAGAAATGATTAGAAGATTTAATTGGAAAGAACGAAGTGCATTCGCTGATTTTTCTTGGATCTCTTCAGAGGTTTCTATTTTGATATTTGCACCTAAGATCTTTTGTAAGTTTTCTTTCGTTTGAAAAAGATTTGGATCAGACGATCTTAAAAGAAGATAATCCGGTCCATTTAACTCGATGAGTTTTTCTTGGATCAAAGAAATATCTTCGATGATCAAAAATCCGCCTTCCATATCTACCGAGATATAATCTTTAAATTCCCAGTTTTTTCCATTTAATAGAAGAGAAAAAGGGCGCCCCTTATATTTATCTGCTAAGGATCTAGACACATACGTTTTTTCTAATGGACCAGAAGATTCGGATCCTGTGCCATCTTTTAAGGGAATGCCTAAATGTTCTTTGGTTAAGTCCATTCCCATATACAGAACTCTTAGATTATCTGAAGAAATTCCTTCTTGTTGTATTCTGGGTCTGACTGCGGAAATATTTCTAAGATCTGGATGAGAATGTATTTCGGAAAGGATTTGCCAATCAAGGCTTTGGCCGGGTCTACTTGGAGAAATTTTTAGATTAAAATCTCCTTTCAAATACCCCATGGAAAAATCGACGAGGGACTTTTCTGCTTTGTTTGCATTACTTGTTGTGGATAAGAATAGGCCTACACCTAGTGAAATTCCTAAAAGTGCGAATATAAATCTGGGAAGATGAGTTTTAAAATATTCGTATAAGAATAAGAAATACAGATTCATACAAGATCCAAGGCCGGATTTTGTTCATGTAGGATGAGCCCGTCTTTCATCTTAAGTCGGATCTTTCCTTTTTCTCCGATCTCTCTATCATGAGTTACTATGAATAAGGAAAACTTCTCCTTCTCTTGTAACTCCAGCAGAAGTTCTAAAATTTTATGAGCGTGGTACGTATCTAAATTTCCGGTAGGTTCGTCTGCCAAAACAATGCTTGGTCGTTTTGCGAGCGCTCTTGCAATTGCTACTCTTTGTTGTTCTCCACCGGAAAGTTCATCCGGTTTATGTTTGAATCTATGGGTAAGATCAACCTTCTCCAATGCTTCTTTAGCAATTTCTCTTGCCTTTGATTTTCCTAAACCTGAAATATAAAGAGGTAAGGCCACATTTTCCAAAGCGCTTAAATAAGGAAGAAGGTGAAAAAATTGGAAGATGATCCCTGTTTCGTTCCTACGATATTCTGTAAGTTCTTGTTCTGTAAAATTGCTTAGGTTTTTGCCACCGATCCAAACTTCTCCTGAATCTGCTTGGTCAATCCCAGAAAGAATATTCAAAAATGTAGATTTGCCCGAACCTGATGGACCCATCAAAGTTAAAAAAGTATCTGCAACGTCTAGATTGATCCCTTTCAGGACCGGAACGTTTTGTTTTCCATTTATATAGGACTTGGTTAGATTTCGGATTAAGATCTTGTTTGTCGGATTCGACATGATCCTATTTTGCATTCTCTAGGAGAGGACGCAAGGAAAAGAAGGGTAGAAGAGGCGCAGAGTTGAATGGGAACCCGAGAAATTCTCACGCAGAAAGGCAAAGTTGTAGAGAGGAAAGTCAGGGATTGTTAGAGAATATAATAGTTATATAGATTTAAAATAAGTTTGGGGACAAAGCAGTCTCCGGAGAACAACTCTCTGTTCTCCGTGTTCTCTGTGTGAAAAAATTACCTAGTGATCCTAGCGAATTCAATTCCTTGGTAATAATGACGAATGATCTCGGCGTAGGTAAAATTTTGTTTCGCCATACCGAAACTTCCCCATTGGCTTAAGCCTACACCGTGACCCGCGCCCATACCCTTGATCAAAAATCCTTCACTTTCTCTCTTGATACCGAAACGAAGAGACTTCACAGAAGTTCCTAGTAAACTGCGGAATTCTTTTCCTTTAATCTTAGAAGTCCCTTGTTTACCAATCACTTCTAAAAGATCCACTCTACCGGAAGGAGTTCTGGAAAGAACTTGGACAGATTGAATAGAACCAACACCTAAGGAAGAAAGAGTTTGGTCCATTTTATCTTGGTTTAAAATTTCTTTCCAAACGAAATTATCACCTGCTTCATCAAATCTGGAAGGAACAGATTCTAAGTAAGGAAGTCTTTTTCCACCCCAAACCTGGTCTGGAGTTTCGGTCCTTCCTCCACTATTAGAATGAAAGAACATATGAATAGGATCATCTTCATAAACTGCAAGAACACCTTCTGTATCACGAACAGCTTGAGTGGTTCTTGGATTTTCTTTAACCATACCAGAGTAGGCTTGTGAATTCACAGTGGATTCCACATCATAAGCAGTATCCTTTTTGTTCAGGATCTCTCTGATTGCATAAGTTCTGGAACAGATTGCTTGTGCTTTTAAAGCCTCAGTTGGCCAGCCAGCAGGAACTTCTGAAGGAACAACAGAATATAAATATTCTTCTAATGGAACTCTATTGATGAGTAGAACGTTGCCATTCTTATCAGGTTGGAGTAAAATTTCTCCTCTGAACTTTCTTCCCTTATATTCCAAACCAGGATTGTCCGCTACGAAACGGATTGGAGCTTTCAATTTTTTAGCATCCAAAGAAATCATATCATATGCACGTTTGATCAGAAGATCATTCACATCATATACGAAAATTACTCCATCCGCTTTGATCATCAGATCAGATTCTGCTTTTCCTAAGAAGACTCTGATCTTTTCGGAAGTTTTGATAGCGTTCGGAGCATTCCAAGGGCGGATGATGACGGTATTACAGCCCCAAGCCGCCAAAATTAAGAATGATAGAATGATAGTAGAAAGTCGTTTCATAGGCACCTGTCGGTTTCGTATACCTTTGGTACTTACTATCGAAGGAAAATCGGATTCCCTTCAGCGATTTTTAGGGGAGAAGATGGATACTGCTTCCAAATGAGGAGTTTGAGGGAAGGGATCGCAGAGTAGGAACTCCTCCATTTTGTAGGATTCTTCCAAAATGCGGGCATCTCTCAGCAAGTTTTCAGGATTACAGGAAATATAAATCAGTTGGGAAACAGGGTTAGAATTTAAGAAGGCGCATAATTCGGGAGAAAGACCGCTTCTGGGGGGATCTGCGATCACTACTGAATCTTTCCAAGGAAGATTCGCAGAGTTCATTTTCTCCAAACCTTTTTTGTGAAATAGATCAAACGCAAGAAATTCTATCTTTTTGTCCGGGAAAATATCCTGTAGGAACTCCTCACCTGCAGACACGGAAGAAGATATAATATCGATCCCCAAGATCCGTGAAAAATTTTCCCCAAATAGAATGGAAAAAAATCCACTTCCACAGAAAAGATCTGCAAGATTCTCCGCTGGTTTAATCTTAGATTTAATAAATTCTAAAATTTTAATGAACTCTTTAGGATTTGGTTGGAAGAATCCATCAAAAGGGATTTTGAACTTTTTACCCCAGATCTCTTCTATCAAATAAATATTTCCTCTGATAGCAATCGCTTCTCCTGAGGCAGAAATTTCTCCTTTTTTGCGATTAAAACAGAATACTATGTTTTTAGCACCAAGGATCTCTTTTGCTTTTTCAGCCACTTGATTCATCAGATCTTCATTTTTGAAATCTTCTGTGAATGTAAGGATACTCATCGAGTCATCGTTAAACACTGATTTTCGAAGAGTAAAATACTTAAGGTAACCGGTTTCTTTTTTGCGATCATATTCTAATTCAGGAAAACATTCCAAAAGTTTTTGGAAAAGAGGCATTTCAGAATTTGCCCAGTCAGTTTGGATGGAACAGTTCGCTATTGGAACAATCCTTCTGAAATTTCCTGACATTCTTAAACCAACAACCCGTCCAGGAAAGACTGCAAAGTCCATACGATTTCTGTAAGAGTAAGAAGATTCGGCAGGAGATATACCTTTGTTGATAGGACTGAAATTTTCTAATCCTTTAAGGATTGGTTCAGATGTTAATTTGAATTGTTCAAGATAGGGTAGGTGTTGACCGGAACATCCACCACATTCTCCAAAACTTGGGCATTGAGGAGAAGATACTCTTGGCTCTAAATGAGTAGGATTCCATTTATAGAATACCTTTCTTTTTCCGAATTTGTATACTTCGTATACATCTCCGGGAAGAGAATAAGGGATTTCTATTTTTCTTTTTCCTAATGTACCTTCTCCTCTTAAGTTGGGTAGAAGGTTTTCAATTTCTAAAACTCCGAAAGGTTCCTGGTCAAACATGTATTAAGGACGGATGTCTATATTCTCCAGGCCTTGGTTGGTAAATACCTCTTCATATTTACTGATATAAGGAGCTTCTTTTTCGATCCTTTCTTCGATAGCCATAGAAGCCACACCAGTTTCTCCATACTCTTGCAGGAAATCTCTTCTGGCCATTCTATGGATTAGTTCATCCCAGAATAATTCATTATCGTAATCAGAAATGATATCGAATATATCCGTTTGATCTTCGAATTTGCGAGTAGGGAAATATACATTGTCAGCAGCATCGTAGTCTACGAATTCCTGCTTCCCAAAATCTTTTGCAAAGGAAAGTATGTATTGCTCGAGTTCGGCGTAGGAATTTAGTTCCTCGTCACCTTCATTAAATGCATTGATCATCCAGCTGGAGATCGCGGTGGATTTTAGTAAGGTTTCGTACTGCTCGGGTGTGAACTCAATTTTCATGAAAAATCCTCGAATTAAGGTCAATTTTAACCGTAGAGCCCAAGGAGCTACCAGATTTTTTCATAACATTCTCTACTTTAGAACCTTCTTATTTTGTATTTGTCTGGCCTCAGGGTTTGGATCTTGCGCAAGTACCAAAAGATTCGACCAACTTAAAAAAGCAAAGGATGATAGTGCATTGATTTACGTGCTTAGGCCGCAACTAGTGGCTCAGTCCTTTTTCTCCTTTTCAGTAGAATTATATAAATATCCAGGATCTTTTAAAGAAGGGAATCGCAGTTTATTCCAAAACTTTGGATTGGATTCTGGAGAATATAAAACTTTGGAGCTTACTCCTGGTGTTTATGCACTGAAATGTAGAGATTTCGAAAAAGTATTTATAGCAAAAGAAGGTAAGATCATATTCTTATCAATAGCTCTATATAATACTGGGAACTTCTCCTTACCTGAACTATTCATACAAGAGTCAAAACCGGAAGACGCGCTAAGATCTTTATTGGAAGGTAAAAGAATGTATCGGATCTCCGCCGAGAATTAAGGATTCCAATGAGAGATTATCTCATCTAAAAATTTTACGAAATTTTTGGCTCCTTTAGATCTTCCCATTTCCAGCCAATCTAAATGTCCTCCACCTTTGATTTCCCAGAAAATCTTAGGATCCTTTGCTTTTTGAAAAAGTTCCATCCCATTCGGATAGGAAACGATTTGATCCTCAGTTCCATGCACTATTAAAAGTTTCACTGGAGAAATTTGATCTATCACCTCTCCAGGACTTAAATAATCAGAGAAGAAAAATCCAACCAACTGTCCTATCGGAAAGAAAAACACTCTCTCTGCCACCGTTTTTGCCACATGAGAATAATACGCGAAAGTTCCATCACCAACTACGAGTAATAATCCTTCTTTATTTTGCATTTCACCCACGGCTCTGATTGCAAGTGCTCCACCCAGACTTTGTCCGTATACAATCCAGGGAATCCCAAGTTCTTTGGCTCTATTCTGTTGGAATTTTAAAACTTCTTTAGAATCTTCTAATATAGATTCTTTCTCCGCTTCTCCTTCAGAATCTCCGTAACCTCTGTAGTCCCATATCACTAATTCATAACCTTTTTCTACCAGCCAAGCAAGGCTGATATAATGGCTGGACATATTTTCTCCATTTCCATGGAACTGAAGGATGCTTGCCTTGATTTTTACTTTAGAAGGTTTGAAAATCCAAACTTTTATGTTTGTTCCATCTTTCATTTTAAGAGAAATTTTCTCAGGCTGAAATCCCATTTTTTCAGGCGGAATGTACATATCCCGATTCGGATAGAATAACATGGAGGAACAGTTATTCAAAAATAGAAAAAGAAGAATTGAATATAGAATATATTTAAAATTGATACACATAAGAGAAGCTGGCTTCATTATAATTCCTTTGGGCTTTCGCCTCTAATCTCAATTCATGATTGGCATGGATTGCATAACGAAATCCTAATTGTGCCTTATAATCATCCGGGACCCCGTAAATCGAAAAAGTATAATAATGTAAAGATAATACAGCTTTAAAAGAATCAAAATTTGCGATCCAATAAGCAGCGATTTGAGGAGCTACAACTGCGTTGGTATCATATTTGCCGTTATACCTTACTTTCGCTCCTGCTTGAGCTGAGAATAAAAAACGTTTTGGACCTTCTGAAAATTGATCCTGGAAACTATAACCAAACGTAGTTTCTAAATTTGCATTTGTGACCCTTTCATATTTTTCAGATTTAGAAACATCATCCAATCTATAAAGTGTGTAAGATAGATCTTCTGGCCGGAGTAATGCCTGCCATTCCAAAAGTTTTCTATCTTCTTCATTTCCTTTCTTTTTATAAACAGATGAATCTGCTCCTGAGTCCACGAAATAAGAAATGGAACGCCCTAACGAATTATAAGGAGTTAAGGAAAGCATTCGAATTATATGAAATTCTTCCAGATGTAATTTTTTAGAGTCTTGGTAATACCTTGCCTTTAAGGAAAAATAATCCACGGAAGAATTCGGAATATAACCTTGATCTGTATTCAAAAGGTCGTGAACGGCAGCTCTGTAACCGAAACCTACAAAATTTCCTAAGCTGGACGTTCCAACTTCGTTATATAACGCAGAACTACCGTGACCCACATGAGGACTTTGGGTGATAGGCGAATATCCTGAATCCTCATAGTGGTCGGTGAGTTTACTTCTAAATAAAAGTAATTGTTTATAAGTTTGATCCCATTCTTTGGGAGAATCTCCTTCTGCTTTTTTATAACGAAATGAATCCAAGATGGTGTCCGAGAGAAAAGAAGTCCTGATCTTAGGATCGGGTTCTTTATTTGTCAAAAGAGAGATGTTTCCGTTATTCATTACGTTTTCATAAAGTTCTCTTTCGTCCTCGTTCATTTTTCTTAGTTTTTGTATAATTTTGCTATGTAGAGAAGGTCTGTATTTGATATCTTTTACAAGACCTGCCTGTTCAATATACTTTTTAACTGTATCTCCTGGGATCACGAAAGGAGCCTTGTCTCTTAGATGAAGGCTTGGCCTTGCTACTTCTATCAAAGAAAATAGATGATAAGAACAATTCTCGTCTAAAAAATAATAATCGAATGATGCAGCTCCCAATTCCCAGAGATGTCTTGTCATTCTTCTAACTTCTTCCTCTTTCAGGTCCAGCTCGTATTCCCAAAGATCTCTACTTTCAATATCATTATATTCTGAAATTTTAACATAATATGGAAATAAGGAGAATGTTCCTGGATATCCGCCGAATAAACCTAAAATAGAATATACGATTGCATTAGTAGTTGCAGGGTCTGCGTTTGCTGCATAGTTTACAGAATATTCTAAAATTTCCTTTCTATTCGGATCTCCTGAATCTAATTTTAAGAGGGTATGCCCGAAAATGGAAGCAGGGGCATTCATATAATAAGAAGCGAATATGATTTTTGCGCCCTTTGGATTCAAAGTTGCAAACCATTTTTCAAATCTCGAACAATCAACCTTTGCAAAGTCTGAATCCGGGATGGAAAGTTTCTCTTGGATCCATCTTTTTCTTTCTGGGAATTTGCATGCTGGATGCATCCAGTTTTCTTCTCCCGGAGGAGGGGACTCGGGAGTCATAAATGCCTGGATTGCAGAATATAGTTCTTCTTCTGGATTTTTTTGTCCTTCTCCGGAAAGGAAAAAAGTAGAAGAGTCTGCCTCGCTCACCCAATTCCCGAATGTGGTTTTAGTATAATGTAATAGAAGGATCCAATACCTATCTTCCCAAAGTTTTTTGGTTTCTGCCAATTTTTGGTATTCTATGATCTTTTCCGTGCTTGTTGCGTAAGAAGAGCTGAAAGTTCCGAAGGTAGAATATAGAAAGAATATTATAAAAAGAGAATAGGACTTTGCTGGCACTTAAAGTTTTAGATTGAACGAATGTTCCCTTCTCCTTTCGGAGAAGGGAATTAGACCTTAGTTAAAAGGTGTTATTAGATTTTGCAACTTCCGACTAAATCGGAGTTGTTTGCTACTTCGAATCTCATTTTTTCCAAAAAGGAATCCGGAGTGTTTTGGTCGAAAAGTGCGGAGAATTTTTCTTTTCCTACTTTTCCGAAAGTTCCCGCATCAGAACAACCCATCAAAGAAGCGAAGGCTTCCATTTTTTCACCAGAACCTTTTGCAAATTCTTGCTCCAAAGATTGGAAGTTCATGTGAACAAAGATTTGTTGCTCAGCTTGTTTTTGAGTAAAGCCGCTTGTCTCACATCCTAAAGTTCCGGTAGAAATCCCAAAACTTTGGTTCAACACAGTTCCGTTTACAGTAGCTGCGATCACTTGGTGAACTTTTTTGTTCTCTGTGATTACGATTGAACCCAAACCACATCCTGCAGCGCCGTGTTTAGCGGAAGCAACGTAAAGTGGAGAAGCTACTAAAGCGAGAAATAGAGATACTGCTAATATTCTTTTCATGAAGTTTTCTCCTTAAATTTTGCAGCTCTTAGAGAGCACTGCGTCTTTTCTGATCCCGTCTTTTACCGCGCTGAGTAAAGAAGAAGGAGTGGTTTCTTGGGTATACAATACATCGAAATTTGACTTAGTATATTCTCCTAGTTGTGCAATTCCATTTGTGGAACATCCTAGGAGTCCTGAAAGAGCTTCTAATTTTTCTCCTTTTCCTTGAGCCATTTCAGCTTCCAAAGAATTGAAGTTAAGGGAAACAAATACTTCTTGTACTTTCTCTTTTTGGACTAATCCATCGGTTGCGCATCCCAAAGTTCCGGTTGAAATTCCGAAAGTTTGGCTGCCCGAAGTACCATTTGTAGTAGCAGCCAAAATTTGATGACCACCTTTGTTTTCTTTAAAAACCAGAGACCCGAATCCGCAACCAGCTACACCGTAATCTGCGGCAGAGACTGAAATTCCCGAGGATAAGCAGAGTAATCCGACTAATCCTATCGATAGAAGTTCCTTTTTCATAAATGAACCTCTCCTTCCTTTTTTAATCGGAAAATATATGATTCCCCTAAATGGGATATGTCAACTAGAATACCCTTTACTTGTGTTGTTCTAAAAAAGTTTTTTCCTGGATTTTCATTGAGGCAGGAGTATTTTGTATGAATTATATTTTTGCTGACGCAATATTTCAGAAAGCCTATGGTCTTTTTTACTACGCAAAAAAGATTAGTGAAGATGAATTCATCAGTGTAATTTTCAAATTTTTATTTAATCGGAAATAGTTTATTAAGTTTTCTGCATGAACGGATGAGTTTTTTTTGATTCATGCAAATTATAATTTCGTCTATATAGTTTTAATATAGAATTTCGAATTTTAATGTTTTATTTATTACGGAATTATTTCGAAAAATGAAGGTTAATTGCCTGTGCTCCTGGTTATCTCATTTGGGATAATGTAATTTCGGTTATTCTATATCCGGTCGAAGAGAAAATTCAGACATCTTTTTTAATAAAAAAATCATGTTTTTACGCTACTTTTCTTGGCATAATATCGGTTGACGTATTCTGCCGAAATGACTAATTAGTTCCTACTAAAAAATTTGAGGAAATTTCTTCATGAAAAAATCACTAGTACTAGTGTTAGCAATGGTTGCAGCGTTCTCTATGAACTGTCTTTACAACTATCACGTTAAACACCCTACTTCTATTTTGGTGACTACTGGGAACAACGTTGGTCCTTATACAAGCCAAGGAACTTTCGTAATCCAAGAAACTGGTCTTGGATCTGCAACTTTCGGTTTCTCTGCTTACGGAGCTGCTCCTGAAGGAGTTGGAGCTCGTTTTCCTGAAACAGAAGAGTTAGCAAAAGAATTAAACGAAAAATTAGTAGCTAAAGCAAGAGAATTAGGTTCTAACGCAGTTATCAATGTGCGTTACGGATATGCAAAAAGTCCAATTTTAATTCCTTTTTTGGGACCACTAGCAATCACTAGCTTTGCAGTAACTGGCGAAGCTGTTACTCTCGGCGGAACTGCTCCTAAGAAGTAATTTTTTTTATTCCCAAACAGGAGTTTCTTCTGTTTGGGAATACCTACCTTGAATTTTCCTATAAAACAGTGTAATATGAGTAAATCCTATCTATTTAGGTATATCGTTTTATTTTTAATTAGTTTATCATTTTGTTTTTGTGCTAACGAAGCTTTTGTAGAATTTAAACCTGTTCTTTCACATTCCCCATGCAATAAGTCTTGGAAAAATTTAGAAAATTTATGTGAAGAAGATATTGAAGATCTTTCGTCTAACTTTTCTTTTTGGAAGGATGTAGATCCTGAAAAAATAAGTGCTGAACAACTTACAACCTTGCTTAGGACTGGGAACTCGATTGATTCTCTAAGTATTGCATATTTTCAAACCTGGGCAAATTTACCACGTTCTTCGAAAATTTTAGAATTCTTAAAAGATAGAAAAAAACTTAAAAGGGATTCTATCTTAGAAAGAAGAAAATATTTTATCGCGATTATTCCTGGAATGTTTTACAAAGATAATCCTATTACAGGCGCAGATGGAGCCCCAGTTCGGAATATTTTAGATTCACAAGGTATTCCTAATGGAAATATCCAGATTGATCAAGTTGGTTCTCTGGAAGAAAATTCAGAACAAATATGTAATTTTATTAAAAGTTATAACCGATCAGAACATTTAATTCTTTATTCTACAAGCAAAGGAGGAAGCGATTTTAAATACGCGATTTCCAAATGTGGAAATAAAGATTATTTTTCAAAAGTAAAAGCCTGGTTGAATGTTGCAGGTCTATTAAAGGGAACTCCCTTGATGACTCATAGATCTGATTCATTGATCAAACGTCTTATTTTAAGAATTGGGATTCCAATATATGGTTATAGATTTGATTCCCTTTACGAATTGCGAAAGACAGAAGATTCTCCGCTCTCTCAGGATATAGAATCTCCATCATCAATGTATGTTCTGAATGTTTTAGGGATACCTATGGCTCGGCATATTTCTTTCAGAGGGTTCCCAAATTATTCAGAATTAGCAGTATATGGACCGAATGATGGTCTTACTTTACTTCCTGATGCAATCCAATCTGGAGGAGACGTGCTTCCTCTTTGGGCGAATGATCATTATTTTCTAAAATTTAGAGATCCTTCTTTGTTCTTAGGAGTTTTGGATTGGGTTATTCAGAATATTAAGAAAAAGTGAACGAGAAAAATTGTTCTGAGTAAAAGCCTCACTCTATTTCAGCGAGAGAGTAACCTGTTTCTAAATAGAATTGAAAAGTTTTGTCTAGACTATAAGGTCCTGCATATCTGGAAAGGTCCTTCTCCAATTCCCCGACTTTTAGATTTTTATACATGTCTTTCCATTCTTTGGAAATTATGAGTGCAGATTCTTCTGGTTCTGTTTCTGAGACCGATCTAAGTGCAAATGCTAATACTTCCCAACTGAAAGAAGAATGTTTGAGTAGTACGTTCCATTCTTCAATGCTTGGACTTTTTTTGGTACGAATGATCTCTTCTAAAAGTTCTGTTCCTAAAATTCCTGAATCAGATCCTATTTGAATATAATATCTTCTTAAAGGAAGAAGGTAATCTTTATCCGGAAAAAGATTTTTTCTGAGAGAAAGTAAAAGCGCTCTTCTTGCGAGAGCTGCAGATTCTATAAACCTTCTCTGGTCCAAATATTCCATACTTAAGATATGATGAAAGATTGGTTCGTCTCTAAAGATATTTGCCCTTTGTAACAAACCTTCTTCATATAAATTGGAATCTTTGGATTTATAAGATAAGACACAAAGTCTATGCAAACTTTTGTTTCGAGGAAAGAAGGGTAGGAATCTTTTGCATCTTGCGATGGAATCTTCTATTTTTCCTGCTTTTTGGAAACCGGAGATCTCATCTAATAGAGCTTGTTCTTCTGCTAAGTATGGATTGGAAGATTCTAAGTCTTTTAAAGTGGCTTTATAATATTCGATGTCTCCTATACGAGAAGACCAAAGTAATGCTTTGTATCTGAGGTTTCTATTTTCTGGATCTCTGGATAATATTACCCGAGCAGTGTTCAGAGCCTTATCTGGAAATCTAAGTGAATCGTACAGATCCGTCATTTCTTCCAATAATTTTGTTTGGTCCGGATTTAATCTCAGGCTTGTTTCGTAACTTTTGAGTGCTTCTAATTCTTCTCCCTTTCCTTTTTGGGATTTTCCTAAAATCCAATAGTAACGGAAGTCTCTGGGCTCTCCTGTTTCGTCAGCGATCTGTAATTTTTCTAACGCTTGTTGGTATCTGCCTCTTAGAGCTTCTTCTGCTGCCTGCTGGATCAGCTCTTCCCAAGAAAAGGTTGAACTCAAGGCCAGGACCGATTTTATAGTGCAAATAACTAAAAAGAACCAAATGGAAAGTGTACGTCTCATCAGTGGTAGCCCTCTACGGTCTTCTCCTTAGCTTTGGCAAACACAGTTCCCATCTTTTTAATCCATCGGAAATTTTAAAAAAAAACAAGAGGTTTCCCTGAATGAATTCGGTAACCATTATTCTGGCTTTTGCCGTCCTGGCTATTTTGACCGCCGTTGTTTACGCATTAAAGGTCACCAGGATCCAAATCGGAACTGAGGGCGGAAAAGACCAAGAATCCAAGAAATTAATCGAAATTTCTTCCGCAATCTCCGAAGGAGCTATGGCGTTTCTCATAAGAGAATACAAGACCATCTCTCTTTTTATCGCCTTTATGGCAGTTCTGATCTTCTTCCTTTTGGACAATCCGGAAACTCCGGATTTTAACGACGGGTTGTTTACTGCGATCGCTTTCGTGTCAGGAGCGCTTATCTCCTGTCTTTCCGGTTTTATCGGAATGAAGATCGCGACCATCGGAAACGTTCGTACTGCTCAAGCAGCTAAAACTTCCATGACCAAGGCTTTCAGAGTCGCTTTTGATTCTGGCGCGGTGATGGGATTTGGTCTGGTTGGTCTTGCAGTTTCCGGTATGATCGGGCTTTTCCAACTTTATACTCATTTATTCCAAAACGTAGGAACTCTTTTCCTTATGGAAGCTCTGGCTGGTTTCGGTCTAGGTGGTTCTGCTGTGGCTCTTTTCGGAAGAGTGGGCGGCGGGATTTACACTAAGGCTGCTGACGTTGGTGCTGACTTAGTAGGTAAAGTAGAGAAGGGAATCCCTGAGGATGATCCTAGAAACCCTGCGACTATCGCTGATAACGTGGGAGATAACGTAGGTGACGTTGCTGGTATGGGTGCTGACCTTTTTGGTTCCTGTGCTGAGGCTACTTGTGCTGCTCTTGTGATCGGTGCAACTGCGACTGCTCTTTCTGGAAATACTGACGCTCTATTATACCCACTTTTGATCTCTGCTTTCGGGATCCCTGCTTCTCTTTTAACTTCCTTCATCGCTTCTGTGAAAGAAGGAGGAAATGTGGAGAAGGTACTAAAGATCCAACTTTGGGTTTCTACTCTAATCGTTGGTGCGATCATGTATTTTGTAACTGATAAATACATGGTAGATTCATTCGAGATCGCTGGTAAAACAATCGGTAAATGGAATGTATACATTTCATTGCTCGTGGGTCTGTTCTCCGGAATGTTCATCGGTTTGGTCACTGAGTATTATACTTCTCATTCTTATAAACCAGTAAGAGAAGTTGTAGACGCTTCTAAAACTGGAGCTGCTACAAACATCATCTACGGACTTGCATTAGGTTACCAAAGTTCTGTGGTTCCTGTGATCCTTCTTGTTATCACAATCGTTACTGCGAATATTTTGGCGGGAATGTACGGGATCGCAATTGCTGCTCTCGGAATGATCTCCACAATCGCTATCGGTTTGACTATCGACGCTTACGGCCCAGTTTCAGATAACGCGGGTGGTATCGCTGAGATGGCAGAACTCGGAAAAGAAGTTCGTAATCGTACAGATACCTTGGACGCAGCTGGTAACACTACTGCTGCTATCGGAAAAGGATTTGCGATCGGATCTGCTGCATTAACTTCCTTAGCATTATTTGCTGCTTTCATCACCAGAACTAAAACTACTGGTCTGGACATCTTAGACGCAGAAGTTTTCGGCGGATTACTTTTCGGAGCAATGCTTCCATTCGTTTTCACTGCAATGACTATGAAATCAGTAGGTAAAGCTGCTGTAGATATGGTAGAAGAAGTTAGAAAACAATTCCGTGAGATCCCTGGGATCATGGAAGGAAAAGCAAAACCTGATTACAAAAGATGTGTGGATATTTCCACCACTGCGGCTTTAAGAGAAATGATCCTTCCTGGACTTTTAGTTCTTTTAACTCCGATCGTAGTAGGTTACTTATTCGGAATTAAGTCTTTATCTGGCGTTTTAGCTGGAGCATTGGTAGCAGGTGTGGTTCTTGCAATCTCTTCTGCAAACTCCGGTGGTGGCTGGGACAACGCTAAAAAATATATCGAAAAAGCTGCTGGTGGAAAAGGTTCAGACCAACACAAGGCTGCAGTTGTGGGAGATACCGTAGGAGATCCTTTAAAAGATACTTCTGGTCCTTCTATCAATATTTTGATTAAATTGATGGCGATTACAAGCTTAGTGTTTGCTGAATTCTTCGTTCAACACGGCGGATTGTTACTTCGCATATTCCAATAAGAATTTTCTAAAATTCTAATATTGAAAAAGGGATCCGAAAGGATCCCTTTTTTATTTGAGTGTATCGCATGTTGGAATTCCTACACTGATTCTGAAGAGGAGGATTTTATTGACAGAAGAAGGATTTTGTGATAAGGAGAACGCGCTCTCCCACGAGCCACTCCCCCCAAGCCCAATGCAGGGTGGGGGTTATCTTTACTTCCATGTTGGAATTCCTACACTGATTTTCGAAATCTTACATAGAACGGATCGAATCCCATCTTCTTCCAAAATTCTACGGCAGCTTCATTTTCAGAAATGGCTCTTAATTCTATAGCTAAGATCCCTTTTTCTCTCGCATATCGAAACGTTTCGTTTACGAGAGGTTTCATATATCCAGACTTTCTTTTACCTTGTTTGGTAATAGCCAAGTCTATGAATAAGTTCTTCTCCTCAATGAGATATGGTTTTTCTTCCACTCTTGCAATTAGAAGTGAGACAAGCTCTTCTTCTATGAACCCACCGATAAATAATACTTTGTCTGTGGCCCTGAGTTTTAAGTAGATATCCACCATTTTGGCAGCGGCTCTAGGACGGATCTTAAAAATCCCATCTAAAGGTAGCTTATTGACCATTCTAAAAAATTGATTTATCAATTCAATGGCGGCCTCCCTATTTTGGGGGAGGATTGGTCTTATCTCCAAAAGTTTCTCAGACATTAAAATAAAACTTTGCAAATGACCGGAGTTTGTGGAGTATTTTTTATCGTTGAGGAGATAAGTTTCTCTTCTTTTTGCAAATAAATAAAAAAAGAAACGATTCCGGTTGTTGATTAATACGAAGGCAAAATGATCTTTCGAGCACTTATAATTCTATCCTTTTTCACACTTATCAATTGCGAAAACGGTAAATCTGAACTACCACCTGCAGTTTTGGGATATATCACTTTAGATTATCTTATTTTGACAGATCCGGATCGTTCTTCTGTTTATTTTTCTACAGTAAGATCTCTTGATTTAGAAGTTGCTTATGAAACTGATGCGGAACCCTTTACTGGGAATTATACAGTTGGCAATTCTAATATTTGGAATGTGACTGATAGTAATCTGCAGGATGTTTTTGCAGACAGAGGTTATTCTGTTGCAGTTACTGTGCCTAACGATCTTTCTGAGATGAATGAGATCCCGAATCAGAATAGATCAACTTGGAGTGTGAACCAACTTTTAGATTTAGTTCCTAAATACAGAAAGAAGTCTTCTGATTTTCAATCTACTAGTTTCTTTATCGTATATATAAGAGGAGAGTTGGCGGATGCACCTGGTGTGATTGCTGTTACAATTTCAGGTGTTTTAGGAATTGGGCCTCCGGTGATTTTTGTATTTAAGGATATGATAGATCAGTTTGATTCTGTTATTTCGCCTGATAAAGCAAGTAAGGCTGAGCAGATGACAGTGACCCATGAGCTTGGACATGCACTTGGACTCGTGAACGCAGGGATCCCATTATATTCTTCTCACCAAGACAAAGAACATGGAAATCATTGTACTAATTCATCTTGCGGAATGTTCTGGGCTTTAAGCGACACTAAGGTCGAAACTTTCAGCCCAGCAAGTCCTTTGATCTTTGGACAAGAATGTAGAGATGATATTAGAAACTACAATCCTTGATTAAAGTAACTTATCCGCAAAGTAAGACTTCAAAGAATCTATAGAAATTCTTTCTTGGGACATACTGTCTCTTTCTCTTACAGTAACCGATTTATCTGTTAAAGAATCATAATCTACTGTGATACAATAAGGAGTTCCGATTTCGTCCTGTCTGCGGTATCTTTTTCCGATAGCGCCGCCTTCATCGTATTCTAAATTTCCTAAAGAAGATAAATTTGCATAAATCGATTTTGCAAGTTCAGGAAGTCCGTCTTTTTTCATTAGAGGGAAAATCCCGATCTTCACAGGAGCTACCTGAGGAGCAAAACGAAGAACTGTTCTTGTTTCTCCATCTGGAAGTTTTTCTTCTGCGTAAGCGTCTGAAACAACTGCTAAGAATAAACGGTTTAATCCGAGTGCAGGTTCTACTACATATGGAATATACTTTTTATTAGCAGCCTGGTCTTGGTATTTCAGATCTTCTCCGGAGAATTTTTCATGTTGAGAAAGATCGTAATCGGTTCTAGAAGCGATACCCCAAAGTTCTCCCCATCCGAATCCGTATTTGTATTCGATATCGGAAGTGGCTTCACTATAAAAAGAAAGTTCTTCCTTCTCATGTTCTCTGATTTTCAAGTTTTCTTTCTTTAATCCAAGATGATCTGTTAAGAATTTAACACAATAATCCACCCAATGGGAGAACCATTCTTTTTGAGTTCCTGGTTCGCAGAAAAATTCCATCTCCATTTGTTCGAATTCCCTTGTGCGGAATACGAACTGTCTTGCCATGATCTCATTCCGGAATGATTTACCTATCTGAGCAATACCGAATGGGATCTTGTTTCTGGTAGTTGAGATAACGTTCTTAAAATTGATAAAAATACCTTGGGCAGTTTCCGGGCGAAGATAAATATCTTGTGAATCTTCTGCGGAAGCTCCATGAGAAGTTTTGAACATTAAGTTGAAGTCTCTTGCTTCTGTGAATGTTCCTCTATTACCGCAATTCGGGCATGCAAAGTTTCCGGCCTTGATGACCTCGTTCATTTTCTCCAGGTTCAGTCCTGTTGCGGCTCCTTCTCCCTTTTGGTCTTCCAGAAATTTGTCTGCTCTAATGCGAGTCTTACAATTTTTGCAATCGATGAGTGGATCGTTAAAATTAGAAACGTGTCCGGATGCTTCCCATACTTTTGGATTGAGAAGGATAGAAGAATCCAATCCTACAACGTCTTCTCTCAAGTGGACAAAATGTTTCCACCAGAGTCTTTTTAAGTTATGGAGAAGTTCGGCTCCGTAAGGGCCATAGTCGAAGGTATTGGAAAGTCCTCCGTAAATTTCAGATCCGGGATAAACAAATCCTCTTCTTTTACAAACGGATACAATATCCTTGAGAGAGGAATCTAGGGTTTCTTTTTTCTCCATAGGTCCAAGGATTCTCGAATAGGATTCATGATAAAGTATTAAATTCGTAGGAATTCCTTCAATTCTTGTTTGCTTCCGGAACAAGCTAGGGTCCAATGGACAAGGATATTCGGAATGAAAAAGGAAATTTCGCAGAAGGAAAAACTAGTCTATTGGGGGATCAATTTTCTCTCTTGGACATCTCCCATTTCTATGATTGGCTTCGGGATCTTTTTTCCTCTGGGAGTGATCTTCCTATTTCCTAAAGAGGATAGGGTCCTTAGACCAGCATTCCATTCCGTTTTTCTACAAGTAGTCCTGGGGTTATTTTTATTTTCTCTAGAACTTCTATTTTTAATTTTTCCAAAAGCAGAAGAGATATTTTCCGTATTTGTTTTACTCAGTTCGGAAGAGCCAAGCTCGTCTGGATTCCTTGTTCTAACTCTAATGTTTTTCTTTGGTCTGGCAGTATTTTTCCTACAGGCAAAACATGTTCGAAAAAGTTTAAAACCGGAAGATCCAAGACCTCTTATCTTAAATCCAGTTTTAGTCTTTCTGACCGTTGGCTGTTTAATATTATTTACTCATTATTTAACATACTCTGATCCATTCCGAGCTAAGATGGCAACCTTTGCCGTTTTCTCTGAAAGTGTATGGATCTTCTTTTTTACTGCAGTCGGACTTGCGGAACTTCTATCAGGTAAAAGGCCATTTTTCTTATTTCGCAGACCCTGGGCTTGGTTCGTAAGACAGACTAGAGATTCATTTGCGGATGAAGAGGGTGATCTGCCTGCTTCTGCCAGAAAACGTAAGAATGCAAAAGTGAGAGATGCTATCTTAGCTGGTTGGGGTCATATCTATACGGGACGTTTATGGAAAGGATTTCCGATCCTATTCGTATATCTTCTAGGATTATTATTATTTGCTACATTCTTCTTCTCTTGGTGGGAGCCTGCTTTGGGGATCCGCTTCCTCGCAAGTTTAGGTTTAAAACCTGGGCTTTCCGATAAAAAGTTTTTTGAAGTAGCTTCTTCCTTTTGGATTTGGTCTGCGATCTTAACTGTATTAGTTTTAGTGAATGTGTTTTCTGGGTGGTTATTGCGAAGATCCTTCCAATCAAAAACACCTCTTTTGGGTTTGAGTCCAGGTTTCGAAAACAATCTTGGACTGAGTGTTCTTGTTCACTTAATAGTGATCTGTCTCATTCTACTTATGCCTACCACAATCGCTTTCCAGAAAGAAAGTAAGTCTCGTCCTACGGATCATTTTACACCAGAGAATCACGCTGAATTTTATTTTATAGATCCGAATCTTCCGGACGAAGTGAAAGGATTGAATGGTGGTGTTATCACTGGAACGGATACACCTAATAGCAATCAAGGTGAGAAAATCCCTGAGGAAAAACCTTCGGACGAGGGTAGAGTAAAGGGAGAAGTAAAGAAGATCAAAGGAAAAAAACTTCCTCCTACTTATTCAAATTATATCTCCGCAAAGATGAGAACATTTGAATCCTTTATGGATTATTGGAGAAGTGCTCCTCGAAATTATTCATGCGTTGTAGCTTATACAATCACTCCAGATGGCGAAGTTGTAGATGTGGAACTTGTACAAAATTCTTCTTATCCTGAACAAGACCAGAGAACTTTAGAATTGATAGAGAACTTATCGCCCATGATGCCTCCTCCTGGGACCAAAGGTTATATACGGGTCACTGAACTTTTCTGGAATGGCCCTTTGGACGCTAAGGCAATGCCAACACCTTTGCAGCAGGAACTCGTGAATATGTTCGACGGTCGTTATATGGAGGAATTATGAATTTAGAAGTAATCCTTCTTGCGATTGGAAGTATTTTTCCTTGGGGATTTTATCTCATCTATACTCAACCTAATACTGGCAGAGAGAAACGTTTCTTTTTTATAATATTCTTCGCATTACTTTTGGGTTGGATCTCTACTGAATTAGTTCTTAGAGCAAGCGCTTTGATCTGGCCTGAAACTGAGATCAATACCAAAGTAGCAAAATCAATTCTATCTCAAACTGCATTTCTCGCATTCGTAAAAGCGGGAATGATGGAAGAATTATGTAAATCCATTCTGATCGTAGTATTATCGCTTACATTAGCATATGATTGGAAGAAGAAGGAATTCCTGCCTGAGACATTTTTAGTGGGTGGATTTGTCGCATTAGGTTTTGCAGGAATAGAAAATTACCATTATATTCTAACTGCAAAAGAAGATGATAGGATCCATACTTTCATTTTAAGAACATTAAAATCTTCGAATGCCCATTTGCTTATAAATCTATGCTTTGCACTCTGTCTCATCAAAAGTAATAAAAGACAATTCCCTGATAAATATTGGTATATTCTTTCTGGATTCTTGCTCGCTGTGATCCAGCATGGATTATTCGATTTTTTTGTGATCCCAATTGGAAGATTCGGACATTGGGCAGCGACAGCACTCTTCGTAGGGATCTGGGTCTGGATCGTGAAAGACAGAAGAGTATATATGAAAGAAGAAGATCATAAAATAGAGAAAGAAAAATCTTCCGAAGAAGAAATTTATAATATGCCAAATGAAAAACCTAAAAGGGAAAAAATCTCCCGATCGGTTCCAGAGATAATCCGTTGAAATACAAAGAGATCAGAGTTTCCATTCCGAAAGATTTTGCGGAAGAATTTTCCGCGTACTTGGACGAATGGCAGGTAGCAGGATATTACGAAATCCTATTTGATAGAGAAGAACCCAGAAGACCAGACCAAGAAATTATCGCAGATAATACTCCTATCAGAGTGTATTTGGCAGAAGATGATGTGCAATCAGAAGCCAAAATTTGGATCTACTTACAAACGGTAGCTCCAGAAGATTCTTTTGCAGAATCCAGATGGATAGAAACAAAAGAATACGAAGAAGCTTATAAAGAATTTTATAAACCATTTTCAGTCGGAGTTTTTTGGGTAGTGCCTACCTGGGAAAAGGAAGATTGGGAAAAAAACAAAAAGTCCGAACAAAAAGATTCACTTCCCGTTTATATCAACCCAGGACTTGCATTCGGAACAGGACATCATGAAACCACTCGTTTGGTTTTATCCAGACTTGGCTCAATTGATCTAAAAGGAAAGAAGGTCGCAGATATTGGTGCTGGTTCAGGAATTTTATCTGTAGCAGCAGCAAAATTAGACGCATCTAAAATTATAGCAGTGGATATAGATCCAAATGCAGTTCGGTCTTCTACATTTAATAGGGACGAAAATGGGATCTCTGACCAAGTTTTAGTAGTGGAAGAAGGTGGATTCGATCATCCGCAAGTTTCTTCCGAACAATTTGATCTATGCGTGGCAAATATTACATTCGCAGTTTTAAAGGCGAATATGGAAAAGATCGCAGGACTTCATACGGATCATTTTCTTTTTAGCGGTGTGATAACAGAAAGAAAGGAAGAATTTCTGGAACTTCTATCTTCCCAGGTGGGAGGCAAATCAGTATATGAGACCTCCTGGAATGGATGGGAACTGATAGAATGGACCCGCAAGTAGTATAACGTTTTACTAATATTTAATATCGGAGAAAAAATGAAACATTACGACGTATTCGGAATAGGGAATGCACTTGTGGATATTCTGATCCCTACCGAAGATTCTTTTTTACAAAAAATGGGCTGGAACAAGGGAATTATGACCTTGGTGGATGCAGAAGTACAGGGTGGAGTTCTTACCGCTTTGGACGGACATAAAAAAGAATTAAGATCTGGCGGAAGTGCTGCAAATACAATGATCGCTCTTGCGAATTCTGGCGGTACTGGAACTTATACCGGGAAAGTAAGCGAAGACACTTACGGAGAATTTTACAAACAGGATATGGAGAAGGCAGGGATTTTATTCGAAGTTCCTCCTTCCAAAGAAGGACATACTGGAACCTGTGTGATCCTGACCACTCCTGATGCAGAAAGAACCATGCTCACTCACTTGGGGATTTCGTCTACATTGACCAAACAAGATTTGGATCTGGAAAAACTGAAAGCGTCTTCTTATAGTTATATAGAAGGATATCTTTGGGATGGACCGTCTACCAAGGAAGCTTGTCTTCTTGCAATGGAAGAATCCAAAAAAGCTGGAGTAAAGGTAGCATTTACTTTTAGCGATCCATTCTGTGTAAATCGTTCCAGAGAAGATTTTTTAAAACTCACTAAAGAATATTGTGATTTAGTTTTTTGTAATGCAGAAGAAGCGAAGGCACTCGCTGCAACTGAATCCAAAGAAGATGCTTTAAAATTCATCTCTTCACTTTGCAAAAATGTGATGATGACGGATGGTTCTAATGGAGCATTCGCTTCTGTAAATGGAACGATTAGTCATATAGGTGGATTTCCAGTTCAAGAGCTATTGGATACTACTGGAGCTGGAGATAGTTTTGCTGCGGGTGTGCTTTATGGACTTACCCATAGATTTTCACCTGAGAATGCAGCAAGATGGGGAAATTACGTTGCTTCCAGGATCGTCCAAGAGATTGGGCCTAGACTTTCTGTCAGACTTATGGGAAGACAGGAAGAAATATTAGGAAAAGTTTAAGGACAAGAATAAGACAAAGACATCGTGCTCATATTTCCGTTCTCCGGAACGGAAAATGTGAGCGGAGTTCCTACGATCGTATCTGGAAAACCATCCAGGTTTCCTGTATCAGCTAAACAATACAGTTTATGAGTTCCAGAATTGATGTATTTGATCTTTACTGTTCCATTTCTTGCAGGAGTGGCAGCTAAAGGAAGTTTGCTTAGAACATTGGTTTCATTCTCTCTGAAAACTGCAAAGTAATGAGTCAGGTTCCCAGAACCACCAGTGATAGCTAAAGAGGAAGCTCCGCTCGGATAAATTGTCCTGGATCTGGACAAAATCCCACCACCCATATCAGTTTGACCTGAATGATTCACTTTCCAATCACTGATAGAGATTAAAGTAGCAGCGGTACTTCCGTCAGCAGCTTTGATTGAGTGAACCATTAAGTTTTCTTTAAGGTTCATTCTTACTTCAAAAATATAAGGCTCGTATCCAGGTTTAAAATCCATATCCGCTTCTCCAGGTTGAACCGAATATAGAAGAGGGAATACTAATGGATAACCTGATTTGTCAGTAGTTCCTGCAGGATAAGCAAGTCTTGGAACTATATTAAATCCATAAACACCATAGTTATCAAAGAAAGTTACCTTTGTTAGGTCTACTCCTGGTGAATTTCCCCAACCAGTAACCAAAGAACGGATATAAGTTCCTGTATAATAATACTGGCTTGCGAGCCCGGTATTGGTTCCCGATGTAGGATCATTAGAAGGGAATTCTGCTCCCTCTCCATTTAAGAATTGGATCATTTTGAATTCACCGTTTAGGGAACGGCAGGTATTTGCATTCAATGTATAAGGTTGGGTGCAATACACTTCTCTGTTAGGAGCAACGTTATCCCAGAAAGCTTTTGCAGCTGCAACAGTTCTGATCTGAGAAAGATTGTTTAGACCATCTTGGTATTTGGAAGAAATACGGATCTCACCTATATCAATATAGATGGGAAGATTTGCCATTTTAGGAAGAGCACCTAAATTAAATGTAGGGTCTCCAGAGGCATCTTCATATACATTTCCAGTTCCGTTATTGTATTCTGAAAATTCTAAAGGACTATCAGTGGCATAAGTACCTTTCATTAGAAGTAACATTCTGTTATTGAAAAGAGTACTAACTACCGGATTGTCTGTTGCGTTTCCTTCCCAATGCCCTACCTTACAATCTGAAAAGAATGCTAATAAGAAGGAAAAAAGGCAGAGAATACGATTCGCTTTGGAAATCATAAGAATACGCTCACCATTAAACCGAAATGGAAAAATTCCGTATCCACTTTATTGTAATAATACGGGTTATTCAACCTGGAATCTACAGTAGGACCTACATAAGGATACTTTGTTTCCGCAGGCGAATTTAAATCTGATTCATAAATTTTATTATAATCCAGTCGGATACCGATCCGGAGCTTCTTCCCCGCAACGAAACTTGCCTCGAATCCTGCGTATAGGGTATCGTTCCAGCGAGAAGTGTTTGCGGGTCTTGCAACCACATAGGTTTCTCCAAACCCTGCCTTTACCATAAATGTGATCGGAAGTTCGAATGGAAGTTTATAACATAGGGCAGAATATACCGGGATTGTAGTAAGAGCTCTTTCCGATCTGGACAAATAGTTAGAGTAGGAAGCTCCTACTTCTACATAAAAGATCCAAGGCCAAGGAACTCTGTAAAAAAATCCACCGCCCAAAGTGGTATCTAAATATTTCTGAGCTTCTGATCCAGGAAATGGGTTAGAGGCACCAACCCAGGCGCCGATTTCCTGTTTTCTATTATCATAGAATGAAGGAAGTTCTTCCTCTAATTCTTCGTCGTCTGAGCCTTCTTTTTTATCAGAGCGAGTAAGTCCGGAAGAAGGTAGATTTCCACTTGCTTGTGCCAGGATCAATTCTCCATTCTTAAAACTGTTTCCGATTTTATTAAAATCCATAGGAGGAGAAACAGGGTTTCCTCCCAGGTATTTTACAGTTTTATTATCCAGTTGGTCTGGATAAGCGAATGTTTGCGCCCATGGAAAAAGTAAAAATGCAATCGGCAGTAGTTTTTTCATCTAGGAACCCCGCCGAATTCTTTCCTGTTTTGGTACATACGATCTATCTCAGGAAAAGAATCGTAGTATGCTTTTAGAAAATACAATCCGTAAGGGGGGAGAGTGATCCCTGCTATGGTTCTATCTTTGGAAGAAAGTATTTTCAATATATTCGTCTCTTTGCGCTTCTCTATCGCTATTTCAAAAAGTGTTCCGGTCAGGATCCTGACCATATTATGGAGGAAACCGTTTGCCTTGATCCGTAAACGAAGAAGTCCGGGCTCTTCTTCACTTTCTATAAGGTTAGCATCATAAATGACCCGATTAGTTGTCCTACGGTTCCGCATCGAAGTCGCTTTTGCCAGGCTTCGAAAGTCATGCTCTCCCTTTAGTAGTTCCAGTTCTTCTCTTAAGCGGGAAACGTCAATCCGATGTTGGTACCAGAATGCTCTGTTTTTCCAAACTGGTCTTGGGAACCTTGCGTTTACCAAAAGGTATTCGTATTCTCTTGCTGTACAGGAAAACTGAGAATTGAAGTTTAACGGAACTTCTGTGATCTCATGGATAGCCAGACCTCGGTCGGTGAGTGCATTCATTCCAAGTAGGAACTTCGACAGGTTAGGAATAGGGGAATCCGTCTTAAAGTTTACAATCATTCCCCTGGCGTGGACACCAGTGTCTGTTCTTCCCGCACCCCAGATCCTGGTTTGTTTTTTTAGAAGTATTTCCAGAGCCTTCTCTATTTCTTCCTGAACTGTGGGGGATTGTTTTTGGCTTTGGTATCCGAAAAAACATCCACCATCGAATTCGATCAGTAGGGCATAGTTTCTAGGATCTTCAGTCATAGTCGGGAACAAGAGTGGGATGGAATAAGACTATGGGGAGAAGGGAGAGACAATTATCTTATTTTTCTCCGCCCATTTCCTCTATGATCTTATTATATTCATCATAGAGTTCTTTGGCCATATCAATGATCACGGAAGGTTTGGACTTAGAAGCCTTACCTGAACCGTATAATCTAGAAAGAGTTCTTTTGGCACGGATTAGAAGGTTCAGTTTAGAAGCAGCGTCCGATGCAAGTTCTTCCTTGAACTTCATTGTGAGATATGCGGAAAGATAAATAACTCCGTCAAATCCCCAGTTTTTATCTGTATCAGGTCCGAGTAGGTAGGAAGCAGCATCTACTGGTTCTGAACCGGATTGCATGATTTCCATTGTGTCCGTATACCAGCCCGCAGACTTTTGGTATAGAAGGTCCCGGATCTTATCATAGCCCAAACCTGGAAATTCGGTGTTCACATCATCGAAGTACCAAGCACCTCGAACAGCGCAGACTGCTTTTTTAGGTGTAGGAGCTACTGTCACTTTTCTGGATTGGTAACATTCTATCGCTAATAGATAAGATGCGGCTCCCAGGATCAGATTTCGTTCTTGGTAAAAGTCAGTAGGTCCCATGATGGACTCTATGTTTTTACGCCTGATCTCTGCAGATTCTCTCAATTTTGCGAGCTCATCCGCATCTAGGCTTGACCAGTCCTTAGGAAATGCAGTATAAAGGCAACGTGGGCATACGTTTAGAACGTAATCGTTCGGGGAAACCCTGCCGAACTTTTTGTTTTTTTCGTATAAGCGACGTAATTCCTGGGTGAGTTTGCCTGCGATTAGCCTTCCTCCCCCTTGGAACATACTTTCCCTTTGGTGGACCTCGCTACAGATAGGGCATACCGTATCTTCTTTATTACGAAACGAGATTTTTTTGCCTTGGGCTAATGCAGTTGCTGTCATACGAAGAATTTCCGGAAAAATCGAGCCGGAAGCGTCAATTCTCACCGTATTCTAACCGATAGACTAAGAAGAAAAGCACGATTTTCGGGTTGAACCCGGTCTTCTCAGGAAGATAGTAAGGAAAAGGTCCTACAATGAAAAAACTTCTCGTTTTCATGATTGCGATGTTAGTCGCCCCAGTTCTATTACACGGCGAAGCCGTTTCTATGAAATCGTATAAGAAGAGAATAGAGCTCTTAACATATTTGAGAGCGATAGAGCCGGTCGTAAAAAATTATCCGGGAGAGGTAAAATCCTCCGGAACGGGTCAGGCCCAGGCAGATGGGGAGAGACTCGCGAAGTATAAAGAACTAAAAAGATTGTACCAAGAGGGTCTTCTGTATTTCTTCGAAGGGAATTTCGTAAATTCTTATCGTAGATTTTTGGAATCCCAACTTGGAATGGAACTTCTTCTGGAAGAACTTTCACAAGCTTATGTGGAAAGAACAGAAGAGATCCTAAAAACTGCGATCGAAAAGAAAAATCCAAACAATCCTATGGATAGAGCACTTGTGGATATTTCCGTAGAATATGGAAAAACAAGTTATATCCGCGCGGACATCAAGGAGAATAGAGAAGCTCCTAGTACCCGCAGGATGTACAACCCGAGAGAATTCCATTACGTGGTGAATAAATACACTATTGAAAAAAATATGGAGTTAGGTTATCAATTCTTGGGAGAAGCCAAAGAAGCTAGGAATAACGCACTTAAGATAGAAAAACATTTGGAGAAACACCAAAAACTCCAACCTGAGCATAGAAAACATCGTATCGAAATGTATTTGGGAGCGATCAATCTTTGCAGGGACGCAAGATCTAATGCGATGAATATTTTCAAACTCAAGTATCCTTATGATAATTATTATCTACAAAGATCAGACGCTAAGACTGAAGAGACTCGTAACGAGATCGGTGAGATCACTCCAGGCGAAGTTGTTTCTGTAGAAGGAGTTACTTATGACTTCTCTACAAATCCTTTGGTTCGTGCAGATAATAGAATGAGTCCTGTATTCGATAAAAGAATCCCGGATGATTATCGTAGAGACGCTGTAGATATTTTAGGTAGAGTTTATGACGACGAGATCGACAATAAACTGTATCTTCGTTGGGATGCTGAAACTCGTAAAAAACTTCTGGGAGATAAAATTCCTCCAGGAGCTGCGAAAAGAAAACAAGCAGCAGCTGCAAGCCAACCTAATAAATAAGATCTTTCCATTCTTCTGAAAAATGAAAAGGCCTGTTTCCGAAAGGAGCAGGCTTTTTTATTTCTATAATTCCATTCTACTTAAAGCGAACATTGTAAGTTATGTCCAAGAAGAATTGTTTCATTCTGGTTTCTCGTTTTGAATACTTCTAAGAATTTGCTTTCCTTGTTCAGTGATGTACTAAAGCATAGTTCGCATGAATCCACTCAAGTTTATGGAAAGCCGTTTGGGCAGGTTTTCCCCGAAGTATCGTAAACTGGTATTACGCACCTATGTCGTAACCTTAAGATTGGTACTTACGGTAGCATTTCCGAATATGGTTGCCGGGATTTTTTATGCGATCATAGGTAATAGAGAAAAGCAGTACGTTTCTTTTTTAAAGGGTTCTAAAACTTGGGGAACCGCAGTCATCAAAATGACCAAAACGGATCTCATGATTAAGAATGAAATGCAGATCCCTGAAAGGGGTCATATGATCTTCTTAAATCACGTCAACGAAATAGATTTTCCTTATGATTGCCTAGTAGTGAACAAACCTTATTTAGCAAACCAAGTGATTAAAAAAACTTTAGTGGCTTATTGGTGGATGAAGGCAATGGGATCTCAGGTTTTCGAAACTTCCAAGGCGGCAACGATCGCAGTATCCGTTCGTAATTTGATAAAAGGACTTTCTACTACTTCTTATATAGTATATCCGGAAGGTCATAATTCTTATTCTGAAATTATCCAACCTATGCAAAAAGGGATGATCAAACTCGCGTATGAGAATAAGATTCCTGTAGTAGTGGTCTTAAAATCAGGGATCACCACTTACCAAACAGAACCTATGTTTGCTAAAGTAGCATACAAGTTTATAGGAAGATACGAACCCTGGACTTACGCTAGCTGGGAGAGTTTTAGGGATTTCTTGTACGAAACCATGAGCAAGGAAAAGATCGCATTAGACTCCGAGATCGGAACAGTGCGCGAACCTGTCTCTTCTAAATCCAAGTGATCAAAAGACTACTCATTGCAAACAGAGGAGAGATCTCTCTCCGTATCCAAAAAACCTGCAAAAGATTGGGCATCGAAACTGTAGCTGTATATTCAGATGCGGATAAGGATGCTCCATTTGTAAAAGCAGCGGATTTTTCTTTTTATTTAGGAGAGTCAGAACCTTCTAAATCTTATTTAGTAATTCCTAATATACTTAAGGCCATCAAAGAAACAGGAGCAGATTCTGTTCACCCTGGTTATGGGTTTTTATCCGAGAAGGCTGAATTTGCAAGAGAACTTTCTAAAGCAGGAATCTCTTTTTTAGGACCTAAACCTGAAACTGTGGACCTAATGGGAGACAAGATCCGTTCTCGTGCTGCCATGGAGAAGGCTCGCGTTCCAGTTGTTCCTGGATACGAAGGCGATTCCCAAGAACATTCTGTTTTACTAAAAGAAGCAGAAAGGATAGGATTTCCTGTCATGATCAAGGCGAGTGCAGGCGGCGGCGGAAAAGGGATGAAACGTGTCTTTTCCAAAGAAGAATTTTTGCCTGCATTAGAATCCGCCCAAAGAGAGGCGGGAAACGCTTTTGGGGATGCGAGAGTATTTTTAGAAAAGTATATTATAAATCCTAGACATATAGAAGTTCAGGTATTCGGAGATTCTTCCGGAAAAGTGATCCATCTTTTCGAAAGAGAATGTTCCATTCAGAGAAGGCATCAGAAAGTAGTGGAGGAATCTCCCGCACCTAATTTGCCTTCTGAACTGAAACAAAAAATATGTGATGTAGCTGTTAAGGCCGCTTCTTCCATTGGTTATATTGGTGCTGGAACAGTTGAATTCATTTTGGGAGAAGATGGAGCATTCTACTTCTTGGAAATGAATACAAGATTACAGGTAGAACATCCAGTTACTGAATCTGTAACCGGGTTTGATTTGGTAGAATGGCAGATCAGAATTGCAGAAGGTGTGAGTATTGAAAAACTCACCGAAGGAAAATCTCCTTCTCAGAGTGGGCATGCGATTGAGGTTCGATTATATGCGGAGGACCCTGAGAATGAGTTCTTACCTTCTATCGGAAAGATAGAACTCGCCAGATTCCCAGAGGTCCAAAACTTAAGAGTGGATTCTGGTGTAGTGACTGGTTCCGAAGTTTCCCTCTATTATGATCCGATGCTTGCAAAAGTAATTGGGATCGGAAAAACAAGAGAAGAAGCGCGTAAAAATCTGATCGCAGGTCTCGAAGACACAATTGTATTTGGGCCGATCACAAATCTGAATTATCTAAAAGCAATCTTGGAACATTCTGAATTCGTAAATGGAAACACCAATACTCATTTTTTAGAAAAACATAAAATAGTTTGGGAAGAATCCGGAGAAGAAAAAGAGGCACTCATGAGAACTGCTTCTTTCCTTGCAAACCGTACAGTGAAAACTTCCTCCGTATGGGAAGCCGTCGGGCCGAACGGAGTTTGGGGAGAAATATCTTGAACCGTTTGTTCAGACTCCAATGGAAAGAAAAAGAATATGTATTAGATCTGGGAGATTTTTCCTCCAGACTATTCGGTCCTGAAAAAAAATGGGAGTCCCTTCTTACTCATTATTCTTGGACTAAAGAAGAGGATGGCTCTTATTCTTTGCCTGATGGAAGTGTTGCATTACTTAAAAGTGGAAAACTTTTCATCCATACTAAAGGAAAAACATTCCAATTTGCGATTAAAGGTAGAGAAGTTTCAGATGCACAAGCCGCTTCTTTAGAGATCAAAAGTCCAATGCCTGGAAAGATCATCAAAGTAGAAGTGAAGTCTGGTGATTCAGTTAAAAAAGGACAGACACTTGCAGTTGTGGAAGCAATGAAGATGGAGCATGCATTAAAAGCCGGGGTAGATGCAAAAGTACAAGAGGTACTCGCTCATCCAGGTGATATAGTTTCCCAAGACCAGTTGCTTATTAAATTAGGCGAATAATAAATTTCCCTCACGCACATACTGAAATGTTTTCTAAGAATGAAACATTTCAGTATTGTTAAAAATTAAATTCTTATTTCGAACAAACGGTATGACAATTTTAGAATACGGTTCGATTCGACGCCCCTGACCCTAGATCAAAAGAAAAGGTTCCAGGAATAAATTTGACATCGGGTCAGACACTATTATACATTGCGAATTCCATAAAAATTTTCAGGTTACTGCATGAAGCATTTCCTTACTCGCATAGGCATAATTGCTATATTGGCCTTTGTTTCGACTCAAAGTATCTCCGCTGATCCGGGGCTCTTAGATGGTTGTGAAAAACCACCTGAAAGAACGGATCTACCATTCTTTATTAGTCCGAAAAGACAACTTTGTAAAAAGGATCTAGAAAAGAAGAAAGAAGGTTGGTTTCCGACTGGACTTCCTCTTTTAAATTCAGATCCGAATACAGGGATTGGTTACGGTATTCGTGTATTCGCATATAATAATGGAAAGAAAGAAGATCCGTTTTTCGAATATACTCCTTATAAATTCAGGATTTACGCTCAGTACTTCAACACCACAAAACAACGTCAGTATCAGGATATCGCTTTCGATGCTCCTTATGTGTTTGGAACACAATGGCGTTTGAGAGGAGAAGGTGTTTATGATGCCAATCCGAATACTTTATTCTTTGGTATTGGTGAATCTTCTCTCCAAACCTTAAGTTATACTGACAGGAATCAAGATGGTGGCGCGGTTCATACCAACTCAACTTTTGCTGACCAACAAAGAAACTTGGCCTATACTAGACCGGGTGGACCTGGAGATCCGGTAGATATCAACGGTTCGGTATACAATGGATTTCCGGCGCAAAACGGATTTAGAGTGACAGACACTCAGTATAACCGCTATAATTTGATCTCTCCTACAGCAATGCTAAGTGGAGAAAGATCTTATGTCGGTGGAACTGTCCGACTCGTTGCAGGACTTCGTATGTCCCAGAATATTGTAAGAGCATTTGACGGAACTCTTGCGAATGGAACAGATCCTTACTTAGATGGATTCGGGATCAATTCCGGTGGAAAGGCGATTAACGGTACTACTAAAATTACCGAAGATTATAATTCCGGAAAGATCTTAGGTTATCATGGTGGTATGGTAAACACACTTCGCTTAGGAGTTGTTTATGATACAAGAGACTTGGAGCCGGATCCTAACCAAGGTGTGTTCTTAGAAGCAACCTACGAAAGATCTGCAAAAACTTTCGGATCTAATTTCGATTATTCCAAATACTTTGCTCAAGGAAAATTCTTCTGGAGTCCGTTCCCAAGAGTTTTCGACAAATTGGTTCTCGCAGGACGAGGTGGTTTCTCTGTTACAGAAGGTGACGCACCATTCTTCGAATACCGTAATATGTGGGGAACAGAAGGTGTGATCTCCGGACTAGGTGGACGTACTACATTAAGAGGTTATAAACAAGACCGCTTCGTGGGACGTGCAATGGGTTGGGGTAATATCGAACTTCGTTGGAAGTTTGGATCTCTTTCTGTGGCGGGACAACACTTTGCATTTAACTTAGTTCCATTTATGGACTTCGGCCGAGTTTGGGACGACGAACATAAGGTTGGAACCAAGGATTATAAATATTCTCGAGGTATCGGACTTAGGATCGCTTGGAACCAAACAACGATCATCATGTTCGACTACGCTGTTTCCAAAGAAGATAAACAGTTATTCGTAAACTTCAACCACGCGTTCTAAGGAAAAAGAAATGAGAAAAGTATATTATATAATAAGATCATTATTCACCTTATTCGCGTTTAGTATGCTCGCGATGGGTTGCGAAGAGAAATTAGATCGTAGTCCTTACGGCTTCCGAGAAGAGGATGATAGCGACTTAATAGCAGGAGCGATCTTCTTCCAAAGTTTCACAAACAATGGAGATGGAACAACATCAGATTCGACAAGCGGTTTGATGTGGAAGACTTGTAGCCAAGGTCAAGTATTCAGTGGAGATGCAACTAATTTCAGTTGTAGAGGAGCAAACGGAACTTTATCAAATCCAAGTTCTTTCGGAGCAAAAGAATTACAATATTGTAGTGTTGATCTGAATTCTTGTAACACATTAGGAATTCCTCAAACTCTTACAAATGTATCTCCGATTGGGATTCCCGGAAATTCAGAAGCCTTTGACTCATGTGCAAATGATAACACAGGTGGTCATACGGATTGGAGAGTGGCTAGTTTCTTAGAGTTAAAATATTTAAGCTCTAATAGTCGTAACTTCATGCTATTGAAATTCCCAGATACAATAGAGTCTTTCTATTGGAGTTCCACAGCTAATGAGCAAGATGTGGCTGGTAAAACTTCTAGAGCAGTATCTTTCACCAGAGATAGATTTGGGGAAGATGAATCCTTTAGTAAGACTTCCCGTTACTTTATTCGCTGCGTAAGATAGTTTACAAATTTATAATGCCCTTGTTTGACTGAGCAAGGGCCACTTATATATCTCTTATATCTGGGGCGAAATCGTGTTTTTCTAATGTATGGCCGCTAATTTTTTTATATCCCCTGTGATGAAAGGGAACTTTTGCGTGATGAATGGGGTCATCAAAACCTTAATTCGAAATTTTCAATTGACATAAGCTCTTATAACTTCAATAACTAACGAACTTAAAATCTTAAATCCGGAGTATACATGAGGATTAAAGAAATTAAATCGTTGGTGCTAACGATTTGTTTTGTAGCAAGTTTCAACATAGAAGCCCAAGATTTTATCCCTGAACCGGGATGCGAGAAGCCTCCTGCGCGCAAAAATATGCCGTTTCATATGGATTCTTCTAAACAGCTTTGTTCAAAAGACTTAGCCGTAAAAAGAGAAGGCTGGTATCCTACCGGACTTCCATTAATCAATTCAGATCCACTTGAAGGCGTTGGGTTTGGTGTTCGTGCGTATGCATATAATAACGGTCTAAAATCAGATCCGTTATTCGATTATACTCCTTATAGAGTAAGATTTTTCGCTCAGTATTTTAATACTAGTAAGAACGCTCAATACCATCAGCTCAGTTTAGATATGCCGTTTATTGCGAATACGCAATGGCGTCTTCGTGCAGATGCGTTTCTAACAATTACGCCTACCACTCTTTACTTTGGAATAGGCGAAGGATCTCTTAAGACTCTTAGTTATTTCGATCGTAACCAGCCTGGTGGTGATTATGTTAATAACGCTACTTTCGCTGATCAAAGTAAAAATTTCAGTTATTATAGACCTGGAGGTCCTCAGGACCCAGTTTCCTTCGGCGGAAATACTTATTACGGAGTTCCAAGCCAGCCAGGTTTCGTTGTTACTAACAAAATGTATAACGGATATATCATAGAAACTCCTATGGTCAACCTGAGTACTGAAAGATCTTTCTTTGGTGGAACAGTTCGTTTGGTCGCCGGGATTAAAGCGTCTGAAAATATTATCAGAACCTTTGACGGAAGAAAGGCACCGGGTTACGATCCAGTTCTTGGTATGGATTATGGAGCGAATGTACCTAACGCTAAAACACGTCTGACTGAAGATGCAGAAGCAGGCAAAATTTTAGGTTATCACGGTGGTTACGTAAACGCAGTTCGTCTCGCATTAGTATATGATACGCGAGACTTCGAGCCAGATCCGAATAGTGGTGTTTTCTTAGAAGGAACTTTCGAGAAAAACAGCAAGGCATTCGGTTCCGATTTCAATTTCCAAAAATACTTTGCTCAAGGAAAATTCTTCTGGAGTCCGTTTCCTAAAGTTTTCGACAAACTCGTTATCGCTTCCCGTTTTGGAGCAGGCTTGTCAGAAGGAGATGTTCCATTCTTCGAATACCGTAACATGTGGGGAACGGAAGGTTTGATCGGAGGACTCGGAGGAATTCGTACGATCCGTGGTTATAAACAAGACCGTTTCGTAGGAAGAATGATGGGTTGGGGTAATATCGAAGTTCGTTGGAAATTCGGTTCCCTACGTGTAGGTGACGAATACTTCGCATTTAACTTAGTTCCATTTATGGACTTCGGCCGAGTTTGGGACGACGAACATAAGGTCGGAACCAAGGATTATAAATATTCACATGGTCTCGGACTTCGGATCGCATGGAACCAAGCTACGATCATCATGATCGATTGGGCAAAGTCTAGAGAAGACGAACAATTATTCGTAAACTTCAGCCACGCGTTCTAAGGAAAAAGAAATGAGAAAAGTATATTATATAATAAGATCATTATTCACCTTATTCGCGTTTAGCATGCTCGCGATGGGTTGCGAAGAGAAATTAGATCGTAGTCCTTACGGCTTCCGAGAAGAAGATGATAGTGACTTAATAGCAGGAGCGATCTTCTTCCAAAGTTTCACAAACAATGGAGATGGAACAACATCAGATTCCACTAGTGGTTTGATGTGGAAGACTTGTAGCCAAGGTCAAGTATTCAGTGGGGATGCCACTAATTTCAGTTGTAGAGGAGCGAACGGAACTTTATCAAATCCAAGTTCTTTCGGAGCAAAAGAATTACAATATTGTAGTGTTGATCTGAATTCTTGTAACACATTAGGAATTCCTCAAACTCTTACAAATGTATCTCCGATTGGGATTCCCGGAAATTCAGAAGCCTTAGACTCATGTGCAAATGATAACACAGGTGGTCATACGAATTGGAGAGTAGCTAGTTTCTTAGAGTTAAAATATTTAAGCTCTAATAGTCGTAACTTCATGCTTTTGAAATTCCCGGATACGATAGAGTCTTTCTATTGGAGTTCCACAGCTAATGAGCAAGATGTGGGGGGTAAAACTTCTAGAGCAGTATCTTTCACCAGAGATAGATTTGGGGAAGATGAATCCTTTAGTAAGACTTCCCGTTACTTTATTCGCTGCGTAAGATAATTAAAGAGGCGCTTGCAGGTCCCCATGGACCAGGTCATTGATCAGAATTGTATCATGTCTGGATGGGGATCTGTTTTCCGGATAATCAGTAGAATAATGAAGTCCTCTACTTTCGTGTCGGGCAAGTGCAGAACGGATAATCAACTCGGCCACCAATACTAAATTACGAAGTTCTAATAGAGGATTTGTAACTATTGTCCTGTTATAATAGTCTCTAACTTCTGCATAGATCAGATCCATTCTTCTTTTTGCTCTTTCTAAACGTAGATTAGAGCGAACAATTCCCACATAATTGGACATTGTATTTTTGATCTCTGAAAGATCATGGGAGATCAATACCCATTCTTCCGTATTGACTAGACCTTCTTTATCCCAAGAAGGAATTTGTTCATGCTCAGGTAAGAAGTTTGGCGGATTTTTGCGGATCTCTTCTGCGATACGATTGGAGAATACAAGACATTCTAATAAACTATTAGATGCCAGACGGTTTCCACCATGTACTCCAGTGCAGGAAGCTTCTCCTGCTGCGAATAAATTTTCTATTCTGGTTTTTCCCCATAGGTCTGTTGCAATCCCCCCACACATGAAATGGGCTGCGGGAACAACTGGAATTGGATCAGTAGTGATATCGATTCCTAACTCAAGACATTTTGCATAAATAGAAGGGAAGGATTCTTTGATCTCGGCCGCTGGTTTATGCGAGATATCCAACCAAACGTGAGGATCTCCCGACTTCTTCATTTCTGCGTCTATGGCTCTTGCTACTATATCTCTTGTCGCAAGATCAGCCATCGGGTGATATTTTTTCATGAACGGTTCTCCGTCCATTCCAAGCAATACCGCACCTTTTCCTCTAACTGCTTCAGAGATTAAAAACGAATCTCCTTTTTCGTGATAGAGAGAAGTAGGGTGGAATTGATAAAATTCCATATTTCTGATCTCAGCACCTGCACGATATGCACAAGCAACTCCATCACCGGTTGCAATCTTAGGATTTGTAGTATGAGAATAAACCTGTCCGGATCCACCACTTGCTATAATTGTTTTTTTGGCAAGGATCGGAATTACTTCGCCGGTTTGATTGGAGAGAACATATGCACCGAAACAGATCAGTCCCTTCTTTTTGAGATGGTGAGGAGTGATCAGATCTACCACAGTATGGTATTCTAATATTCTAATATTTGGGTTTTGTTTTACGATCTGAAGGAGAGTTTTTTCGATCTCGTGGCCTGTTCTGTCATGAGCATGGACGATTCGATTTGTTCCATGTCCACCTTCTCTATGAAGATCAAATTCGCCCTCTTGGTTCAGGTTGAATGGGACACCATATTCTAAAAGTTCTTTGACTAGAGGAGGGCCTTCTTCTACCAAAACTCGGACTGCTTCCGGATCACAGAGCCCAGCTCCGGATTCCAGAGTATCTTTTACATGATCCTCGAATTTGTCTCCCTGCGCAAAAACGGAGGCGATCCCACCCTGGGCGTAATTGGTATTAGACTCGTAATCGGACTTCTTGGTCACGATCACAGTCTCGCCTACATTAGAAAGTTTTAATGCTTGGAAAAGACCGGTAATACCGCTCCCAATAACTAAAAAATCGGTTTTAATTCTTGGCATTTCTACAGAGTCGGCGGCTATCACACCGCCGAGATTAGATTACTTACGTTTTGCGCCGGTATTTAAAAGGGCTTCTACGTAATCTATGGAACGGATCAATTGGAAATCAGGCTTGATCGGATCGTTCTTATGTTCTTGTATGAACTTCTCCGCTTGTCCGTTTGATTTCACCCAGCCTTCCAATTTTTTCACATCAAAATGGCTTTTTTCCTCAGCAGAAGAAGGTAATTCAGGAAGGTGATTCCACATATTTTCTTCGCGATAATGGAATGGGAAACTGCCGTCTTCTTCAGAAGAAACATCCACATCAGGTTTAACTCCGACTACTTGGATCGTATTTCCAGAAGGTGCATAATATCTAGATTGAGTAAGTTTGATATAATAAGCTCCGTTTCCTCTTAACTCTTGCAGTTTTTGAACGGTTGCTTTTCCGAAAGATCTCTCTCCCAAAATCAAACCACGACCATGATGTTTAAGTGCAGAAGCTACAATTTCAGAAGCAGAAGCAGACTTTGCATTGATTAGAACTGCAACTGGCAGATCAGTTAGATCTTTTTTGCCAGCATTAGAATCTTCCGGGCTTCTGTTCGGACTTTTTACGGAAACGATTAGTCCGTTAGTTACAAACATATCTGCAAGATCAATTGCCAGATCCAAATAACCGCCTGGGTTATTTCTTAGATCTAGAACCAATGCTTTAAGTTTGGTTCCTTTACTAGTAGATTGTTTTTCTAATTCTTTAAAATGTTGAACGAATTCTTTATCAACAGAAGGATCTGATTTTACGAAACCAGTCAGTTTGATATATCCAATATAAGGATGATTGTCTATCAACTTGCTTGTGATATTCCTGATCTCGATTGTGTCTCGGATCACTTCGATCGCTAATGTTCCTGCCACTCCTTTTCTGCGGATGGTCAGTGTTACTTTGGATCCTTTTTTTCCTTTGATCCTCTCAACTACTTTGTCGAGTAACATTCCTTTTGTGGATTTTCCATCTACTGCAAGGATTACATCTCCAGCGCGAACACCAGCAGTAACCGCAGGTCTTCCTTCTAATGGGTTTTCTACGATAACTTCTTTGTTACCACCACCACTTAAGATTGCTCCAATTCCTTCGAAACTTCCATCTTCGATTTTTGCCATGGATTCTTCCCAGGCAGCTTTAAGGAATACTTGGCTATGCGGATCTAAGGAAGAAAGATAGCCGTTCGCAGCAGCTAGATATACATCCTTGATGCTGAATGGTTCTTTATCTTTAGTATCCTCTTCTCCAAACGGATCTTTGAGCGGAGGGGTAGTATAGTTTTGCAGATTTTTTTCGAGGTAAGCAAGAACTCTATCAAAGTCTTTTTTGGAGAAGTTGGTCTGCTCCCATTTGGCGGTGAGCACTTTTTTACGGACCTTCTCCCTTTCGACTAACTTGAGAACCTCGTCATTTGAAAGTTTAGGTTTGTTGGACTCTTCTTTTAGTTTTCTGTCTCGGATCTTTTCTACTTCTTTATAATCCGGATCGAATAGAACAAATTTGTCCTCCGGAGAAAGTTTGAAAGATTTGCCCGGGAAAATATCATCCGACTCTTCGTATTTTTCTCGATCGGTAAAATAACTTTCCGGATACAGATAGAGGCCATGAGGCAAAGATAGAAGTGCAAAAACTGCTGCGTCCTTATAAGCGCGGTTTTTATCTATATTTTTATCTATATAGTTTCCCTCAACGGTCTTGACTACGCTGTCAAAATCTTTGAGAGTGAAATCTGCCGTGGTCTTGGAATTTCCGGAAGAAGGTTGGCAGAAGAAGATGCTCGTACATAAGATAACTGAAAGAAAGGATAAGGAGAGGGATCTCAAGCTTTTCAAATCGGGTCCTCTTTTTGTAAGGTTGATTTTCGATCATTTTCCACCTGGAACAAGCATTGTCAATCTATTCCCCCGAAATCTCTTACTCTATAAAGCTTTGGAAAAGTTCTGTATTCTTGGTTTTTTCTGCTTCGTGGGAACTTTTTACTGCACTTCTGTTTCCGTCCCTGGAGGAGGAAGGTTCGGGTCGGAACTCATACAAGAGCAGGCAATTCTAGATTTTTACGGAACAGAAGAAGAAAGAAAATCTTCTTTAGATTTATTAAAATCTTCCTGTCGATCCTTGAGAAAAGATAGGGGACTCGCTTGTTATAATTTGTCCATTTTATATGATTCTTTGGGAGAAAATCAATCTGCTTGGGAATATGCGGTCAGAGCAAAAAATTCTGATCCAAATGATCCTCTTTACCAAGAACTTGCATTCTCTTCTTCTTTAAAATTGGAATCGGAAAAATCAGCACTTGCAGACCAGGAAGAAGTTTTGTATAAAACTGCAATTTCAGCATGCAAAAAAGGGAATATTGCAGAAGCTTCCGAATCAGTTTCCAAACTCATAGAAATGCAGTCCATTTCCAAAGAATCCTTAACGAAGGGAATATTTGCAGAATGTGGGTTGGATAAGGAATTGGTCTCAAAAGCAAAACCGAATACTATCAAACCTTCTTCCGAATATTATAAATTTCTGGAGAAGAACCATCCTTATAAGAAGGTTTGGGACCTGAGCGGAGAATTCGGCAGGACTCCCAAGGATCTGGTTTCAGGAAATAAGGCCACACAATCCTGGAAAGAACTCAAAAAAGCGGTTTCCACAAAGGATCAGGTTTCTGCCAAAAAACACCTTTTAAGTTTTAAATCGAGTCTGGAAGAATTGGCTAAAACGAACTCGGAGGCATCTTTACTTTCCGCAAATTTAAAAAAAGCGGCCTTTTTATTACTCTCTGAAGATTCGAATTATTCCTCTTTTAAGGAACTCGCAAAAGAACTTTCGGATCTTGAGACACAAAGGAAATAGAGTCACAAAGAAAGTAAGAGGCACAGGGTGGTTTCGCACAGAGTCACAGAGACACTGAGTTTTTTGGCTTACTATTTGCAAAATCACCCCTCCGTGACTTTGTGCCTCTGTGTGAAAAAATCCCTGCGTCTCTTTTTAACTCTGTGTCTCTTTTAACTTAGTGCCTTTAGATACTCTTTCACTGAGGCTTCTAAACCAACATCAAGTGCATAAGACATTAGTCTGTGGCCGATAGAAACTTCTTCCAAGCCCGGAAGACGAGCGAATAGGGGAAGATTAAAATGATCTAGGTCATGTCCTGCGTTAATCCCTATTTTTTGAGCCTGAAGGAACTCCGCCGCTTTTTTGAAAGATTCGAAAGCAGCTTTACCTTCTTCCGGAGAATGATCAAAAGCTTGGGCATAAGGACCTGTATAGAATTCTACACGATCTGCGCCGGTATCCTTTACTAATTTAAGATTCTCTAAATTCGTTTCCATAAAGATGGAAACCCGGATACCTGCATCTTGGATCCTTCGGATATACGTTTTCAGTTCTGAGGAGTCCTTCTTCAAATCGAAACCATGATCAGAAGTGATCTCTCCTGGAGTAACTGGGACTAACGTTGCCTGGTCCGGTTTTGCTTCCAGAACAAGATCTAAAAATCGAGGAGAAGGTTCTCCTTCCATATTATATTCTATCTTCTTCTTTTTATCCCTATTGTAGAGCGTGAGGAACTCCCGCAGATCGAATACGTCATTTTTCTTTATATGTCTTTCGTCTTCTCTGGGATGAACTGTAATTCCATGAGCGCCAGAATCCAAAATCAATTTGGATAGGTTGATCAGATCCGGATGATTTCCACCTCTGGAATTTCTCAAAGTTGCAATTTTGTTTACATTTACGCTCAGATGGACCATAAACCTCGTATTCCGAATCCAATTCTTAGAAAATACAAATTAGCGGAAACTAGATTTCTGACCGCTTTTTCTGCTTGAATCGGAATAAGTGTCTTCCAGCATGGTCAATTCCGATGGCAACAGCTAAGAAAACGGCTAAGAAAAAAGCTGCACCGAAGTCCAAAGCTCCGGTGAAAAAAAGCGCCCCCCCTAAGAAAAAAACTCCTCCGGCAAAGAAGAAGGAAGTTGCTGCTAGCGCAGGCAAGCCTGCAGGGACGACTAAAAAGTCTTCTGCATCCAAATCTTCCCTCAATCCTCTGGGTAAAAAATTCACCTGTCATACTTGTGGAACTAAATTCTACGATCTAAACAAAGAAGTAAAAATCTGCCCTAAATGCGGAGCCGATCAAAGTAAACGTCCTCCTTCTAAATCAAGGACCCGTGCGGCCAGAGTGGAAGAAGAAGAGTTTCCAGAAGAAAACTTAGACTACGATTCCGAAGCAGGTTTCGAAGAAGAAGAAGGTATTGTGGAAGAACCTCTTGAAGAGGAAGAAGACGAGGAAGAGGAGGAGGAATAATTCCCCTTTCCAATTCCATTCTGATCATCACCGCTCCCACCGGGGCCGGAAAAACGGCTCTGGTGAGAGAATTAGATCCTTCCCGTTTTGAAATTATTTCCTTCGATTCCAGACAGATCTACAAAGAGTTAAGCATAGGAACTGCAGCCCCAAGCCAGGAAGACTGCGAAAAAATCCCCCACCATCTAGTTTCATTTCTTTCGCCTTCCGAGTCTATAGACGCTGCAAAATTTGTGACAATGGCAGAAGAAGCCCTGGATGATATACTTTCTAGAGGCAAAATCCCAGTTTTAACAGCAGGAACAGGGTTTTATTTAAATGCTTTTTTGTACGGAATGTTTCCCGTTCCGAAAATCACTGAAGAAATAAAACTTAAAGTAGAATCCTTAAGTATGGAAGAAAGGATCCAAGAGCTCCAAATATTGGACCCTAAAGCTCTCCAAAAAATCTTTCCAAACGATAACTACAGATACGGAAGAGCCTTAGAAGTAAATTGGATGGGAACTCTTTGGTCCGAACTAAAAGTGGAAGAGGGGAAGGGCGCCCTAATTTCCAAAAATTTGAATATACTCGGGGCCTTCTTTTTAGATCTGGATCGAAAAGAATTATATGAAAGGATCGATTCCAGGGCCAAAAAAATGATAGAATCTGGAATGGCTGAAGAAGCAAAAAGGGTCTCCGATAAATACGGTGAAGATTGTCCCGGTCTTCAGTCCTTAGGTTATAATTTCGCGCTTGAAAATATTAAAGGAACGTCCAATCTTGAGACATTCTTTGGGAATTTAAGCCAGTCTCATCGGAATTACGCCAAACGTCAGATTACTTGGTTTCGAAAGCAAAAGATCTTGGAACCGATCCATCCGAGTGAAGCGTATAAAAAGATAAAAATATAAACGGATAAAAATCTATGTCTGCTAAAAATAATATACAGGACCAACTGCTCAATACGGCTAGAAAAGAAAAACTAGAATTGACCATCTATCTTCTTAACGGAGTTCCTTTAAAAGGGAAAGTGGTAAGTTTTGATAATTTTACTATAGTCCTTGAGCAAGAGAATAAGCAGAGTTTGGTGTACAAACACGCGATCTCCACTATCATTCCTGCCAAAGTAATCAAACTTTATACAGAAGAAGCAGCAAAAGAAGCTCCTTCCGCCTAAATGTTCCGAAAGATAGGCCGGGCACTTTTCATTCTATTTATATTAGCGGGGATCCTACTGGCATCCTATCCGCTTTTTTTTATAAAGGAAGGAGAAGCCCTGCTTGTCTGGGAGCAAGATTCTAAGTTAGTTTCCTTTGTTCGTGGTCCGGGCTTTGCCTATGAACCGGCAGTGATCCAGTTCTGGGATAAGTCTGTTCGTAAAGAATCCTTAAACTCATTGGCTTTAGAGTTAGAGATCCATCACGATCTTTCTTCCGGATTATTCTCCGAAAAATCGGAAGAAGGTAAGATCAGAGCTAAACTGGATCTATCCTTTCATCTAGAGGAAGAAGGATCTAAAAAGTTTTTTCTCTCCGGAGGAAAAACAGACCAAGGAAGAGCAAAATATCTCTCTAATATTTTTCAGTCCAAACTTAGGGCGGGGATAGAAGACGAGAAAAATATCAATTTAAACAAAGATTCTATCTCTGCTTTCCTAAGAAACGATATCCTGAGAATTCTCTCGAATGATATTCCTTGGCTTAAGATAGAATCGGTTCGCATTATCAGTCTGGATATTCCTGATCCGATACTCATCGCGAATATATTCCGTAATCCTAACTATATTTTGGCTAAAAAGTTAGAAAGAATAGAAGCCTTAAAAAAGGCGGAATCTTACTCTATACAAGAAGAAGCAAAACTTGCAGTTTCCAAAAAGAAATGGGAACAATATAAGGATTTTCTAAAGAAGAATCCAGATATGAAAGAGTTCCTACTATACGATAATATCGGAGAGAATGTTGATGTTCTACTTCTTCCTTCTGATACCGTTTTTGGAGATCCTAAATCTTTGAGTAAGAAAAAGTCCGCCCCCAAACCTAAAGAGGTGGAATAAATGACACAAGACAAACCCGTAGTACTCATTATGGCGGGAGGAAAGGGAGAAAGATTCTGGCCAAGATCCAGAGTTTCTACTCCTAAACAACTCCAGAAAGTATACTCTAAAAACACTCTTTTGAAAGAGACTTTGAATCGTGCTTATACTATCACAAGTCCTGATAGAGTTTTTATTGGAACAAACGCTACTTTAAAAAAAGCGATCCTCGCTCAGGAAAGAACTTTCCCAGAAAATAATTTTATCATAGAGCCTGAAGGAAAAAACACTGCACCCATCATTGCTCTTGCTTCTTTATATTTTAAGGAGAAGTTTGGAGATCCAGTTCAGGTTGTACTTTCCGCAGATGCTTGGGTAAATTCTGACAAAGAATTTGCAAAAAGTATCCAAAAGGCTTTGAAAGAAGCAGACGAACATTTGGTTTTACTAGGTATCAAACCGAATCGTCCTGAAGTAGGTTATGGTTATATCGCTTCTGGAAAACCGACTAAACATGGATTCGAAGTGAAATCATTCTTCGAAAAGCCGGATGTAAAAACTGCTCTCAAGTATATTAAAAAAGCAAACTTCTATTGGAATCCGGGGATCTTTCTTTGGAAGACAAGTTTGATCTTGGATGAGTTTGAAAAACATTCTCCTAAAATTTTAAAACCTCTTAAAGACAGATTTCCATTCAAGAAGATGGGAGATTTGGGAGAAGCATTCAAACTTCTTCCTTCCGAGCCAGTTGATATCGCCATCATGGAAAAGAGTGCTCGTATTAGAATGGTAGAAGCAAGTTTCTCTTGGGACGATGTTGGCTCTTGGCTTTCATTGGAAAGAGTATTGCCTGGAGATAACCAAGGCAATCGTCATATCGGTAAAGAAATTCTATTTTATAAATCCGGAAACAACGTCACTCAGACTAGAAAAGAATTCACTGCATTACTAGGAGTGCAGGATATCGTAGTAGTTGAAGAGGAAGACGTTCTCTTCATCGCTTCTAAAGAAGGAATAGGTGATATTAAGAATATGGTTGCTGAAATCCGTAAAAATAAAGGTTTACAAAAGTACACCGAATAATTTCCTGGCAGGTTAGGAACAGAATCAGGAGAACCGAATGCCTTCCGGTAAAAAAAGAAAGCGAAGAAAGATCGCGACTCATAAGAGGAAGAAAAAAAGAAGACAGAATCGTCATAAGAAGAAAGGCAAATAAGATATTCTTATAATATCTAAAGACCGGGAAATCGAATCGAAGACCCGGTCTTTTTCGCCCGCCATCCTCATCGGGAACTCTCCCGACTCGAAATTAGCAACTATCAAAGCCTAAAGCAAAATTCAAAATTGGCCGATCATGTTGCTGTATGGGATCCTTCCAGGACTATTCTCTTTTAAGACGTTGGTGGAAACCCGAGTTTCCCCCAGCTAAAGGATATACAAAATCCTACCAAGCTAAAACTCCAGATGGAGATATTCTCCAGGCCGACTTTCATTTTCATGATCGTAAGATCAGACTTACTTTGGAAGCCGCCGGGGAGAATGGCCGCATTTATGTTTCCACTATTCGAGATGGATCCATCCTAAAAGAGACCGACCTAACCACAGGTAGATCTTATCCTCTTTATTCCAGATTTGCACCATTTAGGGACTTATTATCTTCTCTTCCTGATAAGGACGCTCTGCAGATTTTGGGTGGGGCATACGGAGTTTCTCCTGAACCATTGGGAGGACCGGAGAGAAGGACTCTTAAACCTTGGGAAATTTCTACCAAGTACGATCATATTTTTGGAATCGATCGTAACCCTAGATCCTGGAAAAGATTTTTTCAAAGAGAGAAAAAAGAGCCCTTATGGACCAGGATCAAAAGAAGGATCTGGGGAGATCTACAGGACTATTCCTTAGGCCTTGCGTCTGCTCTAGGGATCTGGTATGCATACATGGATTTTTATTTACTCGGATTTTCGCTCGCCGTTTTCGGTTTGCTTTTTGGCGGATTGGACTGGATACTGAGGAAACGCGATCCGCTTTTCTCAAAAGTTGTAATTTTTTTAGGTTCTGGATCGTATTTTTATTACTACGGATTCACCCGTTTCTAAAGGAGGGGGAATGTCCGCCGAAATCGAACACCAGTACATTCTATTTAGCTTGGGAGAGGAAGAATACGCTCTTCCAATCGTTCTTGTGGATGAGATCATCAAGATCCATAACCTGGTAAAGGTTCCCAGATCCAAAAATTACTTCGCTGGTATCATGGATATCCGTGGCAAAGTAGTTAAGATGGTGGACCTAGGTGTGAAACTTAGTATTCCCCATACCCACGAGCAAGGTTATGATCGTGCAATCGTGGTAAAAATTGGCGGAGAATCCGTCGGTATCATCGTAGACAAGGTAGCTAACGTAGCATTGTTCCCTCCGGAAACAATCAATCCTCCTCCTCCTTCTATCAAAGGAATTTCCTCCCGTTATATCACGGGTGTCGGTAAAAAGGACGATAGATTCATCATCCTGATCGATATCGAAAAAATTCTAGGATCTGAAGAATTAGCGGAGTTGGGTGCTGGGGCGAAATGAAACAAGCCCGCCTGAAACTGGGCGTTATACTCCTGATCATCTTTGGGTTAGGAGTAGGCGTCCGAACTGAGGCGGATGAGCAGGACCAAAGATTAGATCCTGCAGGTATTTATAAACTTCCCCATGAGGTAATCCCTCCAGCTACTCTCCGAACATTAAAGGAGAATCTACTCAACTCTTCCGACACAGAAACTGCTTCTGATCCGATCACAATGATCCGTCAAGTTTTAGATCCGTACTATGCTCAATTCGTGGATCCAAAAAGAACGGAAGAAGAAAGAAGACTAGGTCGTATCTTCACAGAAAAAACAGACCGAAATACTCTTCGCCTTTTGATCTTAAAAATGTTAGGTAAGATCACGGGGGGACAACAACTTAGAGATTCTCCTATTTTATTCGAACTACATTGGTTACTCAGCCAAGAACATGCTAAGAAGAAGCAAAACTTCAAAGCATTGGAAGAAGCTTTGGCCGCTCTCAGATACAGAGATTTTTCCCATACGGAAGAATCATTTCCAAAGGAAGAAAGACTGAGAGAATTATACGATACAAACGAAATTGATAGAGCAAGACAACATGCAAAGGTCAAAAGAGAATTAGAAAAAGCGACTTTAGATCTGGAAAATGCAAAGGATAGAGTCCATCTTTTAGAAGCTGCTTCTGCAAGGGAGAAGGATCTGATCTTTGAATCTAATCCTCCTAGAAATGCACGGAAGGTGACTTCAAATGATATCAGTCTTGCAAAACAGAATGTAAAAAATGCGGATGATTCATTAAAAAGAGCGGCCAGTGCTTATAAAGATTCATTCGAGAATAATTATTATCCATTTTTCAAAAGAAAATCAAGAGAAGACGCGGATACAATTTTTACCTTAGCAAAACTCGTAAAAGATTCGGAAAATGAAAACAAAGAAAGACTAAAAGTGGTGAATAAAACCTCTGTGAGCGGGCAGGGGATCTTTGTTTTATTCGATTATAAAAGAAATACAGACTTCTTCGCTTATGCTGCACTGCTCGAACTGGCATTTCGTTTAGATCCAGAACATTCACAAGTAGTTTTAGCTTTGGCAGAAGAGCTAAAGGCCTCAGGTAAAAAAGCAAAGTCTCTAGACTTCTTCTTAAAATTTCTGGCACTTGCATTAAAAGAAAATAAAACTCCAGCAGAGATAGCGTATGTATATCGTGCGATTGCTTCTTTGCATACTGAACTCAAACAGTATGTTTTAGCTGCAGAGTTTTATGAAAAATATTATCTTTCAGAGCCTGATCCAAAGAAAAAAGGGATCTATGCATTTGAACTTGGGAATTTTTTCGAAAGCAAATTAGGTAATTTAGAATCTGGAAAAAAATATTACGAAGACTGGCTGCAGATTAGGGAGCAGGAAAAAGCGACTGCTTCTGATCTATCTTTTACGGACTCACAGGAAAGAATTCGAATGGAGGTCCTTGCGTATTTAGGGATCTCAAAATTATATCGATACGAGAAAAAACCTCCTAAAGAAAAAGAAGAACTTATCAGATCGATCCAGGCATACGATCGACTCAGAGAAAATCTAAGATTAGAAGAAGAGAAATATTCCTTGGGCAAAAAGGAATTATTGCGGATCAAAAAAGGTCTCTTGGAAAGAACAAACGACCAAGATATGGCACAATACAGACTTAAAAGTTTAGAGATGGAAGAATCCAAAGAAAAAATGGATATTATTCGCACTAAGCTAGATACTTCTCCAGGCCCAAGAGCGATGCAAAGATTATCCGTATTATATGAATTCGAAAAGGATTATGGACAATCCAAAAAAATGAATGAAGAGATCCTGAAAGTAGGAAATCAAACTGAGATCAATCTTGCTTTGAAAAACATAGAAAGGATCAATAAAATTTTAGAAGATGGAATGCAAAGAGATCCTTATCCAAGGGATCCACTTTCGGGCGACACTTACTGATTTAAAGTTTTTTTAGCCTTAGTATATTTATCTATATCGTCGCCGGATTCTTTTTCCTCTTCTCTTTCTTCTGGTTCTATTACTCTGAATTCTACCTGATCGATCACTTCTCCCTCATAGGAGACCTTGACTAAATATTTGCCTGCGATCAATTCTTGGAAATGTCCTGTGATACTGGAGCTAGAAATTTCAGGTCTTTTCCGTCTTACTTCTATCTCGTTAAAGCCTACTTGGAATCTACTTAGACTCACATAAATTTCTGCTTCCGGATTAGGAGTTCTGGAAAATTTATAAAGATATACCAATGTTTTGTTTGTAGGGAAGATCAACTTTTCCCTAGTAAGAGTGAACTCTTGGGTAGTGGTGAATTTTTTCTCCAGTAAAGTTTGTTTAGTCTCATCCACCAAAGCCCAGCCGAATTCTCCGCTCATTCCCAAACAGGAAAAGGAGAAGAATGAATATAATAAAATTATAAAATAGGAAAACCGGACATTCATTCCTTGGATCATTCTCCCTTTTCTACTACTCTTCCCTTCGCGGAAATGTCTTTTTCTCTAGAAGAATATTCTCTGTCTGGGTACACCACTCTAAAACCGGCACCTTCGTTTCTCCCGGGAAACATGAGTCTTTGTAAAAAGCGATACGTTAAATATGCGAATAATATAATTAAAAGGAGTTTCATGTCTTTTAGTCCCGTTCTGGACAGCCGCCTTAGTCTATACTTGCCGGAAAAGTGATTCCGGCAACCCGATTTCCAAAAAACGGAGTTGCGAGTTTAGGTAATGATATTACTTTTTAGGAATTAACGGGAATACCCGAATGTGAGCCACTTGCCCCCTGGATATAGTCCAGGCGGGGCATTTTTCTATTACATTTCTCGAAGGTTCGATAATCGGGGAGTGTCCGAGCAGAAAGAATAAACAGGATCAGATAAATCCGGATTCACTATATATATAATTTTTTAAGTTTTTATTCTCTTCTTCTGTTTTCGCGATTTTTGCTTTTACAGCATCTCCGATAGAGACTATCCCCACCAATCTGTTCCCATCCAGAATTGGCATGTGCCGGATCCTTTTTTTTAGCATAATAGAAAGAACTTCATCCACTTGGTCGTTCGGTTGCATAGTAGTCAATGTAGTGGACATTAGATCTGCCACTGTTTTCTCGAATACTGCTTCCCGATCTGTGGAGGCAAAATGAAGTAAATCCCTTTCTGTAAATATACCGGCGAGTTTCCCTTCTTTCAGCACGATCACTGAACCTATATCATACTTGGTCATAAATCGGATCGCTTCCCAAACGGTGGTATTGGGTTCCACCGAGAGGATCTTTCGGTCCTTTTTTTCCAAGATATCTTTTACCAGCATGGCTACCTCTAGGCCCAAAGTGTAGTTTTGACGGAGCTTCGATTCAAGGACTTTTTTTGGAAAAAAGAGGTCGGAACTATGACAAGCTTTTGGTTCTTTTAGTCGGAAGAGCGGAAAAATGAGGACTAAAATTGGAAAAAAACAATAAAATAGGACTGTATATAAATTTCCAGAATTCAGTGATTTATTCCTGGATTCTAAAATGGTAAAATAGATCTAAGGAGAAGTTTTGAAAATTTTGCGGAAACAATTATATTCCTAAAAAAGGATTTCCCAATTCACTCCTAACGTGGGAGCATAACGGGAGAGCCGCAGTTTTTACCACTTCAGGAATATGTTATTATCGAACATGAGTTCTTCTTCAGAACAACCGAATATTCTAATCGTCGAAGACGAGTGGCTTCTATCTTTCAACCTCCAAAAGACTCTCCAAAATTTAGGTTATAAGGTTGCGGGAGTCGCTGCGAACGGTCAAGACGCTCAATCTATTTTTAAAGAAACAGATCCAGATCTAGTTCTTATGGATATCTCTATCGAAGGAGATATGGATGGGATACAAACTGCACAACATATCCAAAGGATCAAAGACGTTCCTATTGTTTTTATGACTGCCTATACTGACGACTCCACGTTTATGAGAGCGATGGATGCGGCTTCTACTTATGCTTATATAACTAAACCATTTCAGAATCACCAACTTAAGTCTTCTATAGAGATCGCACTTCGCCAGCAAAAACGTTTGGGAATTGTTAAGGAAAGTGGCAAAGAATTTAAGAATGTGATCCAAAGTATTTCGGAAGGTGCAGTCTCTCTGGACGGCGAGGGAAATATTATATTTCTAAATCATTCTGCAGAAGAGCTGACAGGCTGGACCCTGGAAGAGGCTCTCGGAAAACCCGGAGATGTGGTTCTTTCTTTTATCCAAACTCAAATCGGTTCAGGAGAACATCCTGATAATTTAGGTCATAATCTCAGATATATTCCAGCGGTCCTTGTTAGAAAGGATGATAGAAAGATCAGGGTAGGATTCAGAGTTTCGCCTATTAGAGATGAGGCAAATCGTATTGTAGGAAGTATCGTAACCTTCTCCGAATTGGACCTTCTATCCGTATCTGAAAAAAGGATCTCGGAAATGGAGAAGGTAATCCAATCCGAAAAAAGATTGGAGTCCATCCAGAAATTGGCGGCGGGTATCGCTCACGAGATCAATAATCCTCTTATGGGTGTGATCAATTACGGAAATATTATCCGTAATAAAAAGGACCTTCCTGCTGATATTCGAAATTACGCAAGAGTGATCATAGAGCAAGGAGAAAGGATCTCCGGTATTATCCGAAATCTGATCTTATTTTCTAGATCTGATAATGAAGAGCCTGTTTGGTGTAAGTTGGATGATATTCTCGCCGGGGTAGAAGGGATTATCTCCGAATTATTAAAATCTAAAAATCTTGAGATCTCAAAAAATATTCCAGCCGATATGCCGGATGTCTTCTTAAAGCAGAATCAAATTAAAGAAGTATTATATTATCTTTTATATTTTTATGCGGATGGTGTTGGCTCCGATCTGAAAGGAAGTACGATCCATTTTAACGCAGGGTTAGAAGATACTAAAACAGATTCAGGACCATATCTGGACATTCGACTTTCAGGAACCTTGAACGGAGAGTTAGACCCTGAGAATGCTTTCCAACCTTTTGAAAGGATACAATCAGATGACTCCAGGATAGGGATGGGGCTTTCCGTTTGTTACGGGATCATTCAATCCAATCATGGAAAACTGGATGTTCAAAAGTCCAGCTCGGGTACTGATTTCCATATCCGTCTTCCAGTCCAGATTAAATAAAGAACCTGCTTTAGACCTCTCTTAGCCTTAGGATTCCAGCCGAAAATCGATGGAAATTTTGGGCTTCGCCCCAAAACTAGTCACCAGATCGATAAAACCAATAGGTATAACTGGAATGTTAGATAAAATCAAGAGCGCATTAGGTGCGGAAGCGGATTCTCTCTTAAATCATGTCTCTAAAACCATCCCCAAGGAAACCCTGACCATCCCTGGTCCAAATTACATTGACGAAATTTTTGCTAAGACTGACAGAAATAACTCTGTACTTAAAAATTTCCAATCCATCTACAACACTGGACGTCTTGCAGGAACAGGATATCTTTCCATTCTTCCTGTGGACCAAGGGATTGAGCATAGCGCGGGTGCTTCTTTCGCTAAAAACCCTGCTTATTTCGATCCAGAAAATATCGTAAAACTTGCAATCGAAGGCGGATGTAACGCAGTTGCTTCCACTCTTGGAGTTTTAGGATTAGTATCTCGTCAGTACGCTCACAAGATTCCTTTTGTAGTTAAGATCAATCATAACGAACTTCTAAGCTATCCAAACAAATTCGACCAGATCCTCTTTGCAAATGTAGAGCAGGCATTCGATATGGGAGCAGCTGCCGTAGGAGCTACAATCTATTTCGGTTCTGACGAAAGTTCCAGACAGATCCAAGAGATCTCTGAAGCTTTCCACAGAGCTCATGAACTAGGACTCGTAACTATTCTTTGGGCTTATCTCAGAAATGATGGATTCAAAAACGATAAAGCTGATTATCATATCGCTACTGACCTTACTGGACAAGCAAACCATTTGGCTGCTACTATCCAGGCAGATATCGTAAAACAAAAATTGCCTGAAACTAACTTAGGTGGATTCAGAGATCTGAAATTCGGTAAAAAAGATGATAAGATGTATACTGATCTTTCTTCCGATCATCCGATCGATATGGCAAGATACCAAGTAGCAAATTGTTACATGGGTAAAATTGGTCTGATCAACTCTGGTGGACCTTCCGGTTCTAATGATCTTGGTGATGCGGTAAAAGCTGCAGTTATCAACAAAAGAGCTGGTGGAATGGGACTTATCTCCGGAAGAAAGGCGTTCCAAAAGCCTATGAAAGACGGGGTAGCCTTATTAAACGCGATCCAAGACGTATATCTTTCTAAAGACGTAACAATCGCTTAATTAACGGTTCGAAAACATAGATCATTTTTCCGGTACAAAAAACAAAATCGGAAAAATTCGAGGGGGAAAGCGGATTCACGAAAGTGGATTTGCTTTCCTTTTTTTATTTGCACTTACGTTAAAATATTATAATAAAGAGGCTCTTATGGAGATCAAAAAAGGTTTTGCAGATGCGATTGGGAATACTCCTCTCATCCGTTTAAATTATTATTCGGACCTAACAGGTTGTGAAATTTTAGGAAAAGCTGAATTCTTAAATCCTGGAGGTTCCGTAAAAGATAGGGCCGCATTATTTATCATTGAGGAAGCAGAGAAGAAGGGACTTTTAAAGCCAGGCGGAACAGTAGTCGAAGGCACTGCGGGAAATACTGGAATAGGGCTCGTACATATCTGTAATGCAAAAGGATATAAATGTTTGATCGTAATTCCGGACACTCAATCCAAAGAAAAGATAGATCTACTTAGAACACTTGGTGCAGAAGTAAGAACAGTTCCTGCAGTTCCTTATAAAGATCCGGGAAACTATGTAAAAGTTTCTGCTCGTATCGCAGAAGAAACTCCGAATGCCATCTGGGCAAATCAATTCGACAATGTGGCAAACCGTTTGGCACATTATCATACTACAGGACCTGAGATCTGGAGACAAACAGAGGGAAAAGTGGATGCTTGGCTTGCATCTTTAGGAACAGGAGGAACATTCAGCGGGACTGCGATGTTCTTAAAGGAAAAAAATCCTAAGATCAAAACAATCGCTGCAGAACCTTATGGATCAGCAATTTATAATTTTGTAAAAAAGGGTGAACTAAGCTCAGAAGGAAATTCTTTCACAGAAGGAATTGGTAACGGAAGAATTACTGAAAATATGAAAGATGCACCTTTTGATGATGCGATCCGAGTTACAGACGAAGAATGTTTAGAGTTTATTTATACACTTCTCCGCAAAGACGGATTGTTTGTAGGTGGATCTAGCGGGATCAATGTAGGTGCTGCAGTAAAACTTGCAAAAGAGCTGGGACCAGGAAAAACAATAGTCACAATACTTGCGGACAGTGGAGCAAGATACCAGTCCAGGTTATACGACCAGGACTGGTTGAAATCGAAAGGATATTCTATTCCAGAAGTTTAGAAAGAACTTACATATCTCAGGTCGGTGCGGTATTCCCAAAGATTACTCGCGCCACCTGCAGCAATAGGCATATAATTACTTTTGAAATTAAAACCTTCTTTCACAGCTTCTCCGGAAGGAGTTTGGATTATATTATGAGTGGCCCATTTTTGGCCTAAAAAATAACTCTGAGCTAATTGAATTAAATACAAACCAACACCCATATAAAGTCCTGTTCTGCTATAAGTCTCGTATTGGTTCTCTTTACTCTTAAAGGAATTATATTCTGAAATACTATCCGATTGCATTTTAGTTACTATAACTGAAGCTCCAGTAATACCTGAACCTTGGATCTGTGCATAAGTAACTGGATCTTCGAATAAAATTTTGCTCATACGATTCTCAGCTTTATTATGTTGTTCTGTTGCTGCTTGGCTTCCACCGATTGCAACGAGGAAAGAAAGACCGATTGCAATCTGATAAGCCCTTGCATAATTCTCATGTTTCATTGTAGAAAGTCCCCAACCCGGTAGGATTGCAGATTTCCAAACAGGCTCCCAAGGATTTCTGTTAGCAGAAATATATTCTTCCCAACTTGAATCTTGTTCGTCTATGTACTTCTCGATCAAGGCTAAACGCTTTTGGACCGCCTTATAACTGTTCTCCTTGATCATTTGTTCCAGAAGAATGGTGTCTAATTGTTCTTCTTTCTCAGGCTTCTTGCCGTCTTTGTTCAGCTTCTTTTTTTCAGCCTCGAATAATTTTGCAAGTTCCGTCTCGTCCTTGATATCTTTGAAGATGATCTTTAAGATCTGGGACTTAGCTAAGGTTTGTCTTTTGGTTTCTTTTAGAATTGTAACAGTGTCAGTAGATTGATCGATTACAGTTCCATAGGTTTTTTCACCGTTTTTTAAAAGGATCGTTTCCGCCGAAACTTGGCTGAATACGATCGTAAGGAATATAACGGAAGCTGATAAGGACTTAGGTCCTGGTAGAATTGAGCGGAGATTTTTCATTCGAATTCCTATTCGGTCTTTTGAACTTTTCTCCCTTTGTCACCTTCGCAAGGCCGCCGAGTCAACGTAAAAACTTAACTTCGGTTTTTGAATTCAGGGATTTTTCCTTGCCTTGTAAACTAATTCTGGAGATAAAATAGGTTTGATGAATTTTCGAACTTTGATCTTGGTTTTTGCCTTTAGTTATCTTTGTTCGATCGCGACTTCCGTCTTGGGGGTTTCTCCTGAGCCTACTAAGGATACCAAGAACCAAGAGTCAGCACCCAAAAAAGAAAAACCTTCCAAGACACAAGGATGTTGTAGGATCAAATACGAGGGTGGAGGAATAGATTATTTTCCTTCCACCGAGGAAGAATGTGTGGCCAAGTCGGGTTTCCAAAGTTTCGAAAAAAATTCAGCCCTATGTTTCCAATCTCTTTGGGATTGAATGGCCACGCCTCTCTGTTCAATATTCTTTGCGGTCTTGGCGCCTTTGCGTGAAAACCCAGCTATTTCTTCTCTAAATCTTCTTCCGATTCGAACTCATCTACTTCCTTCTCCGATTTTTTTGAAGAGTCTCTCCATTCGGGAAGTTCGAAAGAAATAGAAGTAGTGATCGCATAATCATAAAGCCTGATCTCGGGATCTCTAATCAAAGGAAGCCGGCCTGCAATCGTAAGATAAGTACCTTTAGTAAGAGTATAATTAAAACCTAAACTAGCTTCTTTGAAAGCTTTCGGGAATTTTTTCTGGGTTTCTGAATCTTCTTCTAAAAGACTACCACCACCGATCACGTTCACATAAGGAGTCCTGTATAAAAGTCCTCCGAAAACACTGAAATCTTTACTCCAAAAATAGGTAATATATGCAAACCACTGGGTGATCTTTTGGATCTCAGGATGAGTTTCTGTATTTTGAGTAGTAGAGCTTTGCGCCCAATAGGGAAGTCCAGATTGAGTGTCCAGATTCGCATGATCTTTAGAAAGAGGAAAAATCCCAGAACCCCTAAGAACAAATAAGAACTGTTTCCAAGTGGCGCCTAAGGTTAGGTTCGCAATACCTGAATAATAATCTCCACCTGCAAATTTATCTGTATCACCGCCAGAAGGAAAACCAAGTCTACCTTCTAAAATAATAAAGAATGGCCAGCCAGTATCTATCAAAGGATTCCATTTGGCTCCAACGAATGCTTTGCCGTAACGAGAAGCGTCACTTCTATCCTTCTGCTCATAATAAGTCCATGGAGCACTGAAGTTTGCGGCATATTTACCACCTGCAAAATTGAACTCTCCAAACACAGTGGTAGTGTAGAGATTAGAATTATCAATTGTACCTTTTTGAAAATCCTGGCTGATCAAAAGATAATCAGAAGGTTTCTCCCTTTTTCCTGTAAAAGGATCGATAAACCTTGTAGAAGAAGTCATATTCTGGCCTTCTCCTGCATGGTGGGCAAAAATTTCTCCGCCTAAAAAGATGAAGAATAGAAATGCAATAAGTTTTATGAAAATTAATAGATGATTTTTTTTGAATATTAGAAACATGGATATAATACCAAGACCTGGCCGCTTGTTTCCAGGTTCTCCAGGATTTCAGAGTATAGTGTAGTATTTTGAAAATCGTTGATTGTGATCTCTGAACCAGAAATTGCAAAGATCCCGTCCAAGATAGAAACAGAAGATCCAGCTCTCTGGGAGAGTAGGCCATCCGTCCTAAATCCAATCGAGAATGGAACATTCTTTTTATAAGGGATCTCTAAATCACAGGAAGCTTCTACTTGGAATTCTGCTTCTCTTAATTCTACATGAACCGTTTTGGTTGTTGATCCATTAAATATCTGGAATGTAAGCAGAAGGTCGGAAAATTCCCCATAAATATGTTGCAAGGTTCCGTATGGAACAGCAGGAAAAGGGGATAAACTTTGCCTTTTTACCGGTCCAGTTAAAGTGTTAAAATCAGAGGCAGAAATATCTCCTGCAGAAAAACTTCCCTTGATCCCGTATTTGTGGGAATAAGAGCCTGTTCCTGTTGTAGGAGTTTCTGAACCACCTGAATGAAACACATGGACCTTGCCATCTGTAGAGGAAGAGGAGACAGAAAAAGAATTTTCAGGCCCCTTGAATAGCATTGAAATACTTTCTAATACTACTTCGTTCCCGGTGAGTTGTATCTGATAAGTAGAACTCCCACTTAATGTAAAAGAACCTATATCAGAATCTCCTTGGTCATCCGAGTAGTATAACCAAGGAGAAATGATCGCTCTTCTTTCATCCATAATACGGAATAACGCCTGAAGTTCTGTGGATCTTTCTTCCGTGGAGTTCCCTAAGGTTCCATAGGCGCATGCTTGGAAGGACAATAAGAATAGTAAGATATATTCGAATTTTATTTTATTCTTCATCATATTTATCTAAAATTTCAGAACGGATCCTGGAATTTAGGATTGGTTGTAAATTCCGTGTCTGTTAGGCTTTTTAGGAATTCAACCAAATCCTGTTTTTCGGATTCACTTAAGGAGAAACTTCTTACAAAAACATCTCTATATGGATTTGTAGTTCCGTCTCCCGTTCCACCGTTTACATAATGATTCACTACAGATAATAGATCCGGAATTGAGCCATCATGCATATAGGGTGCAGTAAGTTCTACGTTACGCAGAGAAGGTGCTCTGAATTTTCCACGATCTTCTTCCTTAAATGTGAATTCATACAATCCGCCGTTCGGACTTACAAATCTGGAAGAATCTAATCCATTATTATGAAATGTAACTTCTTCGAAAACCGTTCCTGTGTGAAGGACTGTATCTGTAAAATTGAAACCACCATGGCAATGGAAACATTCTGCTTTTTCTCCAAAGAATAGGTTTTTACCTCGGATTGCAGAAGGGCTTAGGGCAGAAAAATCTCCAGCCTGGTATCGATCGTATGCAGAATTTCCGGAGATAAAGGTTCTTTGGAAACTGGATAAAGCTTTCGTAATATTTAATATACTGAAAGGATTTTGGTCGTTTGGAAAGGCGGATTTGAATTTAGAAACGTAGTCAGAATCGGTCGAAAGCCTTTCTAACAAAAGATCTTCTCTGTCTTTCATTCCTAATTCAACTGGATTGTCCCCGAACATAGGAACTCTTGCTTGGTCTTCTAATTTTTTTAAAACTGGATTTGCCCAAGTTTGCCTAAGATTATAGGCGACGTTAGAAAGATGTTGTGCATTTCTCGGATGAGACTGACCTGTAGAACCAACGGAAACAGTTAGCCCATCGGTAAACGCATTTTCTTGTTTATGGCAACTTCCACAGGATTGGGTTTCATTTTCAGATAATCTTGTATCATAAAATAAAAACCTTCCTAGATCTATTTTCTCCACGGTGATTGGATTATCACTTGGAACTTTCGGCGCAGGAAATCCCGCAGGAAGATCCCAGGTATATGGAGTTCCTTCGGAAGGAGAAGTTCCTAAAAGTAAAAGTATACTTTCTGATCCGGAACTTTTTTCTTTCGCCAGCCCCAATTGTGTACATTGAAAAAGTAGAAGGAAGAGTAAAGAAAACGTAATATATTTATTCATAAAATACTCCGGTTTCAGCCGAATTGACCGAAACCATCGTTATAATTCCTATTTGGAAATTATTCCAAATACTGTCTGTGTGGTGGACCCAGCATTGCCGGTAGAATAATCCAAACCGAAATTCGGATACACTAAGGAACAGGTCGCGCTATCCATGGCCCCCATAGAATGGCAACTTTTGCTTCCAGTGCTGATATCCCAACCTGTCACAGCTTTTTTAAGGTCGAATTGAACCTTTTGTGTGAATGGATTGAATCCTTCGGTAGGAGTTAGTTCAATCACAGTCCGGTTGGAATTGGTGCAGGTATAAACTCCAGCCGATTCGGAACAGCCGGCAGATCCTATATGTAGAACTGCTGCATTTCCAAGAGTTGCAGCATCATTAGAGAGAAATTCTCCTACGAAAAATCTATAACCCATGGTCCAGCTCCAAGCGAGTCCAGAAACATTTAATGGACTAGGAGCAACACTGTAATCGATATGATTTAAACTTTCTGGAACTCCCAAAGTGAATCTAAGAGTTTTGTAGGTTTTATTTTCTACAGAAGCTTGGACAAAATTGTTTGTTTCCGTAGTCCCGCTACAACTTCCTTTTCCGTTTTCAAAGTCAAGAAGTGCAACTCCACCGTACTGCCAAGCTCCAGTATTAGGAACATCTAAAGTGATTATATTATCGTTTTGATCTACAAGTTCAAATTCAGAAACATAAAATCTAAGATCTTTAAGTCCGATTGGCATAACTCCTGCCACATGTTGGATCGTTACAGAGCTAGAATGACTATCTCCATGCCCTGTAATATCTCCTCCGCAGCTGGCATCGCTATCTCCGACTACTGCTTTAAATTCAATTCCTGGTGGGCTCAGGGTAGCTAATGCTAAAAGAGCGGCGTTTGGGCTGGACGATCCGTCACAACCTATAAAAATTAATGAAGCGGCCGCGATTACGGATCTACATAATGATTTCATAATATTCTCCTGTGGAAAGTGTTTTACTTTCCGATTTTTCGTATTAGCGTAAGGATATAGGTATATCCTCCGCTTCCTCGTTCGAGGTTTAGAAAATGTTTAGGAGAATTGAGGGGGTCTTTCTAGATCGAAAGAAACAAACACTCCGCAACCTTCTTGAATACGGCTCAGAAGTTCTGAGCCAAGAGTTTCAGGAGCTATGTTTTCTAATTTGGAATAAGTGAAAAATTGAGTGCAGATAGTCCCGCTTAAATAAGAGGCCTTATCTTTTGCTTTTTTACAGGCACATTTATGTGCTTCACCCGATTTAGCGGAATGACAGTCGGGTAGGGAAGAAGGTTTTGAATTAGAATGATCTTCTCCGCTATCAGCGAGTTTGGAAGAGAATCTGGAATCTTCAGAATCTGAGTGTTTTTCTTTTTGGCTTCCGTGATTACAATGGCAAAGTTTGATCTCACCCGCGAGCATTCCACAGAACCAACCGCTTCCGAATACCAAACTTTGGAATAGGAAACATTGGGTCAGAATGATAGAAATCGTTTTCATTGTAGGGAGATTTTCAGTCGATTCAGAACAGTTTTGAGTCCTTCGCTGGTTTTGATTTCCACCGGGACTCCTTTGGACTTTAATTCCGCCAAAAGTTTTAAGATCCGATTCAGTATAAGAGAAGGGATTGCGACTACGTTTTCGAGATCTAGCTCTACAACGGTCGGCTGGATTTCTTGGATCTTTTGCAGGATTAGGCCGATTTCTTCGGTTTCGACAGAACATACGTTCCGCACAAAAACGACTCTAAACCGTTTTTTTTCAGCGTATACATGTGTCTCTGTAAACTGGATTGCAGAAGAAGTCATGGCCTTGGACCAAATTTTCTACCTTGAAACCCTAAGGGAAACAAAAAAAGGTCCTCTGAATTGATTTGTATCACTCGCTCGGTCACATACTTCTTCTATATTGGCCGCCCACTTCGTAAAGAGAATGGGTCATTTGTCCCAAAGAACAAACCTTTCCTGCTTCTACCAATGCTTCGAATCCGTTCTCTCCGGATAGGCAAGCGGCTTGTAAATTTTTCAGGGCCTCAGAAGATTCCTCTTTATTCCTGAATTGGAATGCCTCCAACTCTCTGATCTGCGCTTTTTTCTCATCTTCAGTGGAGCGGATTACTTCTTCTGGAAGAATTGTAGGAGATCCATCTTTTCCTAAGAAAGTATTCACACCTATTACTGGAATTTCTCCAGTATGTTTTCTGTGTTCATACTCCAGAGATTCTTCTTGGATCTTATTTCTTTGGTACATTCTTTCCATTGCACCTAGAACTCCGCCTCTTTCAGAGATACGTCTGAACTCAGACAAGATTGCCTCTTCTACTAGAGCAGAAAGATCATCAATGATAAAGGAACCTTGTAGAGGATTTTCGTTTTTAGCCAGACCCAATTCTCTATTGATGATGAGCTGGATTGCCATTGCTCTTCTTACAGATTCTTCTGTAGGAGTTGTGATTGCTTCATCATATGCATTCGTATGCAAACTATTACAATTATCATAGATTGCATATAAAGCTTGTAAGGTGGTTCGAATATCGTTGAATGCAATCTCTTGTGCGTGTAAAGAACGTCCAGAAGTTTGGATATGGTATTTTAACATCTGAGAACGTTCAGATCCGCTGTATTTATATTTCATACTCTTGGCCCAGATCTTACGCGCCACTCTTCCAATGACTGCATATTCAGGATCAATTCCATTGGAGAAGAAGAAGGAAAGATTCGGAGCAAAATCATCAATCTTCATTCCGCGTGAAAGATAATATTCCACAAATGTAAAACCATTTGCAAGAGTGAAGGCAACCTGAGTGATCGGATTTGCTCCTGCCTCTGCTATATGATATCCTGAAATAGAAACAGAATAAAAATTACGTATCTTATTCCAGATAAAATATTCCTGTATATCACCCATTAACTTCAGAGCAAATTCAGTGGAGAAGATACATGTATTCTGTGCCTGGTCTTCTTTTAAGATATCCGCCTGAACAGTTCCTCGAACAGAAGAAAGAGTTTCTTTCTTTATCTTTTCATAAACTTCCTTAGGAAGGATCTGATCACCGGTTGTTCCTAAAAGAAGAAGGCCTAGACCATCATTTCCTTTCGGGATCTCTCCTTTATAGTGAGGAACAGGAACACCTTTTTTAGAATAGATCTCCGCAAGTTTGGATTTTGCTTCTTCTACTTTTCCTTCTGCACGAATATATTTTTCGCAGGTTTGATCAATCGCGGTATTTAAGAAGAAGGATAGAAGCATCGGTGCCGGTCCGTTAATCGTCATGGACACAGAAGTGCTAGGGCTACAAAGATCAAAACCAGAGTAGAGTTTTTTAGCATCATCTAAGGTAGCGATGCTCACTCCGGAGTTTCCGATCTTACCATAAATATCTGGACGAAGTCCAGGATCTTCTCCATATAATGTAACAGAATCGAATGCAGTACTCAAACGATGAGCCGGCATTCCATGGCTAACGTAGTGGAATCTTGCGTTTGTTCTTTCTGGTCCGCCTTCTCCTGCGAACATACGAGTAGGATCTTCGCCGGTTCTTTTAAAAGGAAATACCCCAGCAGCAAATGGAAATTCTCCCGGGAAGTTTTCAGTATAAGACCATTTTACAATTTCGCCCCAGTTGCGGAATTTAGGAACGGAAACCTTAGGGATATTCAGATTACTTAAAGATTTTGTAAAATTCTCTACCTTGATCTCTTTGTCTCTGACTTTATAAGTGAAAAATTCTCCAGAATATTTTTCTAATTTAGAATCCCATTCTTTCAGGATCTTTTTAGTATCAGGATGAAGTCCTTCTTCTCTTTTGGAGTATTCTTCTTCCAAGTCAGAGACGTTTTTGCCTCTTTCTTTTAATACTTCTATCGTACCTTTGATCCTATATAAAACTTCTGCAGTTTCGGATTCTTTTTTGACGAAATTCTCGTATTTCTCGCATTCTTCCGCGATCTCAGCTAGATATCTTTGTCTATCTGGAGGGATGATATGGATCTTTTGGCTAGTCTCTGCGCTTGCAGCAAAATTAGATTTCCAATCCAGATTGAATTTTTTATTCAAAGAATCAATCAGTGCAACATATAGATTATTTGTGCCAGGATCATTAAATTGAGAAGCGATTGTGCCGAATACTGGCATCGTTTCAGGCCCTTGATCGAATAGTTTTCTGGATCTTTGGAATTGTTTTTGGACATCTCTGATTGCGTCTAATGCTCCTCTTTTGTCACATTTATTAACTGCAATCAAATCCGCATAATCGATCATATCAATTTTTTCTAATTGAGTGGCGGCTCCAAATTCAGGAGTCATCACGTATAGTGAAAGATCGGAAACTTCTGTGATCTCTGAATCACTTTGTCCAATCCCCGCTGTTTCTACGATCACTAAGTCGAATTCAGAACTTTTGAGAACATCCAGACTTTTTTTGACATTTCTGTTCAATGCGATATTTGCTTCTCTAGTTGCAAATGATCTCATATAAACTCTTGGATGAGAGATAGAGTTCATACGTATTCTATCTCCTAAAAGTGCTCCTCCTGTTTTTCTTTTGGAAGGGTCTACTGATATAATAGCAATTGTTTTGTCTTCGAAGTCATGGATAAATCTTCTGACTAATTCATCTGTAAGGGAAGATTTTCCTGCTCCTCCTGTTCCAGTAATTCCTAAAATCGGAATCGTCTTTTTGGAAAGTGGAAAATCCAATTTTCCAGGGTCTATTTTTTTAGGATCATTTTCAGAAGATTCCACTAAGGAGATTGATTCTGCGATTGCGATCGGATTTTTTTTGCGGATCTCTGCGAAAAGATTTCCATTAAATCTATGTGGTGGAATAAAATCAGATTTTTGTAATAGATCGTTGATCATTCCTTGTAATCCTAAGGAGCGACCATCATCTGGAGAATAAATTTTAGAAACTCCATAAGCTTCTAACTCTTGAATCTCGGAGGGAAGGATAGTTCCTCCACCTCCGCCGAATACTTTTATATGAGAACTTTCTTTTTCTTTCAGAAGATCTATCATATATTTGAAATATTCTACATGACCACCTTGGTAACTTGTGACTGCAATTCCTTGCACATCTTCTTGGATGGCACAGTCTACGATTTCTTGGACTGATCTATTATGACCAAGGTGAACTACTTCTGCTCCAGAAGATTGAAGTATTCTTCTCATGATATTGATAGAAGCATCATGTCCGTCAAAAAGTGAAGCGGCAGTCACAAATTTTAATTTATTATGGGGTGTATAAATTTCAGGTTCCATTATATTCTCCTAATGTTCTGGCCTTTAGTAAATTTTGACCGAACTTTGTTTGTTTTGTCGTTTGGAGAACGATCGTTCAATAAATTCCACTTATATATCTATCATGCAGTAGGAATACGAATCTAGCAACTGGATTTTGGCTTACAAAACGAATGTTCTAAAAACACCCAGAGGGCTAAGATCTAAGAAAGAATTCATTTTGCGTTTAAAACCGAAACTTTATATGCTCGTTTTTATGACGGATAGTTTCCTGTGGAAAGAGATCTTATTCTCTAACTCGCCTTTAGAGGCTCTTCATGTTTCTGCCTTAAAACCTGTGTTGGATCCTCTTACAATTGTGTTCCATTATTTGGGATCTTCTCTCTTTTTTATGGCTTTGGTCTCTCTTATCTATCTTTGTTTGGATCGAAAGATTGGACTCAGAATGACACTTGGTCTTTTGATAGCTAGTATTGTGAATGGAGCTTGTAAGGCGCTACTTACTATGCCAAGACCGATAGGTTTACCATTCCCTTCTGAGCTCGGACTCATGGAAGGTTCCTATGGATTTCCATCTGGACATGTGCAGACCGCAGTTGTGTTATACGGAACTTTATTTTTGCATGTAAGAATTCCTTGGGTGAGAATACTTACCGCGTTTTTGATCTTATTTATGCCAATTGCAAGAATGTACGCTGGACTTCACTTTTTGGGCGATACCCTCGGAGGTTTTGTTTTAGGATTACTTGTATTATTCGGATTGGAGTTCTGGTTCTCAAAAGACCCTGGAGTTTTGGAACCTGGTTTTACAGGACAGGTACCGGACCAGAAAAGACTGAAGTCACTTGTACTTTTTATTTTAGCTCTCACTGTGCCTAGCATTCTTCTTCATGACCCAAGCCAACCTGAGTCTACGAATAAATCCTGGGAGCAGGTGATCTCTTCAGCAGGAGCTCTTGCAGGTTTTGGGATCGGGATTTTGTATAATAAGAGGGCAGGATTGGATTGGAAATCAGTCGATTCTTGGATTGTATTTTTGATCCGAGTAGCCGTGATCATTCTTGGGATCTTGATCTTTTATTTGGCTCTCGGAAAAATTCTCTCCTCACTATTGGGGGAAAATCCGGTTGCCAGATACTTTAAGTATGGGATCGTGTGTTACTATATTGGCCATCTCGCTCCCATTCTTTTAAAAAGGATACGCGGAGGCGCCTATCTAACTTAACTTCATGCTTCGCCTTGGATCCTCTCTACAGTTCATTTCCGAAAGTATCGGAAAATTACGGACCTCCGGATTCATACGTAGCTTTTTTTCAGTAGGGTTTTCCAAGGTAATCGCCTCCCTACTGAATTTTATCTTTATGGTTTATTCCGTTCGTATCTTGAGTAAAAACGAGAACGGGATCTTCCAATACTATTCCGGATTTCTGCCTATACTTTTAGCTGTGGCAGAATTTGGATTACCCACCGCCTTAGTACGTTTCCTTTCTCCAATGACGGAAGACAAAAGAAAGATTGGAGTGCTTCTTGCATCTTCTCTCTGGGTCAAATGGGCTGCATTATTTCTATTGGTGCTTGTTACAAGTGTTGCTGTTTATTTTTTAAAGGAGAATGCGCTGGCTGCATTTCTTCTCGTATTCGGTAGCTTTGTTCTTTCTTTTAATTCTTATTTCGAAAGTATATTTGTTTCTTTTGGACAATATCATGCGCTTTCTATTTGGTATCCTCTTCCAAACTTGATCCGCATTTTGATTTTGTATTTAGCAGATCAATTTTCGGACCATGCGCTCGGACATTTGGATATACTTGGGATCTTCTCCGTAGCTCCAGTTTTCACGATTGTGTTATTCTTCCTATTATTCCCGAGAGGAAAATTGCATTGGGCAGGTGATAAGGAAGAAGTCCGACAACAAACCAGAGAACTCATCTCTTTCAATCGTTATGCATTTTTAGCTTCTTTATTTGCAATTGTATCAGATAGGATGGAGTTATTTTTCCTGAATAAATACCATTCGAATGAGGCTGTAGCGGCTTACGGGGTGGCTTTACAACCATTCAGTGGATTTGTGATCTTATTTTCTGTATTAAATTCAATGATCTATCCTAAACTTTCTAGGCTAACGGAAAATAAGGAATTCACTAGTTATTTGGGCAAATCTATCTTAGTGGCTGTGGTATTTGCTCTGGCTTTAGGGCCTTGGGTGTTTTTAGGAGATTGGGTCTTCTCCGCATTATTCTCAGGAAAATATCCTGAATCAGTTCCTATATTCCATTTATTATATCCTAATTATCTATTCCAATTGGTATTTTCTCCACTCGGAATGGCATTATTTGCATTAGGACAACCTAGGTTACTTGCGATACTTGCTTTAGTTAGATTGGTCTTCGGCTTAGTTTTGGATAATCTTTTAATCCCTGAGTATGGAACGATGGGAGCAGCAGGAGCATTTTTCTTGGGACAAATTCCTTCTTGGTTCTTGCTTAGTGGTTATTTTTTAGCGTATTACAAACCTTCTTCCAAACAATCTTAGTATATATTCATATATTCTTAAAATAGAATATTCTACCTTTCTGTTGGGTTGTTAATTTAAGCCTGTTTCACTTCTGCTTTTTGAAGTTTCTTTACAAATGTGACTTGGTTTCCCTTATCATTATAAGAAAGGGAATCCACATTCATACGCACTAAGAAGATACCTCTTCCTGAAAGTTGACTTGCATTCGGATCTTGTACAGGATCTGGAACTCTTGCAGGATCGAAACCTTCTCCACCATCTTCCAGGATAACAGTCACTCTTGTATCATCATAGTCTACTTCTACCTGGATCCATTCTTCTTTGGATTCACAGATCTTGTCCACATAAGAGAAGTAATCATTCTCTTGGAACATCAACTCTTGTTTTTGGTGATAGGTGATTCGAGCGCAACCGTGTTCAATCGCGTTTCCGATCAATTCGTATAATGCGACTTTTAAGGAGAGTTGGTCCTCGTTATGCAGATTTGGAAGATGAGATAGGGACCTTAAGATCAAATGAACATATTGGTTTAAATTCCCGAGCCTAGGAAGAAGTCCAAACTTTTGTCTGGATTCCCGGACCTGGAAC